>JASFYQ010000059.1:0-50564 GCA_045047105.1 Pseudomonadota bacterium | reverse complement strand
TATCCCTTACACTTTAAAGGATTATTTTGAATTAGCGGACTGGTCAGGTAGAGCTATACGGGGTGATTCCCCCAGAGGATACTCTATTGCCAAATCTGAACCCAAACTGTTAAATAAATTAGGTATAAATCCCGCTATCTGGCTGGAAACGGTAGACAGTTTTAGTCAGCATTTTTATGGCTTTGTGGGGCCTGAAGAGAAAATACAGTCGATTTGCCAGCAACAGGATAAGAAATGGCTTATGGGTATTCAAGCCTGTAGGCGTTTGTTTTCTCATAACAATCCTTTTTGCAATTAAGAATTGCTACGCTAAATTCCCCTTCAAGATTGACCACAACTCTAATACAGTATGTTATTGCCTAAATAACGATAATTATTAGTTATTCCTTATAAATCTTCCAAAAATTTACAGCCATAAGAAAATTTGAATAAATGCTGAAAATTAATGTTAAATATTTAGCAATTCTTTACTGAGTTTTAAGTAAATCTATTTGGATCTATTTGGATGTCTGTGTATTTCTTATTTGGATCTATTTGGATGTCTGTGTATTTATCTGTTTATGGATGTCTGTGTATTTCTCTGTTTATGGATGTCTGTGTATTTATCTGTGTATTTATTTTTATCTGTTTATCTGTGTATTTATGGATGTCTGTGTATTTTTGGTGTATTTTTCTGTGTATTTTCTACCACCACAAAAAAAATATAAATACCTACAAATGATGTTTTTAGGTAACTATTGTTTATTTTTCTTAAAAAAATTGACTCAAATCAGATATTAAAGCAATTGCGGATGCTTGTTTGTCCATAGGGATAAATACTTTTACGAAATATAAAACTTCTAAAGTATTAATTTATTTTCGGAGCATAAGCGAGATCCCTGCCAAACAACAGCTCTTAATTACAAAGCTCAAAACCAAACAAAAAAATGGGATGTGCTTCTGAAAATCATAAGGACAAGTATCCGTAATTGCATCTAGGTACAATTCTTAAAAAAAAGTTTATAGATTCCCGATTAAAGGACCTCGGGAATGACGCTGTGGTTATCAGATTCCCAACAAAAGAACTTAGGGAATGGAAATATTTTCTACCAGAAAATAATAATCAACAAACCTATTGCAAATGACTCACATCATAACCCGCTATACCCAATAGCTGATTACGAATTTTAGTATGGGTCTGATTATTATAGTTAGCCTCTAATAGTTTAAGTTTTTCTTCATACTCAGCGCGCAAACTGTCTAATTGTTGTTGATGCTCCGCGGCAACCCGCTGTTGCACTTTTTGCTCTACCAGGTCAGTAAACGGCGTTACAATTCCTGCCAGTTCTTGCAAACAACGCCATAAATGCTGCTGCTGATTGAGCATAGTGGCAAATTCTTTGCTAATCGTTATTTTATCAGCACTTGCATTTACAAAATAAGGGGTTTTCTTTTGCTTATCGGCATCTGAAAGTTTTACCCAGGAAGAGATCTCGGTGGGCAAAAGCGCCTTGTCAGATAAAGCAGAAAAATGAGCCTGAAAACGTTTTTCATTAATCGCCCAGTTTGCTGGAGTGAATAAATCCCCTTCTTCTTTACTGCTCCAATCCTGATCAATCTGTGGGTTTCCGACTAGAGACAATCTGGAACCAAACACACCCTCACGCTCTGGATTATACGAAAATAACGGAAACATGCGTGTTTTTACCGCTAATTCTGCCTGCTGTATACACCACTCAGTTTTAAAGCCATGCTTAGACGGGCTGGGAGTATGAATACGTAAAACCGTTGCGGCATTAGCATTTAACATATCATGTACACAGCTTTGCAAGTGGCTATTGTCTGCAATAGAGCTTTGCGCCACATAGGCATTTCTTTGCGACATAGCCATTAGAGCCAGATTATTTGCCGAGTCGATATGTCTGCTTGCCACCAGGCCACTGTCCAACTCAGTAAAAATAATTATTTTAATCGGATAATTTAAATTTAATAATAATGAAATTTGTGCCAGCCCCTGACCTGCCAGGATCTCATCACCCCCCACTAATAATAATGGCGGACATAATTGTTGCTCTTCCTGAGTTAAATCAGACCAATCTAATAATTGTGTTTTAGAAGCTGTTTTATTATTTGTTGTAGCACGTGGATTTAAACTGGCCTGTACTTTTCGTTTTAAACTTATTGCAACTAATAAATCATTTATTTGCCCCTGTACCAAACCGGTTGCAATTTGTGCGCTTTCACCAGTCATATCAATATTAACCGGCACCTGGAAGGGGTTATTTGGAAAACTGCCAGCCCAGCTACTAATAGATGGAGAGGTAATACATAAACTATAACGCGCTCGACCTAAGCCATAGGAACCTGTTGATAACTTATAGAGCAAATCATTTAGCTGTAATACATAATCCACTAATTGACGCACTTTAACTGCATCGATAGCGGTATTTTCCATTAACTGCTCTGGGCTTTCCAATAGCTCATTTAAATCTACCTGACGAGTTTTAATATCAGAAAGTTTTGCTGCTAAAAGATTTAAGTTTTCTGTTGGTAAAGCCTGTGCCAGATTAGCACTAATTTCTTCTTTTAATTGTGCTCTTAACTGCTCTAACTCCTTTATAAAACGAAATAAAAGCGGTTGCTGATGATATTCTACACCGGCTAAGATTTGTCGCAGAGCAATTTTTTCACCCGATGCAGGCTCAGCCAGATCGCCTCCAGAAAGTGCAAAAGCATGATAGCGGGATAACATTAGAGCCGCTCCCGTTGGCATTAGCTGCTGTTGATTAATACGCTCAATAGTAGTGGACAAGGTATCTGGAGTTTGCTGCCACATTTCCCACAATAGTACAGGATCTGTCTGCTCGGCTGTTTGTTTATATGCCAATGCCTGCGTTTCACAAAGCGCAATACAGAGGCCGCAGGATTTACAGCTTTGCGGATTAATAACCAGACTAAAAAGTTCACCACTGCCATTTTGTTGTTTTTCCTGTGAGTAAAAAAAGCCATCACTGATAACTATAGGAAAGTCAGCAATTGCTATTAGTACTTTATTAAAATCTGCACTAATAGCTTGCATACGCTGTGCATCAAATCCTGCTTTTTCCTTTAACCAGTCAAATGCAGCGCTTAATAATTCTCCTGCCGTGCCGGGTTTTTGTTTACTTTCCTCTGCATCAGTTACAGCCTGCGTTCTACACTGTTTAGCAATTTGTGCTGCCAGCCTGGGTGTTACCGAACGTAATGCATCTGCACCGGTATTATTTATAGCACTATCAATTAAAGCCTTAGGACTGATAGCAATAGTTGCAATAGCACTGTCTGGACAATTAGCCCAACATGCTCCACAGGCAGTACAGTCTACAGCATTAAATACTGGAATAGCCTGAGTTGAAATTTGGCTGAGATCGTTAAAACTTGCAGTTAATGGTGGAACTATAGCACTAGCAAGGAAAGGATCGGCACATAAAGCTGTTGCCTGGCCTGATTGTAAAGTGGATAAACTATCCAGCTGATCGCAAAAACGTGGCAGACTATCATAACCATCAGCGACCTGAGCAAAATTATCAATTTTTTTAGCTGTGATTTGCTGAGATTGCTTATTGCTTGTTATACGGCTGGTATTTAATAATAAAGAAGGTCTATCCAGAGCAGAACAGTTTTCCATTGCCTGCTTAAAAACATCGGCTAACACAGCCTCTTGATCCGCATTTTGCTGAGAACTATGCCCTGCTAATAATGTTGCTAAATAACTTTGGCGAATAGCTACGATCTTGCGGCTTTTTAGATTTAAATTATGGTTTTCTTTAAGTAGTGCCAGCAATATGCCACATATTTTTTCCCAGGACTGCTGCTCTGCTAAATAAGCTGTTTCACTTTGATCCAGCTCTACCTGATACAAGCCAAGCTTTTTAGTTTTAATTAAATCCAGGCAAGACAACCATTGTGAAAGCTCCGTTGCTGACAGTTTTTTATAAAGCCGAGAAGTACTGCTAAATAACAGACTACCATAAGAGTTTAAATTGTGACAGGCCGATAATAAGCTCCCAATATCTGCTTCTATAACAATAAAATAATCTACCAGAGCCGAACTACCCAAAGCATAAGCTTGCGCTGATTGCTGCAAATAATCTATTTGGCGTGTGCGCCACTGTTGCCAGGGAGAGCCTATTATACTGCGGATATAATTGCCTGTTAGTGAATGTAAAAATCCAGCCAGATCCATTATAGAAGCATAATTAGTGTTTTCTCCTAAATGGCTAAGCGCTAGATTAAGTGGTTTTTCTACATTTTTATTTGAAGGGTGGCTAAATAAATCCAGGGTTTTATCTTTGGCATTAATGCCCAGTTCACTGATTTGTGGGTAATAACGTAATAAAACATCTAACATCACCTGATATTTGGGGTGATTGCTGGTATTTTTTTCACTATTAAAATGTATGCCTAAATAACGTCCGGCTAAACCATTATGGCTCTTGTTTAATGCTTTTAGCTGTAAACAGAGTTGTACCAGATCAGCAATATTCAGTGCTGTCCCACCCAGTCCATAAATAATGGAATGCAGATAAGGCTGGATTGGCTGTGATTGTTTGAGCTGATTATTCTTTTGTATACTGGCACGAATTTCACGTATTAAGGGCGCATCATCGGCCAGTGGCAGATCACTTCTATCCAGTACAATAACATCCTTAGCCTTTGCTAATAACTTGATTAATAACTCAGAATCAAATGGACGCAGGCTATGTAATGCAATTACACCTAACTGTATTTTTTCTGCGGCTAATAAATAATTGCTCAGGCTTTTAAGTGTTTCAATAGCACTGCCCTGGGCGATAAAAATAATGTCCGCCTTTTTTAAACCAAAACCAGAGACGCTTTGGTAGTTCCTGCCGGTTAATTTAGCATAAATTTTTGTGCTTTTTTCAAACTGCTGCTGCACCAGGGGATCAAAATATACCTGCCTGGCACTATGACCTAAAGCAGCGATTTCAGCATCAAGCATTGCTCCTTGTAATACCGGGGTATCCAGATCAAACCAGCTCTGTAAGCGGCAGCGGGATTCTAAAAACAATTGTTTTTGTGCTATAGATGGGCTGCTTATTTTCTCATTCGCAGCACCAATAAACTGCAATACCAGCTCACGACTGGGCAGGCGAACATCCTGCACAGATAATGCCGTTTCTGCTCCGTCCATAACTACAATAACCGGTTTTAGGCTTAGCTCGGCTACTTGTCTGGCAATAAGGCTAAAATCAACTGCCTGTTGTACATTAGCGGCAAATAAAACCATACAGCCACTGTCCATAATCTGATGTAAAACTTCATGGCCACTGCTACTATTATTGCCCTGGCTGCCAAGCAGCTGGTTATCTAAATGAATGACCAGTGCTAATTGCCTGCCTACGGCCAGATGCAATAAATCCTGACAACTGGCTAAATCCTGGGCATTTAGAAAAACCGTACTACGATGACCAGACATAGTTATGCCCATTGCAATAGCTAAGGCACCACGAGGTGAATCTGCATGTTGAACACTGAGCTTTTGGTCAAATAAATTACTGCTTACCCGCTGTTGCTCCGATAACCAGGCCAGAGCGGCAAGCGGTTCTGAAAAGCCCCCTCCTAAAACAGCAACCTCGGTAATACAGGCTTCGGTTACGGCAATAGCAGTATTGCCATCCAGTACTGTTTCTATACCATAGGCTAATTGGCCTGCCTGCTCTGGGCTGCCAAAAAGTTTAAGATATAAGCGAATAGCGGTTTGATTAAATTTTATCATAATAGTTTTTATACTTTTCTATACTCTTTCTATATTCTGAGAGTAACGATCTTTATGGCTTTGCTGCTGACTAAATTGATCCCCTTCTAACCACTGTATGGCATTTGTTGGGCAGCGTTGCATGGGTTTATTGCTAAGTTTAATCCTTGCTTTGGATTTTGCTTTTTTATAATCAGGCTTTTTGTAGTCAACTCTTTTATAATCAAGCTTTTTATAGTCAACTTTTTTGTAATCAATAAGGGGCAAACCATTAACCATTTTCATTAAACCTTCGGGGGCATCTGCTACACATTTTTCACAGCCGTCACAGCCTACACTGCATAAGGCATTTACGGCATCGCCTGCTAATGGAATATTACATTGAACATATAGTTTTTCCGAAAGTGATTTTAATTCAAATAAATTTTTAGGACAGATATCCACACAATCAGAGCAGGCAGTACAATTATCTACATCTACAACAGGCAGGCCATTATCGTTCATATGGATCACATCAAAACTACAGGCTACTTCACAATCGCCCAAACCCAGACAGCCCCATGAGCAGCCTTTGCCACCGCCAGAGATAACGGCTGCTGCCCTGCAACCTTCAAAACCCTGATATTCTGCAATTTGAAAAGCCTGGGCTTTTCCCCCGGCACATTTTAATCGAGCGACACGTTTTTCTAACTCACCTGCATCTACGCCTAAAAATTCGGAGATATTATCTATCTGGTCTTCTGATGCTACAGTACAAGCGCTGGGTTTTACCTCATCTGCCACCAGTTTTATGGCAAAGGGTAAACAGCCCGGTTCACCACAGGCTCCACAATTAGTGCCAGGTAATAATTCTTCAGTTGTAACTATACGCGGATCTTCCTCTACTTTTAGATAGTGATAAGCAACGGCCAGAATTACCCCAAATAATAGCCCCAGACCACTCATAATTGCAGGTGCGGTAATTATGTCCAGTAAGTTCATGGCAGGATTTAATTAAACGCAACTGCACGTTCAGTTAGATCATCCAGATTGTCTTCACTTTTATCCCAGGGTTTTCCTGGATGAATACATTTGGATGGACAAATTTCTGCTGCTTCAACCATTTGCTTATACGTTCCTGCACCAAGATCTGCAATAATGGCCTGATTGGTATCATTATAAACAAACATCAACGGGTTCATATCGGTACAGTCATTACAAGTGGTACATAGTGGACTATCTATCCAGGCATCATCAAAACTTTCTTGCTGTGGTTCTTCTGCCGCCTGCTGTTGCTTTTTTTCTGCTGGGTCTGCAGTTGTTGAAGCAGTTAGTGAAGTTGGATCTGCTGCTGAAGCAGGAAGCGATTGATAGCTGCTATTTGTGGAAGATAAATCCATACCTAATAAAATATCGGTTAAACGGCTCATAACTTCGGCGGCGGCCTGTGTTTTTACCCGCTCTAATTCTGCTTTAAACTGAGCCTCTGCCAGACCCAGTTTAATTGCAATTTGATTATCTGCTTCACTTTGAATACGTAACTCCGCCTGTTCAAGATATCGGCTGCTCACACCGGCCATTTCTTGCAAAGTATGCCAAAAATTTAAGCGATCTCTACAGGCATGGATTAAAGCTCTGGAAACGGCTAATTTATACAATTCATTGTGTTTATTCACTGCTAATATATAAGGTACCAGGTGATCCACCTGCTCTTCTGGAAGGCTAAGATAATCTGCAACTACTAATAAATCATCTGACTCACATTGTGGTGAAATTAAAGTAAAGTGGTGATAAAGTCTGGGAGTAAGCAAGGCATAGTCTGCAAAAGTAAAACTTAACTGCATTTCACTGCTCTCTCCCCCTTCAGCAATAAAATTAAAGATCTGGCTGGGCCAGTCTTTTTCTGGCTGAGGATTGCCTGCAAAATCCATTCTATCGGCAGCAGAGTCTCCTTGCGCCGGGTTAACCATAAAAAATGGGTGCGCCCGTCCTTCCAGAGCTGCACCTGCTACCAGCCAGGCATTTAAACCTAACTCCTGCTCCTGGGTACAACCTTCAGCAACTTCTCGCAGCCCTACACTGATCAGATGCAAACTGGTGCGTGTGGCATTAAGAGCGGTGGTATAGTGTTTTAACAGGTGTTGATGACGTGCAGCTGAACATTGGGTAACTACCGCCTGACGATGACTAATACCAAAATACCCTAATTCACTGCGATAGCTTTTAAAAGGGTCTTCATTTTCTTTGGCTCCTGGATTATTGTGAGCCTGCACCCGAGCAAAAATATGTACTGGACGTCCGGAATTAAGCAATTGCGAAAAGGAAACCATGCTTTCATTAGCAAGGCGATTAGCCGATTCTAGAACAATAACCGAAGGTACTAAAATAAGTTCCGCAGATGAAAAAGCTTCCCAGCTAAAGCTATTAAACCAGGGATCATGAATATTCTCATTATAACTATTGGCTATTTCTAATTTAGCTATACGTGCAGCTGCAAATACCTGTGCCAGCTCCTGAGCCTGCTGATCAAAAACTTCTGTAGCTTTTAAACAGGGGTCACTATGGTGTTCATTAGTGAAAGAAACATTTTTATTAATAAAGTCTTCATTTGCCATTTCATGACTATGCACAATATGAATCAGCGTCTGTTTTTCTTTAAATGCCTGTAATACCGCCAAAGCATCTTCAATACGCTTACGCCTGCGTAGAGACATATTGATTGAGCCTTGCGAATGTTTAACTATTTTAGATAAGGATTCGGTATTAAAAAACTGCTTGGAGCCAATATTGGATTTTAATGCAGCAGCAGAAGAAGCCTGGCTTTGTTTGCTATCGTCCACCGCCAATAAAACACTTAGCTGTTTTATATATTGCTGGCTATCTGTTTTAAACTGGGACAGTTTAGGGATCACCTGATGTGTAATTAAATGCATTAATAAGTGCAGTGCAGGGAAGCGTCCATAACCCAGTATTAAAGCCTCTTTGGGTATTGCAGCTAATAGCTGTTTAATATCCAGGAGTAGGCGTTGTTGGTTTTCTTTATCTAATTGTAAATGCTGCAGCAGTTCCTCACAGCTTTGTGATAAAAGTGGAACAAGCAGAGTAGGCCCCTCAGTTTTTTTAGTGCTGACTCTTAAAGAGCGCTCTATCCAGGCCAGATTATCTTTTAAAATTCGCGCACTATCAGGCGTTCTAGCAAAACTCTCAATAGTTTCTTTTAGATAGAGGCTTATTGACTGAGCTAAATCACTTTCTTTGTTTGTGTTGTTTATATTGTTATTGCCATCACTGACAGGTATTTTGGAGCTTAAATACAGAGGATAGTCATAACGTAGTTGCGAGGTGTCTCTATAGGCTCCAAGCATTGCGGGTAAAAAGCTTTTATCTAATGGCTCTAATTGTTCACAAATGCGGGGATTTCCCAGATGGAAGTGACGCAAAGCATGCATCAGCTTCTGGCTGTTTTCACTGTCTTTAACTACCGTTGGAAAAGTGGGTAGATATTGTCTATTACTGTTTTCTGTCATTACAACTTACTCAATTATATTCACAACTAGATTGAGAACTTATCAAAAGCGGCATTTAGTGCAGCTATTTTTTCATCATTGGTTTTTCCCATACTCTGGCTAGATAAGTCTTCATAAACTATGGCATCCGGATTGTGGTAGAGCAAACCAAGAGGAATATTTTCTTCATCACGGGCATATTTCATTGCCCCTAACCAATCATTGGGATCGTGCTCAACTATATTGCCAAAAATACCTCTGACACTATCATCAATAGTTATTCCATTCTCATGTTCTAACAGGGTAAAACCAGAAGGATTGTCCTGTAGTGGTTTTGAAAAACCTTCGGAAAAAACCGGGCAACGTTGCAATACACGAACAAAACTGGTGCCACGATGTTGATGGGCGGCCTTAATTGTTTCGTATAACATCGGAGGGTTCCAGTCCACTACCTGAGCAACAAAGGATATATTAGTAATGCCCAGGGTAATAGTCAGCGGATTTAATGGCGGTAATAAGGAGCCACCTGGATGAGTATTGGTTATAGTTCCCTGTGGGGTGGTGGGAGAGGTCTGTTTTTTAGTCAGGCCATAAATCGCATTATCAAAAACTAATACCACCATATCCATATTTAAATGCAGGGCGTGTAACCAGGGGCCGGCGCCAATGGAAAAACAATCGCCATCTCCTGTGGCAACCCACACATCCAGATCGGGACGGCGGGATTTTACCCCATTAGCAATAGGCAAGGCTCTGCCATGTAAGCCATGAAAACCATAAGTGCCCATATAATGGGGCATACGACTGGAGCAGCCAATACCAGATACTGCAACACTTTTTTCAGGTGCAACCTGAGCATCACGCAAAACCCGGTGTACGGTATTTAATATGGCAAAATCACCACAGCCCGAACACCAGCGAACTTCTCCCCCCGCATAATCACCCAAGGTAAAATAACGCTCAAATACTTCTAAAGACCAATCTGCTTTAAGTCCAAACATAAAAATTCCTTATTCTTATTTATTAATAGTATCTAAACGCTGTCTTAATTCTTCTACCAGCATACCAGGTTGCAAGGGGTGTCCATAAACCACTGACCAGCAGTCAATGTCTATGGCAAACTGGGCACGTAATACATTTGCCAGTTGTGCATAACGCCTATTATCACTATTAATTTGTGGAGCATTGGGATCGTCACTATAATTAATTTCTATGGTCATCACTTTTTTGTAATGACTAAAAATTTCCTTTAGTCCAGGTTCCAGAGGTGAGATAAAACGCAAATGCAAGGAAGCAATGCTGCGCCCCTCTGCACGTAAATTATCCACCGCTTCTTCAATTGCACCAATGGTGGAACCCCAGGCTACTACTAATATATCAGCACTTTCCTCACCATAAACTAGGGGGGGTTTTAAGCTGCTTTGTAAGGCGGCAATTTTACGGCTGCGATGTTGCATAGTGGTTTGATTGGTATCTGAATCGTAAGCCACTTTGCTGCGATGTGTATGTGACAGTCCAGTCAGCACATACATTCCATCAGGCTGTCCTGGAATAGGTCGGGGTGAAAGCCCGGTATCTTTGTCCCAATCATAAGGTGGAATATTTTTATCCCAGGGAGATTGATCCACTGGAGCTGCAAGCCACTCTTCTTGAATTTCTGGTCTGGGCCAGGGTTGAACACCTGTGGCCAGGTTTGCATCGGTAAGCAAAATAACCGGAACCCTAAATTCTTCGGCAAGTTTTCTGGCCATAATAACAAAATCAAAACATTCTGGAATGGTAGCAGCTGCAATTACAATTTTAGGAGCATCTCCTGGCATTCCATATAAAGAGGAAAGCAAATCCGATTGTTCTACTTTGGTAGGCAAACCTGTAGAAGGCCCGCCACGTTGCACATCTACAATCACTAGCGGGATTTCACTCATTACCGCTAAACCAATCATTTCAGTTTTTAAAGCCATACCCGGGCCAGAGGTAATAGTACAGGCAGTTTTTCCCGCATAGGATGCACCGATGGCAAAACCAATAGCCGCAATTTCATCTTCTGCCTGGTGGACAAAACCTCCTGCCCCATCAAAAACTTCAGCAATATAATGCGAAGCCGAAGTGGCGGGTGTTATAGGGTACATAGAAACCAGCTCCATGCCCGCTGCCATCACTCCCAGACCCACAGCAGTATTACCATTGGTAACCATGATTTTACTTTTGCCTTCGTCTAAGGCGCCTTCATAGGCTGGAATATCAAAATAATAATCCAGGCTAGCTTTGGCAAAATCAAAACCTGCATTAAATAGATCCTGATTAATTTTGACTACTTTATCGCCTTTACGGTGAAAAGCATTATGTATTTCTTTCAAGCCCAGGCCAGTATCTCGATTATAGATACGACATAACATGCCTAATACAAACATATTTTTACCCTTACGGGCATTGTCCACCAGTTTAAGGCATTCTGCTTCCAGAGCCAGTTCATGTACTATCAGGCCATTTTTTTTAAATTCCTTTACTGCCAGGGCATATTCATTGCGAATTTTTTCCTGTGGGTCGCTTGCCCATTTATTTTCTAATAAAACAATAGTGCCTTTTTTATATGCCCCATTAGCAATGCGGGCATATAATACCTGCTCATTAAAACCGACCACCAGATCGGCTTCATCGCCCATATTGGTCATGATTTTTGAGCCAACCCGAATACGATTACCACTTCCTCCTGCCGGGGTTCTTGCTGGTGGTTGAATTTCAGCAGGGATAATTTCTACTGTCCAGACACCATTGCCCATTTTTCCACCGATGGCACCAAATGTTTGTCCACATTTTTGCGCACCTTCGCCTGAATCACTGACAATCTCAACAATATGCTCTTTTATTTGCTGAGGTTTTTTATCTTCATTAGTCATAATATTTAAATTCCTACTTCATTTTTTAATGCTGTTGTAACGGCTAACCCTTAAGACTGCTTTGATATTCTTGTTTAAAGTGATTCAGTGAACTGTCTACAATGTTGACCGCTCCATCTAATAAATGGCAACGCCCACTGCCTGGCAGAATTCGACATAGGTTAATTAACGAATCCAGATCCACCGAGGTTGCTTGCCCGGTATCTATTTTATTTAATAAAAGCGACATATAATATGTGCCGGTTTTACAGGGAGGGCATTGCCCACAAGATGAGTGAGCAAAAAAATTTACGTATTCAGTTACCTGTTTAACAATACCTGTGCCATGTGAGACCACAATCATTGCTCCTGTTCCCAGGCTGGAACCACGTTCTCGCACCGAATCAAAATCCAATGCCACATCTAAATCTTTGGGAGTTAAAATGGTACTGGAAGCGCCACCGGTAAAGACTGCCTTTAATTTTTTCTCCAGCAACATACCGCCACCATGAGTAAAAATTAATTCCGATAAGGAGGTACCCATCGGCAATTCATAAACACCTGGACGTAATACATCACCACTTAAACAATAAATTTTAGTGCCTGTGGATCCGCCCTTTCCCAGATCGTGATACCAGTCCACACTATTGCGTAGTATATGCGGGACATTTGCCAGTGTTTCGATATTATTAATCAGAGTTGGACAGGTAAAAACTCCTGCTATAGCAGGATAAGGGGGTTTACCTCTGGGAAAAGGAAAGTTACCTTCCACCGATGCAATCGCAGCAGTTTCTTCACCACCGATATAGTATCCCGAGCTTGCTATAACTTCTATGCTTAAAGGTTTTTCTATGGCTTTTTTAGCTGCTGCATATAATTCGCTTTGCTGCCATTGTTTTACAGCAGCGCGAATGCTTTCCAGAGATGTTTTTTGTTCTGGATTAATATAAAAAATAATTTTATTAATCTGACAGCCGATTGCCGCAATCAGTGCTCCTTCAATAACTTGATGCGGAGTATCGGATAATAATAGTGCATCCTTAAAGGTTCCTGGTTCATCTTCATTGCCATTACAAATCAGATATTTATCTGGACTGGCTTGTTGTTCCAGCACTGACTGCCATTTTTTATAGGTGGGAAAACCACTGCCCCCTAAACCACGTAACTTTGCCTGCTCAATTTTCTCTATTATTTTATCGGGAGATTTTATTGCCGCTTTTACCCCTCCTCCTCCATAACCAATAAACCAGCGGTTAAGGTTATTACTACGTGAATTGGGGTGTAATAAAACTTTATTCATAGGTCAAACCATTGGCTGGAATATTTTTTTCGATTGCTGGTAGCCGTTCCAGCATAATTTGCCTCAGCATCAAATTGAGCATATTCCGGGAACAATAATGGAGATTTTTCTTGCATGGGCATACCGTGCTGCATCAGCTCACGGCGTAAATTACTGATATGATCAATAGTAATTTTTTTGTGTAGCAGACCTTTTCTTTTACTTGCAGCATGTGCACCTGCTTTTCTGCCAAAACTAATAATCTCTAATAAAGCATTACCCATAAGGCGGTTTCTTCCATGAATCCCACCACTGACTTCACCTACACAATACAGACCTTTAACATTAGAAAGCCCGTTTTTATCAATAATTACCCCACCATTTTGATAGTGCAGGGTAGGATAAATTAACATCGGAGTTGTTTTTAAATTGACCTTGCTCTTTAAACCCAATTTCACTAATTTGGGAAAACGTTGCTCTAAAATACCTGAATGTTTAGCTTCCAGACCCGGAGTATCTAACCACACACCCTGAGATCCTCCTGCTGCATTAATGCCACGCCCTTGTACACATTCACGTAAAATAGCAGCCGCAACTATGTCTCTGGGTTTAAGCTCATCCACAAACCGCTCTCCCAGACCATTAATCATTTGTGCCCCTGCAGAGCGCACTCCTTCGGTGATCAAAGTACCCGATAAATGGTGAGGGTGGGCAAGACCAGTAGGATGATATTGAAATGAATCCATATCCCTGAGTTTTGCACCTAAACGATAGGCCAGCACCAAACCATCACCTGTTGCTCCAAAATGATTAGAGGTGGGGAACTGATTTAAATGTACTCGTCCAATGCCTCCTGTTGCTAAAATAACACTTTTGGCTTTTATCTGTACAAACTGGCATTCTTTAAGAGAAGAAATAATCGCCCCGGCACAACCTCCTGACTGATTACTCAGCAGCTCTACTGCGGGACTATAATCCCATACATCTATACCACTGTTTTTTACTACTTCACGTAATACCCGCATCATTTCCAGGCCAGTATAATCACGAAAATGCACCACTCGACTAGCACTGGTTCCGCCTGCTTTTCGGGTTAATAAATCACCAAATTCATTAAGGTCAAATTGCATTCCCTGCTGAATTAACCAGCGGATATTTTCCGGGCCATCCAGCACCATTTGTTTTATAAGGCTTTGCACAGCAGTTTTATGGCCCGCATTATAGGTATCATCATAATGTGCCTGCGGGCTATCACCCTTTTCAATAGAGGCCTGTATACCTCCTTCGGCCATTACCGTATTACTATCTCCCAGGCGTAGTTTGGTAGCTAAAATAACTTTGGCACCTGCCTGAGCTGCAGTAATAGCTGCGGCACATCCTGCCCCTCCACCACCAATGACCAAAATATCCGTTTCTTCAATTCGAGCACCGGCTAAATCTGCTGCGTCAATACGTGAGTCAGCCTGTAACATACTGGCAATCTGGCTATGGCAAGTTTCTCCCTGATTGGGACCAACCTGTAGAGTGGAAATGGTTTCTAAGCGTGAATCCGGGTGGAATTGTTGTAATAAATCGGCTTCACCGATATTGATCTTTGGCTCGGCAAAAACTTTCTTTTGAGCATAGAGCTGAAGTGCATCCTGATAGTCTATACCTTTTTTATTAGTACTCATTTCGGCTGTCCATTGCTATCTGTTTCGGCTGTCCATTGCTATCTGCTACTATTTCTTCTTCCTCAATTATCACATCCAGTTGGCCTGTGCGTATGGCTTCTAGTTGATTAATTAAATTAGAGGGGCGGGTATGAAAGTATCCGGTTACTCGTCGGGCGAACAATCCCACATGGTTAGGATCAATAAATTCCGGGCAACCCGTCATACATAAATTGCACATAACACATTCAATAAAAAGCTCTCCTGATTCACTAAAGCGTCCTTTGACCGCCAACTCAACTCCCAGCTCTACATCAATATCTTTGGGGCAGGCTAAATTACAGCCATTACAGTGGCGACATTTTTGTGCTTCAGGAAAAATCCGATGGAAATCAGTTTGTACATCCCAGGAATTTTTTATTTCTGAAAGGTGGTAGGAGTGTTGGGCAGGAGAGGGAAAAACTAAAAAAAATACATCCATGTCTTGTTCGACTAATAACTGGCAGCCCAGCTCCATTTTCAGCTCAGTTGAGTTTTTACGACGAACCATCACCCGACAGGAGCCACAAACACCATCCAGACAACCCACCCCTTTAATGCGTGGATAACCTGCATGCCATAATGCTTGAATAACAGATAAGGTTGTGGGAGCAGTAATTGCATTACCGTTAATAGTCAGGCTAACTTCCTTATCATTCAGTCTGCGACTTGAATTATTGTTATTATATTGCTCGCTCATTTATTATTTATTATTTATTTTTTTAAACTTTAAATTACCTGGGAAATACAGGTTGAGGTACTTTTAAGTAAGTTATTTATGCAACAATTTGCATCTTTGAGGAAGTGTATTTAAGTACCATTTTAACAATGGATATGATGCTTCCTTTGTTGAAACAAGCCGTCCATTATACACTAATTCACCTATTTTTTAGGCTACTACTAAAACATAGATAGATAGCACTAGCCCTTTAGAGGTATAATTAAATTATGAAATCATCACTTATTTATTATCTGACTAAAGCCATTCTAATTTTTTTTTCCTGGTTTTCACTGCCGGTTAATCATTATTTTGGAAAGCTATTAGGCAAGTTATTCTATTTTTTTAATAACCCGGCAAAAAAAATTAGTAGCATTAATATTCGCGCCTGCTTTCCTCAATTAACCGATCAAGAACATCAGCTGATGCTTAAAAAAAACATGATCGAGCTGGGGAAAACTATGACTGAATTAGGCCCGGTGTGGTTATGGCCTGCTGAAAAAATCTTACAACAGCTACATGTTGAGGGAGAGGAGTTAGTGCTGGCAGCCCTGCAGGAAAAACGCGGGGTTATTCTTATCACCCCTCATCTGGGCTGCTGGGAAATGTCTGGTTTATACGTTGGTTATCGGTTTAAATGCACCAGTATTTACCAGTCACCTAAAATTAACTCTCTGGATCCCATTTTACGCCAGGCACGTGAGCGTGGTGGAGGTAAATTATTATCTGCCGATAATCGAGGCCTTGCCGCTTTGCTTAAAGCACTTCGTAAAGGACAGGCAATTGGTATGCTGCCCGATCAAACACCTAAAGAGCTGAGCAGCGGAACCTTTGCTGCTTTTTTTAAACGACCTGCTTTAACCATTAATCTATTAGCTTCTTTAGCCAGAAAATCTGGGGCAGCAGTATTTATTTGTTTTGCCAATCGCCAAGCTAAAGGACAGGGTTATAAATTACACTTTTATCCAGCAGAAGCAGACATTGATAGTA
Source organism: Pseudomonadota bacterium (assembly GCA_045047105.1). Taxonomy (GTDB): domain Bacteria; phylum Pseudomonadota; class Gammaproteobacteria; order GRL18; family GRL18; genus JADGAU01. Next base: position 33,788 of record JASFYQ010000059.1, on the reverse strand, counting down.
AAGATAATTTAATTTCAGCCAGGGCTCTTAATCAATCGGTTGAACTGCTTATTAATCAGGCGCCCGAGCAGTATTTATGGAGCTATAAACGTTTTAAACAAGTTGCGCAGGGATTAGATAAAATCTATTGACCTATACTAAAAAACAGACTAGGCTTATGATTAATTGAGTGTTTTAATTTTTTCTGGAGAAAACTTATGCATTTTGATGCAATACATAACTATTACGAAACACTGGTGGTACGTGAACTCATTAGTCGTTATGCCACAGAGATTAAAACCATGGATGAGGATTATTTACAAGACGTTGCTTGTCTGGCATTAAATATGTTGCCTGCACGTTATGTGCGCCATGATGTGGATATGGCCTTTTTTCTAACCAGTAGTGAACGCGATAAGATTGGCGAAATGGTTGAATCATCTATAACTCAGGCTATTGAACAGGCCACTAAATATAAAACCGAAGAAGATCGTCCCCAAACATGGCAAAATGAATAAAATACCGTCCTGGAGTTCAGTTTTATTGTGGACTCTAACTACCGCTAACACAGGGGACAGGGTCTGCAAATAATTTAACTTAGAGACTTCTGGCTCGTAAATAATCGCCTTCTGATTCAACACCCATTGCTCTACATTCTTTACGAAAATCGCTAAATGGTTTATATATTCTGGCAGAAATTTCATCGTGCTCACCTACTTTTGCCACTCGACAGGCTGATAATAAAATCGCGTCTTTCATTTTACCCTCCTTAGGTTTTAGCTGTTCAAAATAAACATATTTATTCTATTTAGGATTGAATTTTATATGTTATCATAAACTCAGGATAAGTAATGAATTCTATAAACAGATATTAATAGGATGGCTTTGTGAACATTTTTAAATACATTCCCTTATTTCTTTACCTTTTAATTGCGTACCTAGTCATTTTTTATATGCTGGGTGATAGTGCAGTAAGCAGCTTGTCTGCAATAATTTATCAATTTACCCTCTTTTCAGGTGCAGTTTTTAAACTCAGTTGGAATGGCGTATTATTAACTCTGGGTGTGTTTTTTTTATTTATTGAGATAATTAAGTCAACCCGTACAACAAATGCGTCTATAATTGATCATATCTTATCTGGCTTAGTTTTTATTGGCTTTTTAATAGTCTTTATAATCAAACCACAGGCGGCAAATGAAGCATTTTTTATTCTGATGTTAATGTCATTACTTGATGTAGTTGCAGGTTTTTCAATCACCATTACTTCTGCACGGAAGGATTTTAGTTTGCACCATTAATATGCTTAAATCCCAGGAATCTGCAATATGGCCTTTTGTATATAATTAGGCACTCTTATCATGAGACTGCCATCTATTTTAAGCACCTTGATGAGGGTATTATTATTGCAGGTGTTTGTACAAACATCTGCAATTTATGCCGATGATTCACTAAAAACATCATCCTCTGCTTTAGAAAAAATCACGCTACAACTTCGCTGGAAGCACCAGTTTCAATTTGCTGGTTATTATGCTGCTTTACATAAAGGGTTTTACCAAAAAAATGGCTTAGATGTTAGTATTCTTCCAGGCTCTCCTGCTCATAATCCCGTAAATGAAGTACTTGCGGGTCGAGCACAATATGCCGTTGCTAATAGCGAGCTATTATTTCATTTTTTAAAAGGTGACCCTCTGCTGGCCCTGGCAGCTATATTTCAACACAGCCCATCCATTTTACTTTCCCTGGCTAGTAGCGGCATTCATACACCTCAAGACATAGTAGGCAAAAGAATTATGATGTTAGGCGGCAGCGAGGATATTAATTTTCTTGCCATGCTTTCCAACGAGGGAGTAAACCTCAGCGAACTGAATATTACTAAAAGTAGCCACAATATTGAAGATCTTATTAAGAATAAAACCGATGTATTTAATGCCTATCTAACTAATGAGCCTTATGACTTACAACAATTAGGCATTAAAACGCATAGCATAAAACCCATAAATTATGGTGTTGATTTTTATAGTGATATATTGTTTACCTCTCAACAGGAGCTAGATGAGCATCCACAGCGAGTAAAAGCTTTTCGTGAAGCTTCATTGCAGGGCTGGGAATATGCCATGAGCCATCAACAAGAAATTATAAAACTGATCTTAACAAAATATAACTCGGAAAAAACCCGGGCACATTTACAATATGAAGCTCAGGCAATGGAAAAGCTTATTCTGAATAGTATAATTCCTATAGGGAATATTAATCCTGGTCGCTTTAATTCCATGGCTCAACAGATGGTACACTTTAATCTTATCAATGCAGATTATTCACTTGATGGATTTATCTATGACCCAGATCCTGAACCTGGACAAACTTTTCTACTTCAACCCATTGTAATTACCAGTGTATTATTATTTTTAAGCGCTCTGGTGGCAGGTTTATTATGGCGATTTAATTTCCTCTTAAGTAAAGAAATAAAACAACGCCGCAAAACTGAGAAGTTATTAGAAAAATCGGAACGCTATTATCGATGCATTATTGAAAATCTTCAGGATGTTTATTATATGGCAGATATTGATGGAGTGGTAATACAAATATCACCTTCGGTTAAATCTATTTTTGGTTATGATGCCCATGAAATAATGGGAACAAAAATAGCAAAATATTATGCTGCTCCCTTTTCCAGAGAAAATTTACTCAAAGACTTAAAAACGGCAGGCGGTCAATTACAAAGCTACGAAGTCAAAGCAATCAATAAACAGGGTGAAGAAGTTTGGATTTCTGCAAATGTTCGCTTTGTAATAGTAAACAATAATGTTATTGGAGTAGAAGGTACTATTCGTGATATCAGCAAACAGAAAAAAGCACAGCAAGCATTGCAAAATAGTAAACAACGTATATTAGAAGCAGAACATATTGCCCATATGGGTAATTGGGAGCTAGATATCAGCACGGGTATTAGCAATTGGTCGGATGAAATATATGAAATTGTTGGCTATGATAAATCTCAGCTGGTAGGCATTGATTTTTTATCCACTATTGTGCATAAAAAAGACTGGCCAAAGGTTGAAAAATCTATTCAGAGCGCGATACAAAATGGTGAAAAACATGATATTGAGTATCGTATTATCCGTCCCGATGGTAGTGAACGTTGGCTCTATTGCAAAGCTGAATGCATAGTAGACAAAGAAAACAAGCCTATAAAACTGACTGGAATAGCTCAGGATATTACTGAACGCAAACAGGCAGAAAAAGCATCACAACTTGCCGCCAGCGTTTTTACCCATGCCCGCGAAGGTATTATGATTACTACAGCCAAAGGTTTAATTATTGATGTTAATGATTCCTTTCTTCGTATTACCGGTTATAAGCGAGAAAAAATTCTAGGCAAAAATCCCAATATACTTAAGTCGGATCACCAGAATAAAAAGTTTTATGATAATGCCTTGCATGAATTAAAAAGCAAAGGATACTGGAGTGGAGAAACATGGAATAAACGTTTTAATGGCGAGCTCTATCCACAAATGATGACTATTAGCGCGGTTTGTGATGAACAGGGAGTGGTAAAAAATTATGTTTCTTTATTCAACGATATAACTTTACAAAAACAGCAGCAAAAACAACTGGAACAAATTGCTCATTACGATTCATTAACCCGTTTACCTAATCGAGTATTATTGGATGACCGCCTGCATCAGGCTATTGCTCAAGTTGATCGTCGTGGCTTGCAACTTGCCATTGCCTATCTTGATCTGGATGGTTTTAAAGAAATTAATGATACTTATGGTCATGCAATGGGCGACAAATTTCTTATTGCCATATCTCAACAACTGGAACAGACCCTGCGCCAGGGAGACACACTTGCTCGTTTAGGCGGGGATGAGTTTATTGCTATCTGGATTGATTTACCTGACAATAGCCATAGTGACCCACTTATTCAACGTTTGTTAAATGCTGCTGCTGCAGTGGTAACTATTGATAATATTGAGCTTCAAGTCTCAGCCAGTATTGGCATTACCTTCTATCCTCAAAAACAGGATATAAATTCAGCCCAACTACTTCTTCACCAGGCCGATCGAGCGATGTACAAGGCTAAGTCATTAGGCAGAAACCAATACCAGCTATTTGAAGCACAGGATTTTGAATAAAGTCAGCAGCTTAATTTAGCAACACTGGCTAATAACCAACGTGTTCCAGCACTAGCAAAACGCACTTGCACACGTTTTTTACCACCATCGCCTTCAATATCCAGTATTATTCCCTGACCAAATTTTTTGTGGCTGACTGAATTTCCAACAAATAGTCCATCTCCCTCATCCATTTTTTTAAAAGCCATATTTTTATCAGGCTTGGCAGTCGGTTGAGCTGCTCTGGAAAATATGGATGAAGTAAAAGGATTATGCTTATTAGCGGAAGCTTTTACCTGCAATAAATACTCTGCTGGAATTTCTTTTAAAAATTGTGATGGGCTACGATAATCTGTTTTACCATGCATACTGCGGCTATCTGCAAAACTGATATGTAAGGTTTTTTTAGCCCGGGTAATTCCAACATAACACAAGCGTCGCTCTTCTTCGAGTTTATTGGGATCATCACTGGACATACGATGGGGGAACAGGCCCTGCTCCAGCCCCGCTAAAAAAACCTGATTAAATTCTAATCCTTTAGCACTATGCAGAGTCATTAATTGTACACAATCATCCCATTCTTCACCCTGTTTTTCACTGGATTCTAATACTGCATGACTCAAAAACTCTGCCAGCATATTTACCCTGCTAGCAGCGGATGCAGACTCTGCTTGTGGCTCTGAAAGCAGGCGTGCTTCTGCTTCATAATCAAGTGGATCATAACTCTCTTGGTATTGCTTAAGCGCGTTAATTAATTCATCCAGATTTTCTATCCGTGAGCGGGATTTTTCATTATTATCTTTATTATGATAAATTTTTAGGCCCGAAGTTTCATAGATTTGCTCTAATAATTCATACAGACTTATATCCTCCTGAGTCTGTTGAAAATCATCAATCATTTGCATAAAGGAATGAATAGCATTAGCCGCTTTAGCTGTTAATTGTTTTTCTGCAATCATTTTTGCTGCTGCAAACCATAAGCTGAGATCATTTTCTCGGGCATATTGACGAATTTTATCAATACTGCGCTGACCAATGCCTCGGCTGGGTAAATTAATAATGCGTTCAAATGCAGCATCATCTAAGCGTGAATTAGTCAGGCGTAAATAGGCCAGAGCATCACGGATTTCCAGGCGGTCAAAAAAACGTAAACCACCATAAACCCGATAAGGAATAGCAGAGCGTAATAAATATTCTTCAATTACCCGGGATTGGGCATTGGAGCGATACAATACCGCCAATTCACTATGCACTGAACCCTTTTCCTGGTATTGTTTAATTTGATCCACTATATATTCGGCTTCATCATATTCATTAAACGCCTGGTATACATAGATGGGATCACCATCATTATCTTCTGTCCAGAGAGTTTTTCCCAGGCGATCGGTATTATTTTGAATTACCGCATTAGCAGCATTTAAAATATTCGCACTGGAGCGATAATTTTGTTCTAAACGAACCACTTCTGCGGGATAAAAATCTTTCTCAAATTTTTGAATATGCTCAATTTTTGCTCCACGCCAACCATAAATAGACTGATCATCATCGCCTACAACCATTACATGAGTATTATTAGCATATTCATCATGGTATTGATTAGCTCCACTAAGTACTTTAATCCAGGCGTATTGAATGGTATTAGTATCCTGAAATTCATCCACCATTATAAATTGAAAACGATTTTGATAATGCGTTAAAATATGTGGATGGTGTAACCATAATTCATGGGCACGTAATAATAATTCAGCAAAATCTACCAGACTGCTGCGATTACATAATTGCTCGTAGTTTTGGTATATTGCCTGTAATTGTTTCTGGCGATAATCAAATACTTTTTCTAGATCTTTAACGCGTTGGCCATCATCTTTACAATTATTAATAAACCATTGTACATCCCGTACAGGTAATTCTTTTTCATCAATAGCCATTTCTTTCATAATACGTTTTAATAAACGCTTTTGATCATCACTATCTAATACCTGAAAATTTTCCTGTAAACCCAGATCTTGCCAATGTGTGCGTAATAGACGGTGAGCCAGACCATGAAAAGTTCCTACCCACATACCTCGAATAGGCATATTTAATAAGGACTCAATTCGATGAGACATTTCTTTTGCAGCTTTATTAGTAAAAGTTACTGCCAAAATACTATGCGGAGAAACATGTTTTACTTTAATTAACCAGGCAATACGATGCACCAAAACCCTTGTTTTACCACTACCTGCTCCAGCTAAAACCAGTAAGTTATTGGCTTGAGAAGAAACGGCCTGTTGTTGTGGCTGGTTAAGTTGCTCTAATAGCTGAGACTCTTGCATTATTATTTTCCTGTCAGGGCGCTTTGATCAATATAAATATTTACTTTATTAATAGCACAGAGCTGATTAATAGGCAGTTGTTTTCCTTGCTTCCATAAAGTAACAGCGGGATATTTTGAAGCTCCCGTAATTAAGATAAAAGAATTTAAAGTAGCACTCAAGGTTTTATAGGATAAAGAAACGCGTTCACTGGGAGGTTTAGGGGAATCAAATACCGCAATAACACTTTGCTGTTTATGCTGTTCAGGTAGTGCCTGATGTAGTTGATTAGGAAATAAACTTGCGGTGTGTCCATCTTCACCTATGCCATTAAGCACCAGATCAAATGGCAACACCGTTTTAATTTGTTGTTGATATAACTCTGCTGCTTTTATAGCCCCTAATTCGGCTGGCATGATATGAATATTTTCTGCTGGAATTGCAACCCTGGCAAGCCAGTTATTCATAACCATTTTACTATTTCGCTCGGCATCATCTATATCTACACAACGCTCATCACCAAAATAAATCTGCCATTTACTCCAATCTGTTGCTAAATAAGCCAGCTTTTTATATACCACTCCAGGAGTAGTGCCTCCCGCTAATACCAGCTTAAACTGATCTCTTTGTTTAATAGCCTGTTGTGACAATAGTTTAATTTGCTGATAAACTATTTGTGCAACTGCTTCAGCAGTTGGTTGAGCTAACCATTGAAAATTAGCGCTATTGTTTTTATTCATCAGGACAGTATTTTTAATACATTTTCTGGTGGACGCCCTAATGCAACCCTGGTTTGCTGTGCTGATTCAACCACCACTATTGGGCGCTGAATAAGTTTTGGATGGTTAAACATCACTGCTAATAACTGCTGGTGAGACAAAGACTCATCGGCAACATTATTTTCTTTATATTCATCTTCATTTTTACGCATTAAATCTCTGGGCTGCATAGCTAACGACTTTAAAAATTCATCTATTTGCTCTACCTGAGGTGGGGTTTTAAGGTATTCAATAATAGTTGGCTTAATTCCCTTCTGTTCAATTAATTGCAGGGTCTGTTTAGATTTTGAACAACGTGGATTATGATAAATCGTAACCTTCATAGTATTTTCCTTGTACTTATATTATTTGCGTTAAAACTTTTCTTCTCGTTGAAACAAGTAGTAGGCAAGTTGTCCCGCTTGTTTTTCTTTTATTTTAAACCAATTATCCGGTAAAGCAGTTAATTGAAAATTTTTTTCCACTTCAATATAGATAATAGCATCACTTGCCAATAGATTATATTGTTCCAATTTTTGGCAAATATTATCCAATAAATCTTTATTAAAGGGAGGATCTAAAAATACAATCTGGTATTGCTGTAATGGAGTGGCAGTAGAGATAAAATCATTGGCATCCTTACTAAGGATTTTGCCATTTTTGCAATCTAACAACTTTAAATTTTGCTCTAACTGCTTAATAACCTTTCGATTATTATCCACCATAGTGACTTTAGCCGCACCTCTAGATAGTGCCTCAAAACCCAGCGCACCACTACCACTATACAAATCCAGACAATGTGCATTATAGATAATGCCTTGCAGCCAATTAAACAATGTTTCTCGGACTCTATCTAATGTAGGTCTTAGCCCCTGTGCATCCACAAAGTTTAGTTTTCTGCCTCGCCATGTTCCGCCAATTATGCGTAATTGATTTTTCACGTTTTTCTATTTTCGTTTTTTACTTTTTATTACTTAACAATTTTATTATGGGCTCTGATTTAATTTTCTCGGCCCACATCAAAGCAGTATTACCCTGAGAATCCATTAGGCTGGTATCAGCCTGATGTTTTAATAATACCTCAACTGTTTGCAAGTAATTTAATTTTGCCGCCCAGATCAGTGCAGTCCAACCCAGAGAGCCTTCCTGATGGTTAATTTTACTGCCTTTTTCAATCAGCAACTCAACAATTTTATAATGGTTACGAGAAGCAGCTAATAACAACGCAGTATAATCTCCCTTATCTGCCTGTTCAAGATTAGCCCCTTTTGATATTAATAACTTAACTATATCCATATGACCATTTTGTGCAGCCTTCATTAATGGAGACCATTGGCAACTATCCAATACATCGGCTGTTTGCCCAAGAGATAATAATTCCTGTACTTTCTGTACATTTCCTTGTTCCGCTAGTTCCACTAAATCCTGTTGCTTGGTCTTCTGGTCGCAACTCAGAATTATTATAGAAAAGCATAACAGTATAAAAAAATACTTAAACATTTTTAATAACCTATATTATTTCTGATTAACAATCGTTGATGATTAAAGAAACTAGAATATTTATTTTACCAAATTACATCAGATGCAGGTACATAATATATTAAGCAGATAATATGGGAGAATATTTGAATCAACAGCAAATCTATTAGAACTTACAAAAATACACTACTTTGTTCATGCAAACTTAGTTGCTCTATCATGTGCTAAGTCAAAGTATAAATCAGGGCCTTTAGGTATGATTTGTGATGGGTTAACTGTTGAATGGCTAAAATAATAATGCCGCTTAATAGTCTCTATATCAACAGTTTCTGCAATGCCAGGGTGTTGATATAAGTCTTTTAAATAGTTGGATAAATTTGCATAATCAGCAATGCGTCTTAAATTACATTTAAAATGCCCTACATAAACGACATCAAAACGGATTAGGGTGGTAAATAGGCGCCAATCTGCTTCAGTTATTTGATCACCCAATAAATAGCGCTGCTTTGAAAGCAATTCTTCTATCTGGTCTAACTGATCAAATAAATTGTTAAATGCTTTTTCATAAGCAGACTGGCTGGTAGCAAAACCACAACGATACACGCCATTATTAATATGTTCATAAATAGGCTGATTAATATTATCAATGGCATTCTTTAAAGAGTCAGGATAATAATCCATTTTTACATCCGTATAAGCATTAAAGGCAGAGTTAAACATGCGGATAATTTCTGATGACTCATTATTAACAATAGTATTGAGTTTTTTGTCCCACAATACCGGCACGCTAATTTGCCCAGTAAAATTATTATCTGCTTTGCTATATAGTTGATGCATATATTTATAAGCATATAAATGGTCAATATGCTCGCCTGTATCAGAAAATGTCCAGCCATGATCCAGCATATCTGGCTCCACTTTTGATAGACCAATAATTTTTTCCAGATTTTTTAATTTCCTGAAAATCACGGTTCTATGCGCCCACGGACAAGCACCAGAAATATATAAATGATACCTATTTGGCTCAGCTTTAAAACCAGCCATTCCAGTTGGGCCTGCATTTCCATCCGCTGTTACCCAATGGCGAAAAGTGGATTGCATGCGTTTAAATTCACCTTCATCCAGCTCTTGTTCCAACCAGTTATCAAGCAGTTTTCCTTTGTGTAACATTCCCATAATTTTACTTATTCCTTAGCTTTTTTAGCGATCCCAATAGGGTGAATCCCCAAATTTTTCAACCAGATAATCTATTAATAGTCTGACTCGTTTAGGCAAATGCCTTTGTTCAGGATAAATGGCATAAATAGCAATTTGAGGTAGTTTATAATCTTTAAGTATGGCTATTAATTTCCCTTGTTTTATTGCTTCATAACTAATAAAACTAGGGGTAGCTATTATACCCAGGCCATCAATGGCTCCTTTTAACAAGAAATCACCATTATTAGCTCGGATCCTATGAGGAACTTGAATACTTTGTTTTACCCCGTCAGCAGCAAAAAATTGCCAGCTTTCACTCTCTGAAATATTGCTATAATTTAGACTGATATGCTTTTTTAAATCTTCGATTTTTTTAGGTGTGCCATTTTTTTCCAAATAATCAGGACTTGCACAAATTACTCTTTTAACCGGAGCCAGACGTCGAGCTTTGTAACTCGAATCATCTAACTGACCAATACGAATAGCTAAGTCAACTTCTTCATCCATCAGATTAAGCAGTCGATCATTTAAATCTATCTCTAAATTTAAGCTCTTATGAAGTTTCAGAAAATCATCTAGTACTGGAGCAAGATGTTTAATACCAAAGGATAACGGGGCAGCCAGTCGAATAGTTCCTTGTAATTGTGCCTGCTCACTACTGACCAACTGCTCGGCTTCTTTTAAATCAGCAAGAATACGTTGGCAATAGCGATAAAATTGTTGTCCACTTTCAGTAATATTAATACGTCGAGTAGTTCGATTAAGTAATTGCACTCCCAGACGCTGTTCTAAATCGACTAAACGTCGACTAATCGCAGAATTGGCAATATCCAGTTTATTAGCAGCGGCACTTAAACTCCCCTGTTTGACCACAGTAACAAAGGTTCTCATCTCTTCAAAACGATCCATATCCACCTCACTTTTATTAATTATAAATCAATAATTGTTCTTTTATTGAGAAAAGTATTTTCTTAAAAATGGACTTTATTACTTTATTGGCAATGATAAATTTAGGTTTATTTCCGTATTTGTTGTATCAAGATTCTTTCCATTAACTTATGCTATTGATGGACATAAGCAATGGGTAGCGACGATAAAAGCCAATATACGAACTCAAGGTGTATTGGGTGTAGGCCGTGATATTATTCGTAAAAAAGCAGAACAGGCACTAAATGAGCAATATGACTTTTGGCAGACCAATTTTTAATATCTGAGTTTTTATTGTAGATATCATGAATTTAATACGCCGGCTTAGATAATATAGTTTTGCAAAGTTGAATTAAGTACAGCCTAAAAATATCGGCCATACTCAGGTGATATTAATGAATAACAATAGGGGGAATTTTAGCACGTAAAAAAAGTACTATCTGGCTCAGGCGTTTTTTTAAAAGAGCGGTACTGGATAACTTAAGCAACTCATTGTCTATTATTACTGGAGATTTTAATGGCTCTAATAACAGCTCTTTCTTTTGTTTTAGTTGCTCTTGCAGTTGTTCCTGATCCCGTTGCTGCAGCTTTCTTTCGTACATTTTTGATGCCCTGTTCATCATCTGAGAGTATGATTTATAGTTACTCACATTACTAGAAAAGCGGTGGATTTTTCTAACCCGAGCTGAACTTCTTGGTGTACTACACATGGCTTTCCCCTTTGATGTATTTAGTATAACAATGCCGTTATTTTAGCAAAGTAAAACTGGCATAGTGATTACCGCAACATTAAACTATTTTAACCTACTTAGAAAATACCAGTTCAAAAATGAGCCCAGGATAGTTATCCTTTAAATTGATATGCCCTCTGTGTAACTCCACAATTGCAACCACTAAACTCAAACCCAGGCCATGCCCTTTTTCACCACGGTGTTTGGAGAGCTGATAAAATCGAGCAAAGACTTTTTCTTTTTCGCTATCCGGTATACCATTACCATTATCAGAAATAGATACCACTATATTTTGCTTTTCATTACGTACCCATAAATGTATATATCCACCATTATTGGAGTACTTAATGGCATTATCCACCACATTAGCAAGTGCCTGAAATAACATGTCTCGATCGCCAATTATTGCTATAGATTGCTGATTTTTTATAGTCAGGCTAATATTTTTTTCACTGGCAAGCGGTTCATAAAACTCTCCCACATCCTGTAATAATTCAGTAATAGAAAACTCACTAAATAAACCAGGATTAGCTCCACTTTCCATTTTACTAATGCGTAATATAGCATTAAAGGCAGACAATAAATTGTCTGCTTCTTCCATAGCGCCTAAAATAGGCTCTACATGTTTTTCACTTACATCGGGTAAAACATTTTCTAATTTAGCTCGAATACGTGTGAGTGGCGTACGTAAATCATGCGAAACATGATTGGATATATTTTTAATATTTTCAACCAGTACATTAATTTGATCCAGCATTTGATTAATATTATAGGATAAAAGATCATAGTCATCATCAGTGCCCCGTAGTGGCACACGTAAATCCAGATCACCTTCATTAATATCTAAAATAGTACTATTAATCAGCTCAATTTTACGAATAGTTTTGCGAGTGATAATAAAACCACCAAAAATACCCAGCACTAAAATAATAAACACCCCCGCTCCCATACTCCGTAGAATAAGTGACTGCTGCTGGTGTACCATTTGAATATCCAGACCATTCAAAAAAACCAGTTCACCATCATCACTGCTGGAATTTTTATGATTGAGCGGTTCAACCAGTACCTGAGCTTCTTTAGAATGTTTGGATATCTGGCAAAAGCATTTATCCAGATTAATTCTAAACCAGCCATAGCCAGATATGTCTTCGGGAACCATGCCTAAATTCCCTGCCAATACACCTTTTTTAGTGTGATAGAGCAGGTATATAGAATCAAAAATTTCACGCTTTAGACGCTCATCAATGGATTCAATTAGTTTTTCTTCACCATATTGATTATAGATCTGCATTAATGTCTGGCGATCATACTCAATATGATGATCCATTTGCTTAAAAATATAGGCTGTAGTAGTCCAGTAAATAAACCCCAATAAAACTAAAGAAGAAGAGATATATAAGCTGGCATATAATACTACTAACCGAAACGAAGAATTATTGGTTATTTTGTTCAGGTACTTTAAGAACATAACCCGCTCCTCTTACCGTATTAATTAAGGGAAAAGCAAATTGTTTATCAATTTTTTTTCTTAAGCGGCTCATATGTACATCAATAACATTGGTTTGTGGATCAAAATGGTAATCCCATACATGTTCTAACAGCATGGTACGAGAAACCACCTGACCTGCATGACGCACCAGATACTCTAATAATCGATATTCGGTTGCAAGTAACTCAATACTTTGCCCTGCACGACTGACCTTATGTGCCAGCATATCAATTTTTAAATCAGCAACCACCAGTTCCGTTTCTTGTTTATCTCCTGTCTGGCGTTTGGATAGAATTTCTACCCGAGCCAATAGTTCAGAAAATGCAAAAGGTTTAAGCAGATAATCATCTGCTCCACTTTGCAGCCCTTCTACTCGTTGCTCTACATCTGCCATAGCACTGAGAATAATAATAGAGGTATTAATCTTCGAGGCACGTAAGGTGCGAATTATGGTTAAACCATCAATACCCGGTAACATACGATCAATAATCAGCACATCATAATCTTCTGTGGTAGCTAAAAATAAACCGTCTTTACCATTAGCCTGATGATCAATAACATGGTTATTTTCATTTAGGCCTTTAACAATAAAGTCAGCAACATTTTGATCGTCTTCTATCAGCAATATACGCATAGTAATAATTTTTTAGGTTAGGAGGAATTAATATAGCAAATACAGGCATACTCAGGTATTACATATAAATTAAAAATAATTAATGTTCGTGGTATTTTGAGCGGATGATTAAAAAGTCATCCAGATAGGTAAAAAATAAATCCATTAATTGTGGATCAAAATGTACACCACGCTGTTGTTTAAACAGCTCAAAAATTTGTTTATCACCCCAGGCTTTTTTATATACTCGATCACTGCCCAGAGCATCAAAAACATCCGCAATTGCAGTTATACGACCAAAAATATGAATATCTTGCCCTTTTAAACCTCTGGGATAACCTGTACCATCGTATTTTTCATGGTGTTCACAGGCAACAATTGCTGCGGCTTTTAAAATAGGCCGCTGCGAATGATTAAGCATTTCATAACCCAATTGAGCATGGGTTTTCATAATTTCAAATTCATCTTTATTTAAACACCCGGGTTTATTTAAAATAGCATCTGGAATAGCGACTTTGCCAATATCATGCATTGGCGAGGCCATTTTTAAAAGTGCTGCCTGCTCAGTATCCAGACCATATTTTAGCGCTAGCAATTCAGAGTATTCTGCAACTCGACGTACATGGTTACCTGTTTCTTTGGAGCGTTGTTCACTGATTTCCCCCATGGTATATACGATTTCTTTCTGGGTATCTATTATTTCCTGATCGGCTTTAACAATATCAGTAATATCAAATGCATAAGCAACAATAGATTGAATACCTCTGGCCCCCTGAAAAGAGATGGCAAAAGTTTTATGCTGGTGCTGGTATTCGCTGCTAAAATTGAGTTTTTTCTCAATAATTTCATCAATATTAAATTCGGATTGATCCACTATCTCGCTGATATTATTTAAGGAAGGTAAAATTCTTTGTGCCGCATCATTGGAGAATTTTTTTTCTCCCTTATTATTAAAAATAAAAACGGGTTCGGGGTTGTATCTGGGTAACTGGGATAATAAATAATTACTCTGTTGTATTTTAGTGTTGATATTAAATACCGAATAGACTGGACAATAGTGCTTAAGACCAGTGAGTAACAGAAGCAAACCAAAAACAAATAATACCCAATAGCTATGTGTTCCCACTACAATTAAAACTATAGCTAATAGAATACGAAACTGTCCTTCTATTTTTCCAATATTCAAAGCAAGCATTATTTATCTCAATATAAAAAGTAAGCCAATTGATACACTGCAAAAGTATAGCAGATGTTATGCCTATTGCTCTATGAGAAACAGCCCCTGATTTTTTAGCCCTGGTTTTTAGCCCAGAGTATTTGCTGCCGCTATTGGCTGCTTAGAGTCTAGTTGCTTATTGCTTTCAATTTCGATTAATTCAGCCATGCTTGCCATCAGGCTGTTTAACCAGCCTGGCCAGCTATCAAAATCAACAGAATCAATGATATTTTTAATATACAGGCCCAGTTCAGTATCTCCTTCAATCACCAGGCGGCGCTGAAAAAAGAAACTATCGGGATCTTCATTACGGCTGGCTAGTAGAATCAGCTCTTTAGAATTGCCACTAAAATGCACATCGGCGGGGGTATCGGATGGGGCTAAAATTAATTGTCCCTGAGCATAACTCAGATAAAAATCCAGGTTCATATCTTTTACACAGAGGTGTAAGCAATGCCCTGCTAAAAAATCAAATTCCCCCATTTCAATTTGCTCTGCTAGTGCTCGGTTAAGGGCTTTTTCTACTACAAACTTTTGTACAAAATGCGGTGGCTGGGGTAACAAACGTACAATCACTGGAAGACTGGCAAAAGATTTTGCAGCCAAACTTTTAAGCACAGTATTATTGATTAATTTAGTGGGTAGAGGAGGCATGGGCAATTTCATAAGTGTTAACCAATTTAGATTGTAGTTTCAATGCCCTGATTCTAACATATATTACCCTTTATTTTTATATGGATGCGAATTTATTTGATTTGCTTTATAATTGACTCAATTTTTTTAATACTATAGTTGCCTATTATGTTTGAACTGGTTTGCCCCGCTGGAAATTTCCCTGCTTTAAAAATGGCGGTAGATAATGGTGCTGATGCGGTATATATCGGCTTTAAAGATGATACCAATGCACGCCACTTTGCAGGTTTAAATTTTAATGAACTCAATTTGCCTAAGGCCATTGATTATGCGCATAAACAGGGAGTAAAAGTTTTTGTAGCAATTAATACCTATCCTCAGCCTGAAGGTTGGTCGCGTTGGCAAAAAGCAGTGGATTTAGCCGCCCAATTACAGGTAGATGCTATTATTATGGCTGATCTCGGTATTTTAGATTATGCCACTGAAAAATACCCCGATTTATCCAGACACCTTTCGGTACAAGGTTCTGCTACCAGTTACGAAGCCTTAAGATTTTATCAACAGCAATTTGGTATTAAACGTGCAGTTTTACCACGAGTTTTATCTATCTCACAGGTTAAACATCTGGCTTCTAAATCACCCGTTGAACTAGAAATTTTTGGTTTTGGCAGTTTATGCATTATGGCTGAAGGGCGTTGCCATTTATCTTCCTATGTTACTGGCGAATCACCCAATACCTGTGGCGTTTGCTCTCCTGCTAAAGATGTACGTTGGGAAGAAACTCCCAGAGGTCTGGAGTCACGTCTTAACAATGTGTTAATTGATCGTTATGCAGCAGATGAAAATAGCGGATATCCCACTTTGTGTAAGGGGAGATTTAAGGTGAGAAATCAAACCTTTCATGTATTGGAAGAACCCACCAGTTTAAATACCTTATCCTTATTACCTGAACTTGCAGAGATTGGTATTTCAGCCATTAAAATTGAAGGCAGGCAGCGCAGCCCTGCCTATACTCGTCAGGTAACCCAGGTTTGGCGGCAAGCTATAGATAATTTTAAAGCCAGCCCCGAGCAATACCGTCCTCAGCCCCAATGGGACGCAGTATTAGATAAAGTATCCGAAGGCTCTACCACTACGCTTGGCGCGTATAGCAGACCATGGCAGTAATTACCTTTTTTAAGACATAAGTTTAGGACAGTTAAGATGAAATTATCTTTAGGCCCGGTATTATTTTTCTGGTCGGGCGAAAAACTCAGTGAGTTTTATCAACAAATGGTAGCAAGCCCGGTAGATATTATTTATATGGGGGAAACCGTCTGCTCTAAACGACGCAGTTTTAATTTTGACGGCTGGTTTGATTTAGCTAAAACAGTAGCAAGCAGTGGAAAACAAGTGGTATTTTCAACTCTTGCTTTAATTGAAGCAGAGTCCGAACTTAAAACCTTAAGACGTTTTTGTGATAATGGTGATTTTATTATTGAAGCCAATGATATGGCAGCGGTGCAATTATTGAATGAAAAAAAATTGCCCTTTATTTGCGGCCCCACCATTAATATTTATAATGCGCAAACACTTAAAGTTCTACACCAGCAAGGTTTACAGCGCTGGATTATGCCTGTTGAGATCGGTGCATCCAGCTTAACAAATATTCTCGATGATCTACAAAACATGGGCTTAAGTGATAAAATAGAAACCGAAGTTTTTTCTTATGGTTTTATGCCACTGGCTTTATCTGCACGTTGTTTTACCGCCAGAGCACACAATTTGCCCAAGGATCAATGTGATTTAATCTGCATAGATTTTCCAGCAGGCATGGCGGTTGAAACACAGGAAAAAGATCAGCAACATAGCAGTTTATTTACCTTAAATGGTATTCAAACCCTATCAGGCCAGCCCTATGACTTATTTTCACAATTGCAGAAAATGCAAGAAATGGGAGTGGATGTAATACGGCTAAGCCCACAGGGTGAAAATATGCAGGATGTTGTGGAATCTTTTGCAGAAAAAATAAATAATCCAGATTATCAGGCAAATTATACGCTTAAAGATAGTTGTAATGGTTACTGGTTTGATAAACCTGGAATGGATACTTTAAATAGTGCTGGCTAAGTTTCATTTATAATCCATGCATCAGGGTACTTTGTCTGACTTATTTTCATTACCTAATTATTATAAATTTAATAACAAACTTACTTTAAACCACTCACATATAGAGCTACCGCTTCTCGTTCTAATTCGGTTAATTTAGAGGCGATTGAATACATAATAGCATTATCATTGGTTCTTTTTCGACTATTAAATTCTTCTAACTGGCTGCTCACATAGCGTTTATGTTGTCCTGCCAGGCGGGGTAAAGCTTTAGTTCCTGCCCCCTTTTCTCCATGACAGGTAGCACAGGCTTCTATACCTGAGTACTCATTACCATTTAAAAAAATATATTCTCCCACCGCAGCAAAACCCTTATTTCGTACTCGGTGAGTTAATGTGGGTTTGTTATTAAAATATTCGGCCAAGGAAAATATTTCTGTATTAGTTAAATTTTTTGCCATATCATTCATGGTTCCTTTGCGGCGACCACTGCGAAAATCCATTAACTGTTTGGCGATATATTCTCGATGTTGTCCTGCTAAACGGGGATAGATAGAACTTGATCCTTCGCCATTTTGACCATGACATAGATGGCAAGAACTATTCACAATCTCCTCAGCAGTGCGGCTTTTTTCCTCTTCTTGTGCCATACAAAAAGGTGTTAATACCAGAAAAAATATAAAAAGAGAGAATAATTTAATCATATTTACCTCGAGTAATCCTAAAACTCTATTTTTATTTTTAAACTCCCTGTTCAAATTTTTTCACACAGGAAAATTTAACTCTTACTGATTATACCAATATTTTATATTCCTGCCTAAGCCTATTAATATTTAAAGAAATTATTATTGGAATATACTGCTCATATTTAATTGCTAATATATGTTTTCAGTTTGGGTGAATTAATGTACACGGAGATTGTAATTACAGTGTATGAACTTTTTGCTAAAAAGGTAAACGCTATTTTTGCAAAAGTTGATTAAAAAAAAGCCCCATAGATTAGAAAAAAATCTACGGGGCTCTTAAATTACTTAAATCTATTTTTAACCAACTAGTCAGTTCTTATGCTAACTAGTTAGTTTTAAAACAGTTTAAACGATATTACGTGGAGCAAATGACATGCCACGGAAGTCTTTCTTAAACTCAGACTCTCCGATCTTCTTCACTTTCGCCACACCCATCTTATAATTATAGTTGCCACTGATATTATCAGGAACACGAATTGTTAATGAGTTGGTTGGGTTCTTCATATCCAGGAAGTTACCAAACATAACGCCTTTTTTAGTAGTAGGAGTTACAATGGCAACCGCTGAAATAGAAGCCTTCTCCAGTTTAATATGGCCATTCTTCATCAATTCAGAGAATTGGAAGTCCTTGCCATGAACACCAATAATTGTGTCTTTAAATACAGGTACACGGTTGGTATACATCATTACCATATCACCCGATTCAATGCCACGCTTCTTAGCATCTTCTGGATGAATCTCTACCCAGTTACCAGGCCAGCGTTGAGAAATGTATTCACGACGTTCAACATCATCAAAACCTGACTGCCAAACTTCGTTAACACGACCATTGCTCATCCATAACTCATCTTTCTTGGGTGATAACCATTCCCACAAGTCGCCAAATAAGCTCCATGGATGTTTCTGAATGTTTACCTTACCCGTTTGCGAGTTAAAGTGAGTCATTTTCTTACCGTAGCGATTTTCTTTCTCAGGTCCATTTGCAAGGCCCATAGCGGCAAACTGTTTTTCACCAACGGTTGTATCGTGTAGACGCTTAGTACCATATAACATGCCTGTTGCGTAGTTATACATAACAGGGCCCTGAATACCTTCGGTACCAAACTCTTTCATTTTCTCGTGTAAAGTTTTGCCTTCGATATGAGCTGCAACCTTAATCATATGGAAGCTCTTACGTCCCTTACGACTAAAGCGTGACATTTCTTCAGCAACTTCATTAGAGTTTTTCCAGTCAAAACCATCAAAGCCCATTTTACGCGCTAATAAAGAGATAATTTCCCAATCTGGTTTAGCTTCACCCGGAGCATCATTAAATGCTTGATATAAACGAATACGACGTTCGCCATTAGCACGCATAAAATCAACTTCACCCCATGTTGCAGCAGGGAAAACTATATCTGCAAACTTAGCACCAATGGGGTCACGTAAGTAGATATCTTGATTGATAACTACCATACCACCTGAGTCAGCACGTTTTTTCAAAGTATCAATAATTTCCTGCTTGTTTTTAGAACGTACCTGATTAGGATTTTTAACCGTGAGTTCTTCAAACTTAGCCGCAAGTCCCTGCGATCCTGTCATAGATTGGATCCAGGTAGTACCAATCACATGAGCAAAACGTGTATGGCCTGAATATAACCATCTATCCGTATCTAACGCCTGACGACGTCTTCCGGCCACTTTCTGAGCTGACTTGTTACGAGGATATTTACCCCCACGCTGACCACCGCGTTGGTGACCACCAAAACGACCCACTACCTGACCAGGACGACCACCAGCACCACAAATAGTAGCCAAGGAACTGACTGCATTGGTATTACCAGTATTGTTTGACCAGTAAAAACCTTTCTCAATTCCCAGAGATGTTTTAGGGCGTTTACCATTAACGGGTTTTGCCATCCACTCTGCTGCGGTATAAAGCTTTTTAACATCAATACCTGCTTTTTTAGCTGCATATTCAGGATCGTATTCTTTTTGTGCAAAGTTCCACTCTTTATAGGCTTTTTTATGTCCGTCAAAGCCTTTAGTCTGGAATTTACCCCAGGTTGTACGCCACTGCCAGGGAGTATTACGCGTACCCTGGCCAAAGCCTGAGCTGGATTCCCAGCTATTATTAACCCATTTTTTAATCCATTCTGAATCTTCCCAGCCATTTTTCATAATAATACGTGCAATAGCACCTAATACCAGAGTATCTGAGCCAGGTAGAACGTCAAGATGTAAACCACCCATTTTCTTGATATAAGCAATACCTGCCGTATCACGAGGATTTAAAGCGATTACTTTCATGCCACGAGCAATACCAGGCATAATATGCTGGGTAAATAAAACTGACTTGGTTTCATAAGGGTCTGTACCACAAATCAATAACGTATCTGCTCCACCCCAGTCATCATAACTTGGACCAAAGTTATCAAAACCTGCGTCGCGGAAACCCGGCGTAGAAGTTACATCTGCTGGTGTATCATGGAAGGTAAAGTTAGGCGTATTGATATTACGTAATGCATATTTAGTAATAGCATAAGTATTTTCCATATATTGATAGGAAAAAGTCTTAACTCCATATGCAGCTTCACCGTGTTTCTGTAATACATGGCTTCCTACAGAAGCCGCAATATCAATTGCATCATCCCAGGACATCGGTGTTAATGTACCGTTAATACGAACTAAAGGTGTTTTTAAACGATCGGCTGTTTTAGTATCCGGGTTATAACACTTCTGTGCTAATAAACCACCACGAACAGAGCCATCACCGCCTTTATTTACAACTGTGGCACTCTTATCAGGAATAACAACTACATTATGTTTTTTCCCATTATGCATAACAATATTATGCTGTGTAGGTGAAACCCATTCTTGTAACATGCTGGATGGAAAGTCTACACCAAATGCATTTTCAGATGCTTTCATGCCTCCGTCTTTACCTACGGGCCAACGATAAACCTTGTAGCCACAAGCAACAATACAATAGTCACAAGCAGTAGTTTTAACGTCAGCATTTTTAGGAGGCAGTGGTGCATGATCCTTAGACTGATAGTAACCAGCTTGTGGTGTTATTTTTTCTGTCATTTTCTCTCTCCTATGCGCTTACGTTTTGTTGGCGACCAAATAATAGTCCCATAATACCAACGGCATAAACATCATCGCCATCTACTTCAAGTAAAACCTGAGGTAAACTCTGATATGCCTGCCCAGAAACAATAATACCATGGCGTCTTAAATCATAAGTTGATAAATGTAAAGGGCACTGGCCCATAACACGTTGATCAGCTACATGCTTATAGGTACCTTGTAAAGGACCACCCTGATGTGTACAAACATAACTAAATGCAACCACATCGTGTTTAGCACCTACGCCACCACCGGCTTGAACATCACCCATTTTAACAATCATGGCTGCTGAATTTTTACCATCATCAGGATAGTTAAAATTAATAGGCTGGTGATCTTTTAACTCACTCAGTTTAGCAATCTTCTTGCGAGGATATGGCTGAACATTGGCTTGACGTGTTTCAGCATTAGCTGTCCCAGCAAACAAAGTGATTGAGATTGTGCTAGCAGCTGCCGCTGTACCACCGCTGTACATTAAGAACTTACGGCGATTCAGCATGCACTTACCATGCTCTTTTGCTGACTCCTGGTCAGTTACGGGTTGCTCACCCGTGTTAGTTAATTCACTCATTTTTTTGCTTCCTTAAGTTCTTTTAAAGTAAACAGTGGTGCATAGTCTGGCAGATCAGGTTTATCCATTAGGATTTCTTCACCTGAAAAGGCTTCAATAAATGCAACTAAATCAGATTTTTCACCGTCTGTTAAACCCAAAGGTTTGATAAGTTTAGACTTAGTTTTTGGCCATCCTGTTGTACGACCTTCTTCATCCACACCACCACGGTTATAAAAATCAACTACTTCTTCTAAAGTATAAAATGCGCCATTGTGCATATAAGGTGCTGTATACTTGGTATAGCGTAGTGATGGAGTGCGGAATTTACCCTTGTCCCAACTGTTTTTACCACGGAAGTAAGCACCTGGATCGGCTTTAGCGGTACGATATAACTCTTCATTAGAACCTTTAGCATAAAGTTCAAAACGGAAAGTTATTTGTGCTAAACCATCTTCTTCCCAACGCTTAGCTGGTGGAACACCAATGTTGTACATAACCATATCTGAAGCAAGTGCCCCATTATGACATTGAATACATCCTGCTTTTCCTTCAAAAACTGCTTTACCTCGAACTTGCTCTTCAGATAATGCTTTAGCATCACCTTTTAAATAGCGATCAATCGGGGTATCGGTTTGGTTTAAAGTACGCTCAAATGATGCAATTGCTCTCCAGGCATTTTTAATTCTGGGAGACTCATCGCCAAATACATCTTTAAAACGCTTAACATATTCGGGAATTAAAGCCAGACGAGCAGTCATAATATCACGCTCACCATTGCCTGCCACACCACCACGAGCAGCAGATGGAGCCTGTGCTTCAAGAGAGGTTACAGAGTTTGCCCAGAACGAACCAGGATAATGGCCTGAGTTCATAATGGACTGACTATTACGCCAGTGAACCGTTCCTGGATATCCTCGTGAGAAATCTTCTGCCCATGCCCAGCCCTGTTCAGGATCATGACAACTGGCACAAGATATTGAAGCATCACCACCCAGTCTTGGATCAAAAAATAATAATTTTCCTAACTCAACTTTAGCCTCAGACTGTTTATTGTCTGGTGGTATGGGAACATTACCCAAGACAGCTAAGGGTGCTATACCATTGTTTACATTTGCTGCTACAGCTGATTTAGTAACAGTATTTAATTTCCCAGTAAAGGAACCTCTTGCTTGTTCTTTATTAGCACTCGCACTTTCACAACCAGAAAGAACGGCCAGTGTTACTGCACCAGCTAGAAGAGCGCCTGTTTTAATAAGGTTTTTCATATATTAATCTCCTAGACGCTAGTTTCTGACTTGACGCCAGTTTTCAATCGCTTGATATTCAGCAGGATATTTCTCACTCCAGACATATTTATCGCCTGTAAGTTGGTCACCTGATAAGGATTTAAGAAAGGCAACCAAATCTTTTTGCTCTGATTTGCTTAGACCTAATTTCTTCATACGACTGTCTTTATTAGAGTCTTCACCACCGCCATTATTATAGAAGCTAACTACATCTTCTAAAGATTTAATCATGCCATTATGCATATAAGGTGCTGTGTGAGTTAATTCACGCAAAGAAGGTGTTAAGAATGTACCCATATCAGAACCATCAGCTGCATGCTTATGAATATGAGCACCCGCATCACGTTTTAGGTTAAGGTAGTTTGCAACTCCCATAAACATGCTATAGGCTAAAAATGCCTGGTGACGATCGGTATCCATAAACACATCCCAATTTTCAGGAACACCTGTGTTATATGCATTGCTGTCCGTTAACATAGCACCATTATGACATTGAACACAACCGGCCTTGCCTTTAAAAATTTTAAAGCCACGTTTAGCAGATGAAGACATTTTACCCTGATCAAATGGTACGTTTTTAGAAGTGAGCGTTTTTAAATATTCAGGAATTGCTTTACGAATAGAACCATTTGAAGGCTCTCCATATCCTGCATCTTTAAACATTTTGACGTAAACAGGATCTTGCTTAGCACGTTCCTGCATAATACGCATGTCCATATTCATAATATAGTCTTCAGTAAGCATTCCACGTGTTACATCGTTTAGATTGGTTCCAAGACGCCCGTCCCACATCCAACGAACTTTATGTACCGCATTAATAACGGTAGGGCTATTTCTAAAATGTTTGTTGCCAGGATAACCATCAGATAATGCCATACCATCTGCATAACCTTTTTCTGGTTGGTGACAGTGAGCACATGAGATAGCTGCATCTCCAGATAAACGAGGATCAAAAAACAATCGTTTACCAAGTTCTGCTTTTTTAGCATTAATTTTCACTTCAGGCAGTGGGCTAATATCAGGATATTTTGATGCAGCCAGTGTATTGACAGCTACTGCTAACCCCAGTCCCATTGCAACTGAAACGATGAGTCGTTTTTTTGTTGCTCGGATACCCATAGGTTTCCTCCATTTAATTTTTGTATTTAATACAACAAACTATTTAATATAGCCCATTGTCACTTAAGAGCAATCAGGTTTTGCAAGATCCACACCAGTTAGATTATACCTTTTTAATACAATAACTTAGTATATAAGCGTTTTATATCTCTGTTATTTTATAAGGAATATAGCATAATTATTGTTCAACTTGTTCAGAAAGTAGGGATATTCCCAGTAGGTTTTGTTCAAATTGAATAATTTGTTCATATTAGTTTATTGCAATATAGTTTCTTTTAAAAAAACTTGTACTTTTATTGATCTCGATCAATAAGTAACTAAAAATAAATTTTGTAATATAGAAGGAATAAACTACAATTGAAAAAAATCTAATAATAGTATAATAAAAATGCTAGTCACTCATAAAAATAAAATTGATCCTCAGATTAAAGATGATAGGATTACATCTGACTCAATTAAAAATACTATCAATTTACTCAGTACCCAAAAAGAAGATTTAGAGATTGCTCTAATAACTACCATGGAGCATGGTGACTTAATTGAGCAGCAACTCAATTCAGTAAATGAACAACTCAAACTGGAAATAAAAGAGAAACTACGTGCAGAAGAAACTCTGACTCAATTAGTAGCAACCATTAAGCTGCAAAAGCAAGATTTAGAAATTGCTTTATACACCGCTATAGAGCATGGCGACGCCATTCAAAATGAACTCTATCAGGTAAATAAGCAATTAAATAGTGAGATTGGTGAGCGTAACAACATAGAATTGAAGCTGCAATCTATGGTGCTAAATTTAAACCGCCAAAAAGAAGATTTAGAACTTCTGGTAGAAACCATTGCAACACATGGGGATGAAATTTCATCACAAATGGAGCAACAACTTTCCTCTGTTGAACAACAGGTAATGACCGATGCATTAACAGGCATTTGTAATCGGCGATGTTATGATAAAACTTTAGAAAAAGAGTGGCATCGTAACGCCCGCAACCAAACACCTTTATCTATGCTGGTACTAGATATAGATCACTTTAAAAACTATAATGATTCATTAGGTCATCTTTCTGGAGATGCTTGTTTAAAGCAAATTGCTACTGCTTTAACTAATATACCTAAACGCTGTGAAGATACTATTGCACGTTATGGCGGCGAAGAATTTATAGTTTTATTACCTCAGAGTGATATAAACAATGCAACTAATTTAGCAGAGAATATTCGAAAAACTATTGAAAATTTAGCTATTAAACACCCAGATTCAATTTCAAGTGTCGTCACTTTTAGTATTGGTGTTGCTACGGTTATTCCCGATTCAAAACTTAAACCATCTACTTTATTTGATAAAGCAGACACACAATTATATATTGCCAAGTATAATGGTAGAAATAGGGTAGAAAATGGTAAAAATTTAAGTGACAGTCACATATAATGAAGAAGAAAAATATGATAGAACAAAGTGGATTAGTTGGAAACTTTTCAGATATTAAAAACCTGTCAACTGGTGGAGAATATTTACAACTTGGATTTCAGCCTAACTCTATCTCGTTGAAAGAAAGATGGAGAAATAATGGATTATCTGCTGATTTTATGGGCGACTATATCACTACCTTTTTTCCAAAAAATGAGTCTGACCCAGAATCCATATCTCGTCAGGCAGAAATAAAATCTGCAGTTTCCTATATTGCAAATGAATTATTAGAAAATGCAATGAAATACAGTAATGATGCTTTAGTAAAACCTATATGTATTTGTCTTTTTTTAGAAGAAAATGAAATTATTATTACTGAAAAAAACACCTCAGGAATTGAACAGGCGCAAATATATAAAAATTTTGCTGATAAAGTAAACCAGAGCAACCCAATGGAAATGTATGTAGAACAACTAGAAGCCAGTGCAATTGGAAAGAGTTCTTCTGGCCTGGGTTTTTTAACCATGTTAAATGACTATAATGTAAAACTTGCATGGCAGTTCATTAATTATCCAGAATATTCTGAGATTACCACAGAAGTTAGACTACCCGTATAATAAAACATTTTAATAACCATCCGCTTAATAACAATCCACTTAATAACAATCCACTTAATAACAAATAGCCAAGGCAAAAAATGAAGATTGAAAATGAAAATTATGTACTAGAATACAATGAGGTTACACATCAAGTAATGCTCAGTGGTTCTTTACGATTAAATGGGCTGGACGAGTATGCACTTATTTTTGATGTATTAAAACAATGTTTAAACAATGCTAAAAAAATGAGTCTTGATCTATGCCAATTAGAATTTTTAAATAGCTCTGGCATAGCAATGTTATCCAAGTTTATTATTGAGGCACGTGGTACCGCAAAAGAAAATCAACAGCTTGAAATTTGTATCATTGGCTCCAAACTCATTCCCTGGCAGGGTAAATCTTTAAAAAATTTACAACGACTTTTCCCAGCAATGCAGGTAGTTATTAACTAGTTTGCACATTCACTTTTATTAAATGAAATCTCCAACCAATAAGCTGCTACATAAACACGTAAGCCTGATTGTCGCTACTTATGTGGTAATTATTGCTCTACTTGCCATTACCACAAAAATTGGACTCGATAATATTAATTCTCTCAATGAACGCTTAAGAACCGTAGTTGAGAAAAATAATATCAAAGCCAAACATATTGATAGCATGATTAATGCAATCAATGAACGAATGATTTTATTACACACCTCCATTCACATTATAGATCCCTTTGAAATTGATGAAATAAGTATTAAATATAGCCTCCTGGCAGGAAAATTTATCCTTGCCCGAAAAAATTTGATAAACATGGGCCTAACCTCTCATCAACTCCAACAACTTGAAAAACAAAGAAAAATTTTAAAACAGGCTCAGCCATTTCTGGATACAGTAATTAATGCCGTCCTGGATGAAAATAAAAAACGGGCTCGGGCTAATATTCTAATAGCGCAAAAAATTAATACCCAGGTTATTGCAGATTTACAAAACATGAAGCAATTACAACAAAGTATAGCTGAATCAGCTGTTTCTGAATCAGCCGTTGCGATTAAAAAAACCCGTGCAAACATATTAATGCTGATTTTAGCGACTATATTACTCTCTGCGGTAATTTTAGTCGTTGTGGTTTTAATTATTATTCGTCAGGATAAAAAAGTCACTTCCTTATTACAGCAGCTTGAACTTGCAAATGTGAGTTTAGAAGAAACCATTGTTTTACGCACCGATGAACTATTTAAAAGCCGAGAAGAAAATGTACGCATGGGAGCAGAACTTGCGGTAACCCATCAATTACAACAAATGATCTTACCCGCAACAGCAGAACTAAATAATATACCTGGTTTAGCTATTATTGCCAGTATGTATCCAGCAGAAGAAGCAGGTGGAGACTATTACGATGTATTAAAATATCATCAGCGTTATTTTCTGAGTATTGGAGATGTTACCGGGCATGGCCTTGAAAGTAGCGTAGTAATGATGATGATCCAAACAGCTGTTCGCACTATGGCGGTTGCAGGTGAAACAGATTTACCTAAATTTGTCGCCGTATTAAACAAAATAATTTATGACAATCTGCAACGCATTAATTCTGATAAAAATCTGACCTTTATTCTCACCTCTTATCAAGACGGCGTATTAGATATTTGTGGTCAACACGAAGAGTTGTTATTGCTGCGAAAGGGAGCTACCGAAATTGAGCGAATAGATACTATAGACCTGGGTTTTCCTTTAGGTCTGGAAGAAGATATTAGCCCTTTTCTTAATAGTCATAAAATTCAACTGGATATTGGTGATACAGTGGTTCTTTATACCGATGGAATTCCAGAAGCTGAAGACTGTTCTGGCAACTTCTATGGTATAGAAAAACTCTGTGAACAGGCACTAAACAATATCAACCAATCTGTTACAAATATACATGCTAATATTTTAACTGATTTATACCAGCATATTGGCAAACAACAGATTTATGATGATATTACTCTAATGGTTATTCGCAGAGAATTCTAAAACCTTTAAATACCAGCTACTTCATACTAACTATGGTATTGCTGCACCAAAGTAACCAGGCCTTTCATTTCCTCCACTATTTGTGACATGGAATCAAAAGATTTCTGTGATAAACCCCGATTATCCTCTGCCACCATTTGCAAAGAAGACACATTGCTATTTATTTCATCAGCTACACTTCCCTGTTGCTCTGTTGCTACGGCAATTTGAGCATTCATCTGGGTTATTGTAGTCATTGATGCAATAATTTCAGTA
The DNA here is from genome assembly GCA_045047105.1 of Pseudomonadota bacterium. Lineage (GTDB taxonomy): Bacteria > Pseudomonadota > Gammaproteobacteria > GRL18 > GRL18 > JADGAU01. Next base: position 5,203 of record JASFYQ010000059.1, on the reverse strand, counting down.
AGCGTCTTATCTGCAGAATTAACATGAATAATAGCATCTGATGACTGCTCTAAACTTTTTTGCATCACCAGTGTAGCTTTTTTGCTTTGTGACTGTAAGCGCTCAATCATATTCTGGATATCTTCAGTAGATTCATGGGTTTTTCCTGCCAGGTTTCGTACTTCATCTGCAACTACAGCAAAACCACGGCCTTGTTCTCCTGCTCTTGCAGCCTCAATAGCCGCATTTAAAGCCAATAAATTTGTTTGTTCTGCTATGCCTTTAATTACCTCTAGTACATGTCCAATTTCCTGGCTGTCGCTGGCAAGTTGATTAATAACCTCCGATGCTTGTTCTATATTATTTCCCAACTCATGGATAGAGCTAGCGGTATTTTGCATTACTTCACCACTTTGTTTTACATCCTCATTAATTGCAGATGAATTTTTAGCTGAATGCTGAGTACTTTCACCAATATTTTCAATAGAGGTAACCATTTCATTCATTGCAGTAGCTAATTGCTCTATATCAACTTCTTGTTTGCTAATTCCCTCATTACTTAAATGAGTATTCTCAATTGAAAGCTGTACGCTACTATTAATCTGGTTTGAGGAATGATTAATATGTGATATTAACTCTTGCATACGTTCAATCATGGTATTAAATGCCATAGATAACTGACTTAACTCATTATTACCACTTGCATCTACTCGTAAACTTACATCTTTATTATCAACCACTTTAACAAAAATATCTTTTAACTCAGAAATACGAAAAATAATGGATTGAATTGCAACAAAAGCAATAAGCAATACCAGTACAGCAACTACCGCTATACTTATCGCTTTCCAGAACGATGACCTTGCATCACTGCCCAAACTATCTGTGTGACGTTGGGCATCCATAGTAACCTGTAAATTAAAATTTAAAATACCATTAATAGCACTGGTTGCCTGAGTAAGCCATTGTGCTGAGGAAACTGGATATTTTCCAGTTTTTCCAGCTTCATAAACTTGTTCTCGCAATTGCTGATAACTACCTAAAAAATTACTCTTAATTTGTGACCAGTTTTTATTATTTGCAATTGCATATTGTTGATGCTGTTTATTAGTTACTAAGGGGAGAGCCATATTTTCTACATAACCCAATTGAAACTCAACAATACCTCTATATTTAGCCAAAGTGAGTAATTGCTCGGCATTAATGGGTTTTGCTGAAGCAATAATTGAGGCTATAATCGCCCTCTCTCGACCAGCATATTCACTAATTGCCCAGATGGCATGTTTAATAATGCCATTGTTATAAATAGCCCCCTCGAGGTGATTTGCTGGTACAAATGCAAATTGACGTAAATTAGTAAAATCCTGAATAAATTGAGACATGGTTTTTACCCAGGCAATACTTGTTATACTGCCATGCTTATCCACTGTTTGCCTTACTCTGTTTAATTCCCGCCAACTATTTTTAGTTATTTGTAAAGCATCAGTAAACTCTGCACCACCCCATTGTATATCTGCAAGTTGCTGAGCCAGTTCAAATGCTTTTTGCACATTGGAATAGCCCTTAGTTCGAAACTGGTCAATTTTACTTCGAATAGTACTATCAGAAGTCTTTCCACTTCTAAAGCTTGCTATATAACCTGCAGTAAAACCTCGCTCTTTAGCTTCTTCAACGGTGGAGGCAATAATATAATCAGCTAATTGATTCGCTTTTTCAAAGCCCTGAGCTCGAATATTTTGCGGTTGATAAACAGTTACAATGGTGTAGCCTATATTAATAATTAAAAATCCACCTAAAATAAAAATGGATGTTAAAAGACTTGTTTTAATAGAAATATTCTTTAATCCGTTCATTTCATTTCCTAATTGTTATTGCTTGAAACCCCTATCGGCTTTAAAAATTAATACTTTAATTTTTATTTTATTAAAAAAAACAAAAGCATATAATGTATACTTAAAATAGATAGTAACAACTATCTAAAGTGAAGTTGTTACACAATTTCGTCCAGAGTGTTTAGCTTTATACAATAAATCATCTGCATATTTCAAAAAGTCTGATTTATTTTTAAAGCTATTATTATTCCATTCCACAACACCAATACTCACCGTTATATTGATACTCTTGTTTTGATCAATAGCTGTCTTTTCTATAACCTCACGTAGTCGCTCAGCAAAAATAGTTGCCTGTGCCAAACTGGTTTGTGGCATGATAATAGAAAATTCTTCTCCCCCTATACGAGCAATTAGATCGGAAGCTCTCATAATGTTATAGCAAATCTGATAAAAACCTTTTAATACCTCATCACCAATAGCATGCCCATATTTATCATTTACTTTTTTAAAATAATCAATATCTAACATCATAATAGAGAGTTTATGATCTCCCAGTTTTAGCTGCTTTATTTCTGTATCAATAATTTCATCAAAACTACGGCGGTTTATGGCTCCAGTCAGGCTATCTATTGTTGCCAATTCTCTATAGTATTTTTGTTTACCTTTTCTTAATTCTATAGATTCATTTTGCTGGCGAATAATATCTTCAGCAATATCACTTTGTAATAATTTCCTACGCAATTTCTCATACGCCTGATGAATGGAAGTCATTTCATCATGAGCAAAGTGATTATAAAATTGCTGGCTTTTATCTCCAGAGGTAATTTTATTTAGAGCAGAAGTAATATGTTGGATGGGATTAATAATACTGTAATTTAATATCAGTAAAAATAGAATATTAATGGCTATGCATACCAATAATATAAACATTATTAAATAATATCGCTTGAGGTAATAAGCTAATTGTTGTTCCAGCTGCTGATCTAATAAAACAATGAGCTTATCGCTAATTATTTTTAATTCATTCACTTTTAAGGAAATGCTATCAAACCATTGTTTATCACTATAAGATGTACTTTTACCCGTCTCTATATAGTTTTCAATTTCATCTAAAAAACCATCAATCAGCTCATTAATGGAAAATGAACCAAAAATATATTTTTGATCTTCACTGGCAGAATAATAAAATGATTCTAATAAAAAGTGATTTTGTCCATGCAGAGTATTAAACAACTTAATACGATTAAAAAGATTAGCTCGATTTAACTTTTTTATATCTGCATTACTTTGCTCAATAATCGCTGTACCTAATGCACGTTCCTGACCCAGAATTTCTTTAAAATTTAATATAGCACTGATTGCAATAATACTATTTGCTAATTTAGTGTCCATATTTATGTGGGCTAAATGCCTTTGTATAGCTAAAAGATGGCGGATAAACTGTGTATATGAGGATTTTAATTGTGTAATACTGCCCTGTTGTTTATCAATTTGTTTACGCTGTTTTATTATTAAGGATAGATCTTGCTTTAATAGTGCAATATCAAAAAAATTATTATGCTCATTTTTTGAATTAAACTGTACCTTCATTAAAGAAGAGCTCGAAAATAATAGCTTTTTTGATTGCCGCTCTAGTTGGACAAAAAATAGCTTAAAAAGCTGATCGGTTGCTTGCCTTCTTTGCACTAATTCTGGATAAAATTGTTGGTAATTTGAGCTTATTAAACCCGTAGATAGACCTCGTTCTAGTTGTAAGCTATGGGTAAGCGTATTTATCTGTGCAACTATAGGGCTAATTTCTGCAAGTGCTTTTACATTAGTATATAACTGATAGTTATCCTTTAAAATCATAAAACTTAAAATCAGCAGTCCAATTATAGGTAATAAAGCAGAAATAAATATTCGCTGAGTAAGCGTAAAGTGTCGACACAGCCATTGTGAAACTTGCTGAAAAAAAGTGCTATCTGCAGCTTTGCTGTCTTTGGTATTTTTTAATTTATAGTGATAATAATCAGAGGCATAATCCATATCGGTAACAAGTATATGGTCAATTAACCAATGATGTAAAAATAAATTAATTTCTTCTGCCACATCATAGCTATTATTAGTTAATAATTGTGCTTTTAATTCAGGTATTTTTTCAATAAATTTATTATGGGTTTGTTTGTGTAACTGCAGATGTTTATATCCAATCTTTTCCATAAGCAGTTCTTCCCTATGAAAATGGCTTTGAGCATAATATTCTAGATCAGAAAAAATATCATTAAGAAGCTCATCGGTGAGCATATCATGGGAAGCATCAATAATTTTAGCAATAATGGAAAAAATTTTTTTATGGTCATTATCGATGGATTCTATACCAACACTCATACCATCATTCCAACCTAAGTTTTCCATATCAGTTTGTCTTACCACCTAAATAAATTATTGATAATTAACTTGTTTTATATGAGGGTATATTATATCTAATTTAATTAAAAAGTGTGAGTATCTGGGCATATAATATAGGGAAAATAGGATATATATCATGAAAACTTCAGCATTAAGCACAGTTGAGCAGCAACTATCTCATTTAATCCTAAAACAGCAGTTACCCAAGTCCTATAAAGAGGATATAGAGAAATACTTTATACCCATTGTTAAGGCAATTAATCAACTATCAATACAACAAGACTTTAGCATTATTGGAGTTAATGGGGCTCAGGGCTCAGGTAAATCCACCTGTTGCCTGTTTCTTAAAACATTGTTGGAAATAGAAAGCCTGGACACAAAAAACAAGCACTCGGTGGTGATAATTTCTATTGATGACTTTTATTTTACTAAAAAGGAAAGAGAACAATTAGCTCAAACCATACATCCGTTATTTAAAACACGGGGAGTACCAGGAACCCATGATATTAATCTGGCCCTAAAAACCTTTGCTGATTTAAAAAATATGACTGAAGGTGAGCACTTACTTATCCCTGTTTTTGATAAATCAACAGATGATAGAAAGCCCAAACATCAATGGACTAAAATTACTCAGCGCCCCAGTATTATTTTATTTGAAGGCTGGTGTATTGGTGCAACTGCCTTAGCTCCAGACAGCTTAATTAAACCAATTAATGATTTAGAACAATATCAGGATGCACAGCAATTATGGCGAAATAACTGGAATCAGCAATTAAACAATAAATACCAGCAGCTTTTTAGCTTAATAAACTGGCTATTAATGCTTAAAATTCCTGATTTTGAAATGGTTTATCAGTGGCGCATGTTGCAGGAGCAAAAATTACAGGAACAGCAGCCATACCAACAAAACAAGCAATCCCTGGCCTTATTAAATCAACAACAGCTACAACAATTTATTCAGCACTATCAACGCTTAACCGAGCATTGTTTAAACACCCTGC
>JASFYQ010000058.1:0-3537 GCA_045047105.1 Pseudomonadota bacterium | reverse complement strand
TTTAGATAGAATGATGGCTGGTATGAAAGCATCATTAGACTTTAATTCAAAAAACTTTAGCCCTTACCAACACAAGCAGTTACGCATTATAGAATTTCCCAAAACCTATGGAAGCTTTGCGCAATCGTATCCAAACACCATTCCGTTTTCTGAAAGTCATGGTTTTATAGCCGATGTAGATGATAGCGATGTAGGAGGAGTAGACTATGCGTTTGGAGTAACCTCACACGAAGTTGCACACCAATGGTGGGCACATCAGGTTATTGGAGCCGATGTTTTGGGTGCGTCAATGTTATCAGAAAGTGTATCAGAATATGTACGATTAAAAACTTTTGAACATGAATATGGTAAAAGCAAAATGCGTACTTTTTTAAAGTATGCATTAGATCATTATTTACGAGGGCGTAAAAATGAACTCGTTGGCGAAGTTCCATTAATGTATGTTGATGGTCAATCTTATATACGTTATTCAAAAGGTTCATTAGTTTTTTATGCCTTGAGTGATTATATAGGTGAAGAAAACTTGAATGGTGCATTGCATAGGTTTGTAGAAAAGAAGAAGTTTCAAGGCCCTCCCTATACAAGCTCAATAGAATTGGTTGACTTTATTAGAGAAGTTACCCCAGATTCGTTACAGTATGTTATTAAAGACATGTTTGAGACCATTACCCTTTATGAAAATAGAATGGTTAAGGCTACTTTTAAAGAGTTAGACAATGGCAAATATCAGGTAGATATAGAATTCAATGTTAGCAAATATAGAAGTGACGCAAAAGGGAAGAGGATTTTTAGTGATAATACAATCCAACCTCTAAGTTATGAAAATGGTTCTGATAAGCAGGTAAGTTCTCTCCCATTAGCTGATTATATTGATATAGGTGTTTTTGGAGAAGAAGAAATTGATGGCCAAGATAAGCTTGTTGAATTGTATTTGCAAAAACACAAAATAACGGCGATAAACAACAAGATTACCATTATTGTAAATCAAAAACCAACCGAAGTCGGAGTAGACCCCTATAGTAAGTTAATTGATACTAATTCTGATGATAATAGAATGGATAGTTATGAGGTTGAAAATATTTTTTGATGAATTAATTTAAAATAATTGGTTATGAAGGTTAATAGATGCAGCAATTGCTCTATTGAAATTATGATTTAATAATATTTATAGTTGTTATGGAATATATCCCAATGTTAAACTTGGCCTCATATAATTTTGGTTAAACAATAGGTAAAGTGAGCGTGCATATTTTAGGGGTCTAGTAATAAAGTTTCTTAAGAGTTTCTATAATAAATGGGATTTCAGAGCAATCTTAACGAGTTACAATGTTTCCTAAAATATAGCGAATGAGCCGTTAATTGTTTCCAAAATTATATGCAGCCTTGAATTTTTGTTTCTTTTGTTTCAAGACAAAAGAATAATGAAAAAAGAGAAAAATATAAATTGAATTACAAATTTAACAAGTGTATAGATTATTTAAAATCGATTATCCAGTGGATGATTGGTTTTAAATACATTCCTTTTAAATAATTTATACTCTTGTGGCAATCCTCGAGAATCTCGTAAAATTTTTTATTACGTACATTTTCTCGAATACGCGATTTTTAATTAGAGTAAAAAGGTTAGCTTTTATTTTGGCGTTGGCAAGCGGCTGTAAATTGTGGTTTAAAAATAATTGCATTAGCAATTTTGTTTTAAGCAAACAATCGAGCGTTTGGCAGCGGCTATTTTACATAACGGCTAATTATAGATACAAATGTTTTATTAAACGCTGCGAAGCAAACCGCTTATTAGTTTAATGACCCAAGTTCCAATTATAGTATAGAAACGTAATGCTTCTGGGATATTTGACATAATATTAATTATAGCTATCAAATGGATAAACCACTATAAATACAAAACAATACATTTGTACTATAATTAATATTATGTCAAATAGTGTTTTTAGAGTATCGCCCCTATACTGATTATTATTAGTTTATTTTTGCGCCATGCAGAAAAACAAAACTTCCCAATTTGAATTTGTAGCCTTAATGGCTTTTTTAATGTCGGTGGTTGCTTTGGCTATTGATGCTTTACTTCCTGCTTTAGATATTATTGGTTCATCAATTTCTACAATTAGTGCTGCTGAAAATCAATTATTGATTACCATGATATTTCTAGGTCTTGGTTTTGGTCCTTTGTTATTTGGACCATTATCTGATAGTTTAGGTAGAAAACCTGTGGTATTTATGGGATTTACAGTATTTATTCTAGCTAGTATTATTTGTGTTTCTACTGCGAGTTTAGAAATGATGATCGTTGGCCGGATACTACAAGGTATTGGTCTTTCGGCTCCTAGAACCATTAGTGTTGCAATTATTCGTGATATATACAGTGGTGATCGTATGGCTAAGATTATGTCGTTTGTGGTAGTTATTTTCTTACTAGTTCCTATAATTGCTCCTGCTTTGGGAAAATATATTTTAGACCATTATAACTGGCAAGCAATATTTTATATTCAAATAGGATTTAGCTTGGTGATTTCCTTTTGGTTTTGGAGGCGGCAAACCGAGACTTTAAAGTTTGAAAACAGGATTAAATTAAATATACACTTATTTATAGATGGTTTTAAGGAACTTATCAAACATAAACAAACGTTGGCATACACTGTTATTTCAGGCTTTGTAACGGGTTCATTTATGGTATATTTAAGTAGCTCTCAACAAATATTTCAAGATCAATACTCTCTTAAAGATGAGTTCCCTATTATTTTTGCAGGGCTAGCAATATCAATGGGATTGGCTATTTTTTTAAATGGAGTTATCGTTATTAAATACGGAATGAAAAGGTTAATAACCCTTTCTTTATTTCTCTTTTTTGGAGTTTCATTTCTGTATGTAATCTTATTTTATTCCAATCCAAACCCTCCTATTGAAATCCTTTTATTATTCTTTGCATTACAGTTTTTTGCACTTGGCTTTCTCTTCGGAAACCTTAGGTCTATTGCTATGCAACCTGTTGGTCATATTGCAGGAATTGCTTCTGCGATTACAGGATTAATTTCTACGTTAATGGCAGTTCCCATCAGTATTCTTGTGGGAAGTTTTATTTCAGAAACTGCATTACCCATTTTTATTAGTTTCTCAATTTGTTCCTTTTTAGCTTTACTAATTCTGTTTTATATAAAAATAAAGCTAAAAAAATAGACCACATAATTTAATATGTGGCCTATAAACAATCAATTCATTAAAACTGGCCTATAGCCATTCTAAAAAGTAATTCATCATTTCTTCTTTTAGGTCATAATGTAATTTTATGTAATTACGCATATCATCTCGCAAAGTACTTTGTTCGGTTTGTAAACGACCATCGATATCTTCTGCATAATCTGCTTTATTTACGTTTTTCATTTTCGATTTACAACGATGCATTAATTTTGAAATAGCTGCTTGTTCTAACATAATTTTATTTTGAAAAACTTCTATTTCTTTCATAGATTTATGCTGATAGTCACGTTCTGCAATCTCTTCCAGTTTTTCCTGAAAGGTATCCAT
>JASFYQ010000057.1:0-19458 GCA_045047105.1 Pseudomonadota bacterium | reverse complement strand
ACTTAAAATATGCACGCATATTATCTAAAAACTGTGATTCGCTGAATAATTCTGCTTGTTTTTCACAATTTTCACGTAAGCTTAAAGCATGTTCTGCTGTTAAATTTTGTACTATAGTGATGAGTTGCTTAAGCAATGATGATTTTTCAGCATCTAGCAGATAACCTGTTTGTTGATCCACTATGGTTTCTTTTAAGCCTCCCTCATTAACTCCAATTACCGGCTTTCCTGCTGCCATAGATTCTATTGGAGAAATACCAAAATCTTCATCCCAGGGAATATAAATTGTGGCAATGCAATTAGCCACTAAATCCACTAATTCGGCCTGGCTAATCCAATTAGTAAAAGTAATATTTGTTGAGTTCTCTGCTAATTTTTGTAATTTGGCTAATTCTGGCCCACCGGAACAAACAATTAATTTTTTATCCGGCATTTTTATGAAAGCCTGTACTATTACCTCTACCCGTTTTAACCCATCCAGTCTAGCGGTAGATAAATAATAATCACCCTGAGAGATAAAGCTAAATTGTTTGGTATCACAGGGTGGATAAACCACTTCTGAATCCATTTTTAGATAGTGTTTAAAACGTTGTTGCACATGTCTTGAATTAACAATAATCTGATCCATATGTAATAAAGATGGTTCATATTGCTGTTGAAAATAGCGGATTAGCTGGGCAAATATTATTGCCTGCCATTTGGGTAAGGAGGATAAATAATAGTCTTTTTTATCATAAACAAAACGCGGAGGAGTATGGCAATATAAAATATTAAAACAATTGGGGTGGTTTACAGCACTCAGTGGAGCATAAACTCCACTATATACTTTATTTCCCGTGAGTTTGGATTGGCAGTTTTTCCATTTCTGTATCAATGACAGCATCTGTAGTGGTTTAAAACCTGCAAAAGCCTTTAATGAATGAAGTATTGTTAATAACTCTGAATTTAGCTGCTGATATTCCGGGCTAATAAATCCCCCGCTAATATGCCAGTTAAGATCCCTGGCTAGCATTGTTACCAGTTTTTCTCCTCCCCCAGAAATAGCAAAATAATCATGAAAAATCTCACCTTGAAAGGTTTTGTCATTTACTGAAGTCTCTTTTATCATTATTGAGTAATTGCTTATTTTAAGCTATTAGGATTAGAACCGGCAGGCATAGAATCAGAGCTATTTGTTCTGGATTGGAGTTGCTGTTGCTCTAACTCCAGTAGCCCCAAACGTTGAGTTAGACGGATAATTTTAACCTGTTGTTTTGATTGTTCAATATCAGAAAGCAACATTTTAATAAAAATAAAGCTGATTGCAAAGATAATAGCTAATATAGGTGGGTAACTAATACCTAAAATTGATGAAAGCGCATCAATAAGGCCGGGAAATACTCCAATAGTAGCAGATACAATCGCCACTATTATCCACCAAAATGCGTACCTAATATGCAGGTGATCACGTCTAATCAGCCAGAAAATAAATATCGCGGTAGATACTCCTAAGAGGGAAGTGATTAATAAATAGAATTTCATAAATAAACCTATAGATGCTTTTCTCTAGCTTTTTGGTGCTGGTTTTTTAACCAGTGATATTTTAGAAACACATAAAATAGAGGTATATAATAAGTAATAAACAATATGCAGGGCAGACTTAAAAATCCGTGATACACCTTCTGAACGATCCAACATCTGTGTTTCAATTTCGATTAAGCTTAAGTGGTTTTTAGCCAGTAACATTAATACACCGACATCTTGATACTCTAACAGGGTGGCCTGTTTTGATGCTATTACTGACATAGCCTGCTGATCATAAAGACGGTAGCCTGAGGTCAAGTCATTAATATTAAAACCTGCTAACCATTTAAAAAAACGCCAGGTTAATCTGCGATTCAAATCTCCACGTTCGGTGTAAGAAGCAACCACCACATTTGCCCCTGTTTCTGCTTGCATACGAATTAAATCAGGAATGCTCTGAGGGTCATGCTGACCATCTGCATCCAGAGTTATAACGCATTGGTATGCTTTTTTTATGGCGTATTGAAAACCAGTTTGAGTGGCATTCCATGCACCCATATTATAAACCAGTGGTATAACCCAGGCACCATTTTTTTTAGCTACAAGGATGGTATTATCCTGAGAATTATCGTCAATTACTAACACATCATAACCCAGGTTTTTAACTTGACTTACCACACTGGCAATCGTTTTTTCTTCATCCATAGCAGGAATAATAACTAAACATGAAGCTGTTTTTTTAGTCACGATTTATGTCTCATAAATCGTAGCAATAGCTAAGCGCTTGTGTTGAGTTTGATTAAAAATAGTTACAATTTTATCTTCAATGGCTGGATCAACTAATTTGCCTTCAAGAAAATCATCAATTTGTTCATAACTTAAACCAAGCGCCTCTTCATCAGATAAGGACGGGGTTAAGGATTCTAAATCAGCAGTTGGTATTTTCTTAATCAATTGTAAAGGGGCTCCTAATAACTTAGCAACTTGTTTAACCTGACGTTTATTAAGACCAAAAAGTGGTGCTAAATCACAGGCACCATCACCAAATTTAGTATAAAATCCCGTTACATTTTCAGCAGAGTGGTCCGTTCCCAGTACCAGCCCATTAGTTAAACCTGCAATTTCATATTGGGCAATCATGCGCATACGTGCTTTGGCATTACCTTTTACAAAATCAATTTTTAACTGGTTGTCATTTATTATAGAGGCCTCAGCTAAAGCGTTATTTACTTCATCATGTATGGCATTGGTAGATTTTTTAACATTAACTGTAAGATTATAGCTGGCCTGAATAAACTGTAGAGATAATTGCGCATCAACTTCATCTGCCTGAACATCATATGGCAATCGAATGGCAATAAATCGATAATCAGAACACTGTTCTTGTTGGTTTAATTGTTCAATAGCAAGTTGGGCTAATCGTCCGCAGGTGCTAGAGTCTATTCCTCCACTGATACCTAAAATCAGCGTTTTAAGTGTGGATTTTTTCAATTGCTGTTGAATAAAAAGCATACGACGTTTTATTTCATAGGCAGGATCAATATTTGCCAACACTTTCATATCAGCAATTATTTGTTTTTTTTCAATTTTTAAATTTTCCACCCCAGTGGCCTCGCTATTGAATAAATTCCATGTTTTATAAATTTTTATAATCTAAAAACTAGCATAACAAAATTGGCAATTCAAAGCGATAGGATGTATCCTAATAGTTAATGACATTTCAACGCTTAGGAAACCAAGAATGAAAAAAGTAGAAGCAATAATAAAACCCTTTAAATTAGACGATGTACGTGAGGCCCTACAAGCAATTGGTATTTCTGGCATGACCTCAACAGAAGTTAAAGGTTTTGGCCGTCAAAAAGGACATACCGAACTATATCGTGGTGCAGAATACGTTATTGATTTCTTACCTAAAGTAAAACTCGATATTGTAGTTGCAGAAGAAGATGTAGATCGCTGTGTTGAGGCTATTATTCAGGCTGCAAAAACAGGAAAAATTGGTGACGGTAAAATATTTATCTCACCGATTGAACGCATAGTTCGAATCAGAACGGGCGAAGAAGATAAGGAAGCAATATAAGCATTGGGAGTTAAATTGCTTCTGGCTTAACTCTCGATAGTTACAATAACTATACCATTAGTATGGTCTCATCCAGTCAGGCATATAGGGTATAACGCTTTCCTGCTCCAGATAAATATCTTCTACAAATTTATCCTTATTACTGGTATAAATTTGTTGTGTATCTCTAACTAATTCAGGTAAATCTAATTTTTTATACGCCTGAATCATTATTAGCAATGCTTCCTGTACCGCTGGTGATTCCGAGTATTTTTGCACAATATACTTAGCTCTATTGGCTGCTGCGAGATAAGCCTGTTGTTTTAGATAAAAGTTGGCAACATGGAGCTGATGCTTGGCAACTTTATTTCTTAGATAGCGCATACGTGTAACTGCATCATGTGAATATATACTATCAGGAAAACGCGTGGTTAACTGGCCAAAATAACGAAACGATTCCATAGAAGTTTGAGTATCTCTTTTTGACTCGTCTTGAGGCCATACATATTCAAACACATTTTTTCTAGCAGGAAAAACAACTAAGCCACGCAAGTAATAAGCATAATCAACATGAGGGTGCAGAGGATGCAATTTTATAAAACGCTCAGTTGCTGCAATTGCTGATTCTGGCTCATCAAAACGATAATAGGCATAAGCAATTTCAAGTTGTGCCTGCTGAGCATATTTTCCATGAGGATAACGTGCTTCTAATTTTTCATAATATTCAATTGCCGTTTTGTAATCGCCTCCATTAAGCTCGTATTTTGCCTCGGCATATAGCTTGCTAGCAGACCAGCTTTTAGTTTCATCAATTTGCTCTGGCATCCAGCCTTCAATAATAGAGCAGCTAGAAAGCAATAAGGTAAAAAACAGGGTAAAAATAAATTTGTATCGAGTTAAGCTTAATCTATTTGAAATCATTGTTATAATAAAAGCTGATAATAAAACGGTTTAATAAAAAAAATACCAATAAAAAACCTAGTATAACATTAGAAACAAAAGTAACATAATAGCTTTTATAGCACTCACCCTAAAAATATTGAAATATTAATTAAATGACCTTCTCACAATCCATTACGCTGACTACAGAAATGTATGGCAAACGCATCGATCAAGTACTAGTTGAGCTATTTCCTGACTATTCTCGCTCTCGTATACAAGCCTGGTTAAAAGCAGGCGATATAACTCTTAATAATAAATTGGTGAAACCCAAACATAAGGTTCTGGGTGGTGAGACCATACAGCTACATATCACCGAACAACCCGAAGGAGAATGGCAGGCAGAAGATATTCCCTTAGATATCCAATATGAAGATGAGCAACTAATCATAATCAATAAACCTGCTGGTTTGGTAGTCCACCCTGCGGTGGGTAATTTCAGAGGAACTATGCTAAATGGTTTACTTTATCATCATCCTGAGCTAATCAATATTCCCAGAGCAGGAATTGTTCATCGTTTAGACAAGGACACTACAGGTTTACTGGTAGTTGCTAAAACTTTAGCTGCTCAAACCAATTTGGTAGAGCAATTACAACAACGCAGTTTTGAACGTGAATACGAAGCACTGGTTGTAGGAGAGCTATCAGGTGGTGGAACCATTGATACCATGTATGGCAGGCATCCCACCCAGCGCACTAAGATGGCGGTACCCAGAAGACCCAATAGCCTGTCAAAACATGCTATTACACACTTTCGTATTATTAATCGTTATGCTATTCATAGCCGTCTTAAAGTAAATCTGGAAACAGGACGGACACATCAAATTAGAGTGCATATGGCCTATAAACAATTGCCTCTGGTTGGTGACCGGGTTTATGGCGGTCGCATTAAATACCCACCTAATTGCAGTGAGTTACTTACTCAATGCCTGGAGAAATTTAAACGTCAGGCCTTACATGCCCGAAAATTAGGTTTAGAACATCCCAGCAGCCATGAGTGGATGAGTTGGGAGCAGGAAGTACCTGCTGATATGCAACAATTATATGACTTGCTTGATGAAAACAATAAATAATCTGCAGCTTATTATCCCCCGGTGGCCTATACCCGACTCAGTTAAATCTATAGTAACCACGCGTAAAAATGGGTTTAGCCAACCTCCCTATGATAGTTTTAATTTAGCCAGCCATGTTAATGATAACCTTGCTCATGTACAACAGAATCGTGATAAGTTAAATCAATTATTAGCCACTCCGGCCAAGTGGCTAAACCAGATTCATAGTCTTAATATTATTGAATTTGATGAATTTAACCATATCAGTAATAAAAATAAAATAATTGATGCAGATGGTGTTTATAGCCTTAAACGCAATCAAGTATGTAGCATATTAACCGCCGACTGTTTACCTATTTTATTTTGCTCCAAAGATGGCTCTGCTATTGCAGCTATTCATGCTGGCTGGAAAGGGCTGGCAATGGGCATTATCAACCAGGCCATTAAAACCTTATCAGCAACAAGTAAACTGCCTGCTGAGCAATTTTTAGTCTGGCTCGGGCCTGCAATTAGTAAGCAACATTTTGAGGTAGGGCTTGACGTAAAGCTACAATTTATAAATAATAATCCTGCCTATAAAACTGCATTTACAAAAAAACTGAACCAGCCAACTAAGGAAAATAAATACCTGGCAGATATTTATCAACTGGCTAGAATCAATTTACAACAGCTGGGAGTAACAGCAATATATGGCGGGGACTTTTGTACTTATGCCGATCCACAAAGATTTTTCTCCTATCGGCGTGATGGTTTTACCGGGCGAATGGCTGCTTTAATTTGGAAAATATAATAAAGGAAAAACAATGAGTAACTGGAAAATGTTAACTTTAGTGGGCAAGGATCAGCAAGGTATCGTAGCTCAAATTACTGAGGCCTTATATAGTACTGGTGCTCAATTGGGCAAAGCATCTATGATGCGACTGGGTGGTAATTTTACCATTATGTTAATGCTTAATTCAGATCAGAATATCGAGCTGTTATGTAAGGCAGTTAAACCTATTGTTGATAAGTTAGCACTTACTTATCACTTTCAGGAAATAGAGGTGGATATCCATGATCACCAAATTCCCAATACCCGTATCAGTGTTTATGGGGCTGACCGTCCTGGTATTGTTGCTAAAGTTACCGCAGCGTTAAATCAGGGTGGTTTTAATATTTTAGATTTAGAATCAGATGTTGCAGGACAGGATAAAGATAGCCTTTATATCATGCACATTGAAGGTACTAGTGAGCAAAGCCCTGAAAACATTGAAACAGACATCAAATTACAACTCAATGCAGATATTCAGATAGATGTTTCTGCAATTGATACCATGATAGGTTAAGTTATGGCAATACTGGAAATTTTAAAAGTACCAGATAAGCGTTTAAAGCAAGTCTCTGAAGAAGTTGAACAAATTGATCAAAGTATTCTTGATGTTATTATTGATTTAGAAGAAACCATGCGCTCAGGCCCTGGTGGAGTGGGTATTGCAGCGCCACAGGTAGGTTTTTTTAAACGCATAGTCATTGTTGATGTATCGGTCAAACCAAAAATTAAACACCATGGCTGTATGATTTTGATTAACCCTGAAATTAAAACCTGGGAAGGTATGAAAGTAGGCAGGGAAGGCTGTATGTCCGTTCCCGATTACACCGGTAATGTAATTCGAGCAGAAAAAGTCACTCTGACTGCTCTTAATATAGCGGGCGAAACGGTAAATTATAGCTGCTCAGGTTATGAAGCAAGAGCCGTTCAACATGAAATGGATCATCTCGATGGCTTATTATTTTTAGATCGTTTAGTTAGCCGGCGTACGGATTTATTTCAACGCAAAGTATATAAGAAATAGCTTAATTTTTCACTATGTCCAAATTAACTATGTCCAAATTAACTACGCCAAAATGCCGGAGTAAATAAAACTAACAGGGTAAAAATTTCTAACCGGCCTAATAGCATTGCAAAGGATAAAATCCATTTGGATAAGTCATTAATACTGGAATAGTTTGCTCCCACCTCTCCAAGACCTGGCCCCAGATTGTTTAAACTGGCGGCCAGTGCTGAAAAAGCAGTAACCTGATCTAATCCAGTTGCCATTAGGGCCAGCATCATAAAACTAAAACTGGCAATATATAATGCAAAAAATCCCCAGATGGCATTGGTTACTTTCTCTGGCATCACTTTTTTGCCCACCTTAATAGGAATTTGAGCACTAGGATGTACCAGGCGAAATACCTCTCGTATACCCTGCTTAAATAATAAAATAAAGCGAATGACCTTCATACCACCACCAGTAGATCCTGCACATCCACCTATGAAACTGATAAACAATAACATAACCGGCAAAAACCCTGGCCAATTATAATATTCTGCAGTAGTAAAACCTGTTGTAGTACCTATGGAAATAGTTTGAAAAATACCATGGTGTAATGCCTCTCTCCAATTGGTAAAAGTCTGGGAGAAATAAAGGTATAACACACAAATAATTGCCACAATGGTTAAAATAGAAACGTATACTTTAAATTCTACATCAAAAAAATAGGGTTTAAGGCTATTACTCTGTATGGCACTAAAGTGTAATGCAAAATTAATTCCTGAAATTAACATAAAAAAACCAGCTATGGTTTCAATAGTAGTGCTATTAAAATATCCAATAGACGCATCATGGGTTGAAAAACCACCAATAGCAACGGTTGAAAAACTATGCCCAATTGCATCAAAGAGGCTCATTCCTGCAAGCCAATACGCTAAAGCACAAGATATTGTCAGACTAAAATAAATGTACCATAAAGCTTTTGCGGTTTGAGTAATCCTTGGAGTAAGTTTGGTATCTTTAACCGGGCCTGGAGTTTCTGCACGATATAATTGCATTCCACCAATACCTAACATGGGCAAAATAGCTACAGCTAAAACAATAATACCCATGCCACCTAACCATTGTAATTGCTGGCGATAATAAAGCACCGATTTGGGTAATTCTTCCAGATTAGTAAATACAGTGGCTCCTGTAGTAGTCAAACCTGACATAGATTCAAACAGAGCATCACTAAAGCTTAGCTCCATGGGACCAATATAGAGTGGCATACTACCCACTAAACCCAGTCCTAACCAGAATAAAACCACTACAATAAAGCCATCTCGTAGTTTAAGATCATGTTTTTGCCTGCGAACGGGTAGCCATAATACCAAACCACATGCAAAACTCAGTAAGAGGGTATTTATAAAAGCAAGTACTGCCCCATCTGCATAAAAAAGAGATACCAATATGGCGGGTATTACCGTGGTGCTATAAAGCATCAAGAGTAAACCAACAATTCTAAGAATAACTAATGGTTGCATATATTAAGAGTTGGTTAATAGGATTTGATAAATTTTAACATCAGGCATTTTTTTAAATTAGGGTAAATTCAGCCTGAAATAATTTTTCAACTAGTTTAATATCATTTTTATTAATTAAAAATAATATTAAATGATCATCTGTTTGAATAAACGTATCATGGTGGGCAATAATAACTTCGCCATCACGTATAATTGCGCCAATATTGGTACCCTTGGGCAGGTTAATTTCTTCAATTCGACGTCCAACCACCTTTGAGGTAGCAGGATCACCATGGGCAATAAGCTCTATCGCCTCAGCTGCCCCTTTTCTTAAAGAATGTACCATCACCACATCACCGTGGCGAATATGTGCTAATAAACTTCCCACCGTGGATTGCTGCGGCGAGATAGCAATATCAATATCACCACTTTCAACCAAATCAACATAAGCCGTTCGATTAATCAGAGCCATTACTTTGTTAGCACCAAGACGTTTGGCTAATAAAGCCGACATAATATTTGCTTCATCGTCATTGGTCAAAGCACAAAAAACATCAACGGAGTCAATATTCTCTTCTAATAAAAGTTCCTCATCAGAAACATCTCCTAATAATACAATAGTTTTATGTAGTTCCTCAGACAGCTCTCTTGTGGTACGACGATTTCTATCAATTAATTTAACCCTATAATTAGGCTCCAGAGCCAAAGCTAAACGGCGCCCAATATTCCCGCCACCCGCGATCATAATTCGTTTATTGGGTTTATCTCTATGGCGTAACTCTGCCATGACTTTACGTGTATTTTTCCGATCCACAATAAAAAAAACTTCATCATCTTCTTCAATAATGGTATTAAATTTTGGAATTATCGAGCTACCACGACGATAAATAGCTGCTACCCGAGTATCTACATTAGGGATATGTTTACGGATAGTTCTAATTTCCTGGCCGACTATCAATCCACCATGACTGGCTTTTACTGCAACCAATTGTACTTTGCCCTCAGCAAAGTCTAAAACCTGTAAAGCACCTGGGAATTCTATTAACCGCTGGATATAGGAAGTAACCAGTTGCTCGGGGCTAATCAATACATTAATGGGCAATGCTTTATCATTAAATATTTCTTTTTCTTTAGCCAGGTATTTTGAGGATCGTACGCGTGCAATACGTGTGGGAGTATGAAACAATGTGTAAGCAATCTGACAAGCAACCATATTTACTTCATCACTATTAGTCACAGCAATTAACATTTCGGCATCCGGTCCACCAGCCTGAAGCAAAATATCGGGGTGTGATGCCAGCCCGAAAATAGTATTAATATCTAATCTGTCACGTAATAATTCTAATTTTTTATTATCATTATCCACTACAGAGATATCATTGTTTTCGTGAGATAAGGTTTCAGCTAAAGATGCTCCAACTTGCCCTGCACCAAGGATAATGATTTTCATGACTGTGATTTTTTATGCGTTAGGGTCTTAACATTTATTCCTAAAGAACGTATTTTTCGGTATAAATGGGTACGCTCTACACCTGCAAATTGTGCAACCTTACCCACACTGCCCTGTTCTTGCGATAAACGATATTCAAGATAGCTTTTTTCAAATTGTTCACGTGCTTCTTTAAGTGGTATTTCAAATAAGGGATTAAGCATCATCAGGTTTTTTTTATTATTGGTCTGTTGGTGTTTAAGTAATAAACTATCCACTTCCTCCATTTCAATCACTTCTTCGTCGCTACTAATTAATAAACTTTGCACGGTATTTTTAAGCTCTAATAAATTACCTAACCATTCGTAGTTACGTAATCTATTTATTGATGCAATGGAAAAACTGCGGAAGGTAAATTTATTTTGCTGTACAAACCGGTCGCGATAATGATTTAACAGTTCCGGGATATCTTCACGATGACTGCGAAGAGGGGGAATATGTACGGGCATGATACCAAGCTGATAAAATAAGTCACTGCGAAATTTTTCTGCCCGAACTAATTCATCCAGATTATAGCGGCATGTGGCAATAATACGGCAATTAACCGCTACCGCTTCTTCCCCATTAACCCGGTAAATCTCACCTTTTTCTAATAGGTATAATAATCGCCCTTGTACAAATAAATCCAGCTCGGAAATATCATCAATATATAAAATTCCATTATTTGCCTGTTCAATCAGGCCATATTTAACTTTGCCTTTTTCTTCGCAACCAAATAACTCTTTAATTAATGTTTCTTTGTTTAAACCTGCTACTCCAACATCAATAAAGGGGCCATTTTTACGATTGCTATTACGGTGTAAATAACGTGCAAATTTACTTTTACCACAGCCTACTTCACCAGTAAATAAAACACAGGTATCATGATTGGCAATATTTACTACATCATTGCGTAGCTTATTCATAGTATCACTTTTGCCAATGGGATCATCCACTGCATAAAGCTGTTGTTTTAAGCCATGATTTTCTTTGTCGAGTTTATAGGCACTTAAAGCATGTTCAATGGTTAATAATAATTTAGCCAGAGAAAGTGGTTTTTCAAGAAAATCGTAAGCTCCCAGACGAGTGGATTCTACGGCAGTTTCAATGGTGCCATGCCCAGACATCATGATTACGGGAAAACTTAATTCCTGATCGTTTTCTGTTAATTGTTTAAGTATAGTAATGCCATCAATATCGGGCATCCAGATATCCAATAATAAAACATCAGGTCGTCTTAAGCGCAGTTTTTCTTTGGCTTCTACACCATTTTCTGCAATAGCAACTTGATATCCTTCATCTTCGAGAATTTCTTGTACTAAATCTCGAATATCTGGTTCATCATCAACGACCAGCACATAGCCAGATGACATAGTTAATCTCCTATTGGTAGCGGCTTAGTAACTTTTGCCACAGGTAAACTTACAACAAAGCGCGATCCTGTTATGATACCATCTTTGAGAATATTTTCAGCATGAATAGTACCCCCATGTTCTTCAATTATTTTTTTAACAATAGCCAGGCCCAAACCACTACCCTTACTTTTTTCAGTTACATAGGGATCAAAAATATTTGGCAATAATATTTCTTTAATTCCCTTGCCATTATCTTCAATATAGACTTGTACCATATCACTATTAATTGCTTGTTGTAAATCTACTATAATTTGCCGCTGACTTCCAGATTCCATCGCTTCCAGAGCATTTTTTATTAAATTATGCAATACCTGGCGTATTTTGCCCGAATCGGCTTCAATAATAATTTCTGTTTGCTTGAAATGTGTTTCAATGGTCAGGTCTGGCAAGGTACGATACATATCTAATACTTCCATTACCAGTTTATCCAGTGATAAATTTGCCATTTTTAACTGCGGCAAACGTGCATACTCCGAAAAAGCTTTAACCAACTCTTTCATATTATCAACCTGAGAAACAATAGTACCCGTTAATCGTTTAAGTATTTGTTGATCGTCTGACTCTAATTTTTTATTAAATTTATGATTAATTCGCTCTGCTGATAATTGTATCGGGGTTAATGGGTTTTTAATTTCATGTGCCAGACGCCTGGCAACCTCTCCCCAGGCTGCATCCTTTTGAGCCTGAATTAAAGCAGTCACTTCTTCTAAAACAATAACACAGCCTTTATCTGGTAGAATATTTCCTCGACAAATAATAATTGATTTTTTAGCCTCTTTAATCAAGGTAACTTCTTCATGCCAGCCTTCAAGACCACTTTCTATAAAGACTAAGATTTTACCAATCAAAAATTGTAAGTTTGGTTTTGAAAGGCATAAGTCTCGAAGCTGGAGTCCCATATATTGTTTGGTATTCAGATCTAAAATTACCCCCGCTTCTAGGTTAAAGTGCTGAATTTTTTGATTACTATCCAGGCTGATAATTCCCGAGGTCAGATTACTTAAAATAACTTCTAAATAAGCACGTTGGGCTTCTGAATGGGTATGGCTTTCTTCCAATTGCGAGTGAGTTTTAGATAATTGCCGAGTCATTTTATTAAACGATTCAACCAATTGCCCTAAATCCCCCGTATCTAACATAGGAATAGGCTGGTGATAATTTCCTTCTGCCACGGCCCGGGTACCTTCTGCCAGATCTCTAATGGGAGATGACAAACGTTTGGCAAAGAAAAAAGCAGCCCAGATAGCACTTAATAAGCCCAGAAATAAAACCAATGACAGGGTAAGGGTAAAACTGTATTTCAGCGGTTTTCTTAAATACACCAGTTCACTATATTCTGTGTAAGCAAGTTGTACACTGGCAGCCATTTTTAATTGCCTATTACTAAGCGGATACAGTGCTTGTAAAATAAAAAAATTTGGATTGGAGCTCAATTTTAACCTTACCAGGACCCGAATCCCTTGATAACCGTCATCGGTCAAATCTACATGAACATAATCACTACCCTGTTGCAATGGTAACAATAATTCTCTGGCAGGAATATCTGGCACAATTTCATCCTCCTGCTCAGAAGTGGAGGCTATTAGTTTTCCTCTTGAAGATAAAAGTGTAACTTCTTCTGCACCACTTTTTTCCCGTATTTCACTCAGGGTAAGAATAGTTAAGCTATTATGTTCATCCTGTATATCTTTAACTAAGCGCTTAATTTGTTTTAAGTGGGCTTTTTTCTTATCATCCATTGCTGCTTTACTTAAGTTCATAGCATCTTCTAAAGCCTGTTCAACAGAAACATCAAACCAGCTATCAATACTGCGCTGGATAAATTGAATAGAAAAAAAGTACAAAATGGTAGTAGGCAAAATAACCAGAGTTACAAAGGTTAAAACCATACGCAGGGTTAGTCTGGAGCCAGGAATTTTTTGGTGGTATTGATGATATAACTTTAGACTTTCATTCGAAATAAGTAAAAAAAATAAAGTTAAAGTGATGATATTAATAAAGATTAAAAAATAATAGATTTGACCAAATAATTTTGAATCAACTGTAGCACTGCTGATCATTTGCAAGGATAAAAACAACAGCACCAGCAATATAAAAACAATCAAAGGACTATTGAGAAAGTTTTTAATCAGGTTGGTAAATAACCTGAGCATTAATTTAACATCCAGCGAAACCAGCTACTACGGAGTTGCCAGTCATTTGATAAGGAAGCAAGAGGGCGCAAAACATCCGGTAATTGCCAGATATCTAAAAATACCCGCAAACTCACTTGATGATGTTTATCTTTATCCAGCATTTGTCTGGAAATAAGATGTGCATGTGATATGTTTCCCAATAAATCCAGAGCCTCTTCTCTGCTGGTAAAATGGTATTCTTGTTTGGATTCAATATTTTTAATACTATAAATATCAGTCAAAGCATGATAACGCAATTCAAATTGCAAAAGTGATTTTTTTACTAATTTATCCAGCCACTTATTTTGTTCACTTACCGTTAACTCTATAACAATAACTAGTGGCACTCCACTGACCATAGCTTCTACCACTGCAGGAGTAAAATCCATTTTTAAAGTAGCATCTACATAATATTCATAATTATTTAAAGAACTGCTTGCTTGTTCAACGACAAAAAGATTCTCACTTTGTGTAGATTTATTAAGCCAGTCGGGTAATAGTTGAGTGGAAAAATAAATAGCCACTAAAACAAAAGCTATCAGAATTAAGCTACGCACTTGCTGACAAAAACGACATTTTTTCATAATATTAAGTATACATGATTTATACAAAACCTACTGCGCAACAATAACAAAGATAATGTGATTTTTATCGCATTATTAAATAAATTTGACAACCATATTTAACATGTGACAAATTTAACATTTATAACAACCACTTTAATTCCATAATAAAAATAACAAATTATTATTTTTTAATTATAGAGGTGCTCTGTGAAAAAACAACAGTTAAGAACATCCTGCTTTAGCAATTCATTTTTTTCAAAAACTAGCACTGTATTATTAATCTATTTATTCTTATTTTATCAGCCTGTTAGTTTGGCTGCAGCCCCTCTTAATATTACACTTCTAGACAGCTTAAGTGGTGAAGTTATTATAGATAAAAAAATTACCGCCTATAAAAAACTATCCGATGGCAGCTTAAAATGGGCTAAAAGCCTAAGTACCGACAGTTCGGGGCAAACCCGCTTTGATTTAGAAAATCTGGGCAATGGTAGCAACTATATACTGGCAGTAAAAGCATTTAACAATATAAAATCCTATAGTCGTGAGATTACCCAAGCAGGTTTATTTCAGTTTGTGGTAGGTAAACTTAAGGTAAAAGTACTTGATGCAAATCTATTAGCACTTAGCAATAAAAAAATAGTGGTGTATGAAAAAGTATTAGAAAAATACCAATGGCTTAGCAGCGGTTATAGTGATGAACAAGGAAATATCCGCTTTGATCTGGATGGAATTGGAATACAGCGACACTATTATTTGAAAACCCAAAGTCCCAGCGATCAAACAAATAAAATAAGCGAGGAAATAATTAAAAATGGCAACTTCACATTTATTGTAGGCAATAAACCACTTAATGTAGTATTACTTAATGGCATAAGTAATCAGCCATTAGTAGATATAAAAATAACTGCCATGGAGCGCTTAAGCAGTGGTAAATTAAGATGGGTAAGTTCCCATACAACCGATACACAGGGAAAAGCCGTTTTTGATCTGGATGGTCTTGGAAAAGATAGAAACTATATTCTAAGAGCCAAACCATACAATGGAGGAAGTGTTTACAGTAAAGATTTAAATAATTATGGTGAATTTGTGTTTAAAGTAGGGACCGTAGCAGTTAGCCTTATAGATAAAACCACTAAAAATGCTCTGCTAAATAAAAAACTTACCGCTTATGAAAAATCTGCCGATGGGCGTTTACACTGGCGTAAAGCAGGTCTAACTAACCCGCAGGGTGAAGTTCACTTTGATTTGCCCAGTCTTGGGGATGGCGCAATATATGTAATTAAAAGCTATGATATTTTTGGCCATAAGCAGAAATATTATAGTGCATGGATAAGGCAACAGGGTAAAGTAGTAATGGAAGTCAGCCCTGATGATAGTTTCTCTCTGGACTTAAAACCGCCACAAATAAGCCTGGTAAATCCCGAGCAAAATGCCCAGGTTAGCCATCTTGGTATTTTGCTAAAAGGCAAAGCCAGTGATAATAATCAAATTGGCAAAATAGTAGTTTTTATCAACGACCCCATCAAGGGCCAGATTGAGGGTATAGCTGAATATAATAATGGTTACTGGCAATATCAGATAGCCGCAGATGTTATGACTCCAGGGCAGGAGGTCACTTTGGACATAAGGGCTTATGATAGCATTGAAAATATGACTCAGCTTGTGGCTAATATTAATATTATTGACGATAAACAAGCACCAATAATAACCATTAGCTCTCAGCAAAATATGCAACAGGTTTCCAATAATGGTTTTCTGGTATCAGGCAATATTAGCGATAATACCAGTATCCAGCAATTTACTGCTTCAATAAGTGATGCATCCGGTTTATTAATAGACCAGCAAAAAATACAGATTGCCAATAGCGGTCGGTGGACTCTGGTTATAAAAAATAACCTATTAAACCAAAAGCTGAGCAACAATAAGCTGACCTTACAATTTAATGCATCTGATTTTGCAGATAACCAGAGCACACAAATGCTGCAACTAGAAGCTATAGATATAAACCAATCGGGTTTACATGCGATAAATCGTATTACTTTTGGCCTGACCCCTGAGCTATTAAAGCAAGTACAAGAAAATGGTTTTCAAAGCTATCTCGCGCAGCAGATGTCCCCCATGAGCATTGATGACTCAGAATTGGATAATTTTTTTGGTGATTGGTTACCAGAGTCCAGAAAACAGCTAATAGACTATCAATTGTATTATGCAACTTATAGTAAACGACAATTATTAGAGCTTATGACCTGGTTCTGGGAAAACCACTTTAGTACGGATATCCGCAAAACCCGTAAAGTAAGCTATGAAGTGGCAGATAACCAATTATTTCGCCAGTACGCGCTAAGTAATTTTAAGCAATTACTTAGCATTAGTGCCACCAGCCCGGCAATGATGATTTATCTTGACAACCATAAAAGCCGCAAACAGGAACCTAATGAAAACTACGCTCGTGAATTATT
This sequence comes from Pseudomonadota bacterium, assembly GCA_045047105.1. GTDB lineage: Bacteria > Pseudomonadota > Gammaproteobacteria > GRL18 > GRL18 > JADGAU01. The sequence continues at coordinate 2,525 of JASFYQ010000057.1, read as the reverse complement.
AGAATTACATACCATGGGCGTAGGTGGTGGTTATACAGCAGCTGATATTGCAGCAGTTGCCAGAGTTTTTACCGGCTGGAAGGTACGAGATAAAGCCTTTTATTTTAATCCAAAATCACATAATGATGAAGCCGCAATAGTATTAGGACATGAAATTCCCGCAGGTTTAGGTATGCAAGCAGGACAACAGGTATTAGATATACTGGCTAATCACCCATCTACAGCTAATTTTATCTGCAAAAAACTGACTCAGGTCTTTATTAGTGATCAACCTCAAGAGTCAATTATTAATAGCTGTAGTGAAACCTTTTTACAAAGCAGTGGAGATATTTCAGCTGTTTTATGGACAATTTTTCAATCCCCTGAGTTTAATTCCATTAACGCATTTCATAATAAAGTTAAAAGCCCAATCGAATATATGGCTACTCTAATGCGTAACCTGTCTTCTGTATATTCAGCCAATGACACTCGTAAAGCTATCACCAATATGGACATGGCTTTTTTCCAGTATCCCATTCCCACGGGATGGAGTGAAACAGGTAAAAACTGGAGCAATTCAAATCAACTCTTAGTACGTATGCGTTTTGCTCAGCAAGTAGCATTTAATAAAGCCCATCCACGTCGCACCCATATAGTGGATGCGGTGAGTTTCTTTCGTGATTTAGGTTATGAAACTAGCGATGGTATCGTGGGGTATTTATTTCAGCTGAGCATGGCAAATGATTATTCAGCACTTGAGTGGCAAATTGCTAGCAGTATATTAACCGAGCAGGACAGGCTAACTTTTGATATAGATGCTGAAAATGCAGATAAACAATTACGCACTTTAATCGCCACTCTTTTAAGTTTCCCAACTTATCAGTTACAGTAATTTTAAAGGATGATATTCATGAAAAGAAGACAATTTTTACGTAATATGATGGCCCTGCCTCTTGCAACAGGCTCATTCCTTTATGGTAATCCTGATAGCTTTATTAATAAGGCCCATGCAGCAATATCGGGTAAAACATTGGTTGTTATTTTTCAACGTGGTGGCTGTGATGGTTTAAATGTTGTTGTACCCTATGCTGATGAAAATTATTATAATTTGCGCCCAACAATTGCTATACCTGCTCCAACAGGTGCAGCAGATAGCGCTTTGAATTTAGATGGTTTTTTTGGCCTGCATCCTGGTTTATCTCCCTTACATCAACTCTATCAAAGTGGTGTAGTTGGGGTTATGCCTGCGGTTCATTATGAAAATGCATCCCGTTCTCATTTTGATAGTCAGGACTATATAGAAAGTGCAGTTTATGGGGGTGCAAATGATGGTTGGTTAAATCGACACTTAACTAACCAGTATTTAGATAATTTTGAACAGGCTGGAGCAATCCGTGCGGTAAGTTTTGGTAATGATTTAGCCCATTCCCTACGTGGCAGCACCAGCGTTTTATCGTTTAATGATCTATCCTCTTTCAGTTTTAATAATATAAGTCCCCAATACTTTAACAATCTACAGGCAGTCTATAATCAAAGTGTATCTACTGAGCATAAAAACCGCTTATTAGTACATCAGGATGGACGCCTGATGTTAGCCAAGCTGCAAAACATTATGGATATTAGCAGCAATCAATATACTCCTGAAAATAATGTAACCTATCCCGGCAATAGCTATGGCAATCAATTACAGCAGGTTGCACAATTAATTAAAAGCAATGTGGGTCTGGAACTGGCTACCGTTAGTCTGGGTGGCTGGGATACCCATACAAATCAGGGTGGAGTTACTGGTACACAGGCAAATCGTCTTAATAATTTTTCTTCAGGAATCCATGCTTTATATCATGATTTGGGACAAAATATGGATGATGTAGTTATTCTAACCATGACAGAGTTTGGTCGAACCGCAAAACAAAATGCCAGTGCAGGTACTGACCATGGTAATGCTTCTTCCTGGTTTGTTATTGGTAATTCCGTACGCGGCGGTATATACGGTGACTGGCCCGGCTTACAAACAGAGCAACTATATCGTGAACGTTATCTGGCTCATAATATTGAATATACCGATGTATTTGCAGAGGTGCTGGTTAATCACCTGCAAAATACCAATTTATCCAGTGTTTTACCTGGGCAAAATTATCAACCCATTGGATTTTTATCTTAAAATTAGCAAAAGGAATAACTAGCAGCATACTTTCCAAAATATTTTAAAGTAAGTCGCTATTTTAAATAGCGGCAGCGTTAGTTGTCTGGGTTAATTTGTTGGGTATTATTATCGCTAAAGCAAATCTTTAAATATGCAACAGCAAGTGCAAATTCTGTTGTTATAGCCAGCGATATAGCTAAACCCGCAAAAATACTCCAGAGTACCCAATGCAGCCAGAGCAAACATAGCAATGGATAATCTCATGCAAATAGCTCTATCACTCATCCCTTATTAATGGATAATAATTAATTAAAGTTAATGTTAGTGTAAATTTGCTGCAAGGTGAGTCCGGTATAATCTTTAGCCATAGAAAGACAAAACATTTTTACCTTATAATTTTATA
>JASFYQ010000056.1:0-17767 GCA_045047105.1 Pseudomonadota bacterium | reverse complement strand
TGGTACCGAAGAGCAGACTCGAACTGCCACGTCCCTAAGGACACTAGCACCTGAAGCTAGCGCGTCTACCAATTCCGCCACTTCGGCACGGGGTGCTATTGTATACTATTTTTTATAAAAAGCTGTAATTTTTAAATTGTTAGTTGTACATAACTATCGCTTAAAATGATGAAAAAACTTCTAAAACATCATTGATATCTGCAACAGAAAAAATTTCTAAACCTGTTTTTTGAGATTTTGGCGTATTTGATGAGGGGATCATGGCTTTTTTAAAACCGTGCTTGGCTGCTTCATCCAGCCGCTGTAATCCATTTGCAACTGGACGAATTTCACCGTTAAGGCCAATTTCACCAAAGGCTAACATGTCTCTGGGCAAAGTAATGTCTTTAAAGCTGGAAATAATACTTAATAAAACGGGTAAATCGGCACTGGTATCCTGTATTTTTATACCACCTACTACGTTAACAAAAATATCTACATTAAAATGCAGGTCAATATGGCCGTGGCGCATTAAAACGGCTAATATCATTGCTAGCCTTGCTGAATCATATCCCACGGATAAACGTCTGGGGTTGCCTTGCTGGCCTTCAACGGTAAGCGCCTGAACTTCAACTAGCAGCGGACGGGTACCTTCCCAGGCTACTTCAATAACACTGCCTGGTCTTTGTTTGTTACTGCGGTTTAGAAATATTGCTGATGGGTTGGATATAGGAATTAAGCCGTGTTGCATCATTTGAAAAAAACCAATTTCACTGGTAGAGCCAAAACGATTTTTAGCCGTTCGCATAATGCGGAATTTATCATCTTCGGTTGAGGACAGAGAAATTTGGGTATCAATAATATGGCTAAGAGTCATTGGCCCGGCAATGCTTTTGTCCTTAGTTACATGACCCACAATTAAAAAAGTAACCCCTTGTTGTTTGGCATATTGAGTCAGTCGGATAGCCGATTCTTTAACCTGTGTTACTCCACCCGGAGTGGCATCGATATGATCTACATACATAGTTTGAATTGAATCAATTACCACTACCTGGGGGGCATGTTGCTCAATAAGGGCAAGAATATCATCAATACAGGTTTCAGATAAAATATTAACATTTTTGGTTTTTAGAGCCAGGCGTTTGGCCCGGTCACCCACTTGCTCAGGAGATTCTTCACCCGTGACATAAATCACTTTAATATTCTGTGCCGCAATATTACAAATACATTGTAATAAGATAGTACTTTTTCCCGCTCCGGGATCACCACCTATTAACACTACTGAACCTGCAACCAGGCCTCCTCCTAATACCCGATCAAATTCACTAATTTGTGTTTTATAACGTTTGATATTAGATGCCTGGGTTTCATTCAGTGCCTGTAAGCTCGACTTTTGCCCTGCAAAGCCAGATTGAATATTTTTTTTAGTTTTGAGTTTGCTGGGTTTAAACTCTTTTATGGTATTCCATTCATTACAGGCAGTACACTGGCCTTGCCATTTTATATATTCAGCTCCACAGTCCGTACATAAAAAAGCTGTTTTAGTCTTTGCCATGGTTTATATCAAGCTGTTTGTTTATTTTTACCGTTTTAATACTATTATTCTTAATTTGAATAATTTCAATTGGGTAGTTGCTAATTAATATACTGGTACCTGATTGTGGAATAGATTCTAAATATTCCAGAATGAGTCCATTCATTGTTTTTGCTGAATCAGTGGGTAAATCCCAACTCATAATACGGTTCAATTCTCTAATATTTGCATTGGCCTCAATTAAATAACTACCGTCTTTTTGGGGATAGATATCATCACTTAATTTATTTAGAGGATCGGTAGTAAATTCACCAACAATTTCTTCTAACACATCTTCTAGAGTCACCATGCCTTGAATATCACCATATTCATCTACTACAACTCCAATACGGCGTTTATTTGACTGAAACTTAATTAATTGTTGATATAGGGAAGTTCCTTCTGGAATAAAATAGGTCTCGCTAATGAGTTTTTTAAATTTTTCTTTCTGGCTAATATCACTGCTTTGACCATCACTTGCTTCGGGTTGAAAACTGAAGAAAAGGCTCATGGTATTTTTGATATGAATAATACCCAGTATTTTATCAATATCCCCATCAATAACAGGAAGACGAGTATGTAAGCTATGACTAATTTGAGATTTTATAGTTTGCCAGTCATCTTGTATATTTATTGCCATAATCTCATTTCTGGGGATCATAATATCCTCCACTGTGACAGCTTCTAAATCAAGAATATTTAATAACATGCTTTGGTGTTTTTGGGGAATCAAATCATCCATTTCATTTACAATACTGCGCAGCTCATCCTTATCTAGAGCATTACTATTAGTTGGTTTGGTTAAGCCTACTAACTTAAGTAAGTTATTACTGATAAAATTAATAGCTAATACCAATGGATACATAATGGTAAGCAGAGGTTTTAAAATATAGGTGGCAGGAAAAGCTAACCTTTCTGGGTGAATAACGGCAAATGTTTTAGGTGTTACTTCTGCAAAAACCAGTATTACAAAGGTAAGAATTCCTGTAGCGATAGCAATTCCTGCTTCACCAAATAATCGCAGGCCAATTATTGTTGCAATTGCAGAGGCTAAAATATTAACAAAGTTATTAAAAATTAAGATTAAACCGATGAGTTTATCTGGCCTTTGTAATAGCCAATCAGCAAGAACTGCTCCTTTATGCCCAGATTTTTTTAGATGCTTTAATTTGTAACGGTTTAAACTCATTAATGCAGTTTCGGAACCAGAAAAAAAAGCGGAAACCACGATAAGAATGCCAAGTATAGAAAATAGCACTTCTGTTGGTATATTACTCAATGAAAAATAATCCTGAATTGTTATAAGTTAAAATAGTATTCGTTTATTTTGTTTTGGATAAAAACAGGTGGAGTTTATTAAATGTTTCTACCAGTTTCCATAAAATAATGGGAATATCTTTTAAAATCTGATGTTTTACTTCAAAAATACTGCAAGGTTCCAGAGTACGGGCAGTAATTGCTAGCTGCTTTTCTTTAATAAGTGCTTCAAAGTAAAAAAAATCATCTTTTTTAAGAATAGATTTTTTTGAGCTATCATCACAGATTTCCAGTGAGCCACTTTTTAATATATACATTTTATTTTTATCTGGAGTTGCTATTGTTTCATTGCTTTGATAATAGTGCTCTAATGTTAGATGTGAGGATATCTGGTTTAAAATTGCAGCTCCAATTGATTCTCTAAATAACCAATGCTGTTCAAGAAAAGACTGGTTTTCTCTTAAGGTTTCAATTTTTCTAAATAAACGGTTCTTTTTAATAAACTCATGATATGACTTTGTCGGTATTTTTAGAGCATGGACATAACTTACTGATCTAAAAGTCGTATCTGATACTAAATTTTTAAGCCCTGAGTATTCACCAACAAAACTGCCTGAAGATAACATGTTATAGCTATTAGTAATAGAGTCTATTTTTTCAATATACCCGGTTAAAACTAAATAAACATGATCATTTGTTTCACCATTTTTTAGAATTAAACTGCCTGGCGGATACAGGCAAATTTCATTGTTTAATATTTTTTCTATCTGGGCGGTAGACGAGTTGGTAAAATAATTTTGTAAATACTTAAATGCTTTGCGATGTAAATTGTTGGTTAGCTCAGGGATCATCAAGTCAACAATTCCAAAAGGAGCGCTTGAGCCAATTTCTTTTTGGCGGTTAGTTAATGGAAATGCAGTATGTGCGAGAATAATTCGTTGGGTTTTATCGTCACAAAAATCTTCAGCATTGCCATGAATCATTCCCCCTCCAATGTCTATTTTTTTAAGATCCATAAAGGTTAAATATTCATTTTTTACATTTTCAAAGGTTTGTTGTGATATGCCCAAGTCGTCGTCATCTTCAACAACCATTTCGGATAAAATATTGAGTGAGGCAATATCTGCAAAATGCCCATAGGACAAATATTCTCCTCCCCAAAAGGTACGAAAAGTAAAAATAGTGGTTTCAACTGGATGAGGGGAATTTGCAGGTCTAACTTCCAGGCCTTCAATATCATTCCATTTGTTTAGAGTTAAATCACAAACCTCAAAAAAATCGCTAAAGTCATCACTTTTTTTATCTAGTAATACGGCCAGTTTTTTAAATACTGAGCTTCTTACCGCAGGGGTTGCATAAAATTTAATTCTATGATCGGAGCGTAACATGGTACTAATGCCCGCAAAGTGATCATCATGAGAGTGAGTTTGGAAAATTCCCTCAATTTCATTAATGCCAAACCCCAGAGTGGTTAAACTATAAGCAATATTAGGCCCTACATCAATAATATATACTTTTCCCTGAAAGGTGATAATACTGGACATGCTGGGGCGATTAACATCAAAGCCATCACCTTGCCCAGAATGTACAATAGAAAAGTATTCACGTCTAATATCATGGAATCCCAGAGGATAAGGAACTGGGTAATTAGTGTACTGGGGTAGATTAAGGTCAATAGTACTGCTTTCTCCTTTATAACTAAATTTAAAAATATTGGTATCCAATCGTTCTATAAAGAGCTCTTCGTGAATACAGGTGTGGTTATTTTTAAAAATATTAGAATCGAGTAATTGTTCTGTTTTTTTGATTTCTCCAAAGGCAAATTTTTTCTTCATTCGCCATAAGTCTTTTGCTAATTGTACATCCCCAATAGACTCAAGAATTTCTTCGTAGGTGACCAGACCATAATTTCCTCGGTAGATGTATTGCATTTGTGCTTTTATTTGTTCTTTAGAACCAATAAGCAGTGGTTTAACTCCATTATTATTTGGGTGTTCAGGAATAATCATGCCTTGTTTATAAAGCATTTGCATAACGGGAAATTCTGCCATATTAGAAAACTGGCCATTTTGTAACATGATGTCGGATAATAAAATAGCATTGGGTCCAGTCTCGTAGCTGTAGCCATTTTTAGTAACCTCTGATATTAGATTTTTTAACATCAGGTGTTTAACAATATCTGGAGGGCAGGCACAGAGAATTCGTAGCCCGAGTTTTTTAATTTCTACCCAGTAAACTCCAATAATAACTTGAATAACTATAATTTGACCTTTCATGCACTATTATCCAACTTGTTGGTAGTTATCAGTCACAATCGTCTTCTGTATATATTCTAACTGTGATAACTCTATCAGAATATGGTGTCTTATCTGGTGATGAGGTTGGTGAATTCTTTGTGGAATTAGATGTAGAGAGCTGCTTATTTTCTAATTTCTGTTTTTCTTCCATAGTAGCCTGGTTAGAAAACTCCATAGAAAAACTACTAGATAGAGGCAAGAAAATAAAAAATAACAATGCAAAAAATAGTTTCATAAAATAATCACAAATATTAAGTGGTTAACTGAGCTTTATAAGTAAAGCTCAGCAATACTGGTTAGTAAAATCGACCAGGATTCCAGGGAGCATACTCATATTGCTCTGGATATGGGCGGTTCTGATTAGGGTATGCTCTTCTTTGTTGTTCAAATTGTTGAGGGCGTTGCTGCTGTGTATAGTACTGGCCTCTCTGTTGTTGAAAATTAAGCTGTTGAAAATTGGCTTGTTGAGGATAGGGCTGATTATTTGTGTTTATATTTCTATTTTGATAGTTGCCATTACCTAAGTAATAAGGTGCTTGCATAAAGGGCTGGGGCATATATCTTTGAGCTTGATACATCATTGGGTGTTGAGCTTGTGGTACAGGCATCCTGTGAATAGGCATGCTATGATCCATTGATGCAGGCTCTTGGGTTACAGCATTACTACTATTCTCCTGAGTTGCTATTTCTGCTTCAGCTGCTGTAGCTTGTTGTTGTAGGCCAGGCTCAGGCTTCTTATCTTCTGCTTTAGCTATAGGCATTGTTACACTTTCCTTAACTAGTTCAGGTGATTTTTTTTCTATAAGCACTGTTTTTTCAGTTTGTTCTGATGATTTTTCTACTACTAGTAGCGCTGGTTTTGAAGGAGGTGTTGTAGTCTCAACAACTTTCTCTTTTGTAGTTTCTATTTTTGCTTCAGTTTTTATTTCATCAGTACGGTTGATAGTTTCTGCTTGTGGTGCAACTAAATTTGCTTGTATCTCAGTTTTAGGTGCTTTTTCAATAGTAGATTCAGCTATATTATTCTGTTCTATAGCCTTTTTATCTGCGCTTTGATGTTTTAGCAGGCTCTCTAATAAATCCTGATTATTAGTGTCTTTTGCAGCTGGTTCAGATGCTATGGAACTGTTTGTATTATTAGCATTGATGTCATTGTAGATGTAAAACGCTCCACCAATAGATAGTATGCTAACAAAAGCAAGGTAAAGAGAATCTGATACGCCTTTCATTAAATGGTAATTATGATGTTTTCTAACTTTCATTTGTACTTCCCCTTTTTATTCATTTTGTTATTATAATGATTCTCTTGCTTTTTCTGCCTCAGATTTCATTCCCATTTTTTTCATTACAAAAGCGGGTGGACAAAAACCAGTAAAGGAACTTTGAACTAAGTTAAATCCTACAAAAATAGTGAGCCAGATCCATGCGGGATCATGGTATCTAGATAATAGTGCTGAAATAAACACGATACTTCCACCCATAACCATTAATGCCTTATCAATTGTCATATAGTATTTCCTTAATAAAATTTTTTATATCCATAAACGTACATAATTACGATATTCTAATACATTGTGCACAGAACACCAAAAATATAATTAGTTGTTTTCAAGTAACTTTATACTATAATGATTTTAAATTGCAAGCAATAAGCATATATTTTAGAATTGCTTTGCATCTTAATCTAAAAAATAGCTACTACTTAAGTTTTGTTAGGCTTAGAGAATTATCACAGGTTATAAAAAATAAATGCACTTTGGTTCTATCGCTTCATTTTATAGTTGGGATAAAGATATACTGGTGGTTAATATCCTTGGAACTCCGTCAGCAAAACAAAATAAAATTGGAAAAGTTAAGGGGCAACAACTTAAAGTGAGTGTGACCGCATCTCCTGAAAAAGGTAAAGCAACTATTGCAATGGTACGCTTTCTTGCAAGGGAATTTGGAGTTAAACCATCTGCAATTGAAGTAGTTTATGGAAATACCAATATTAATAAACAAATACGCATAAAATCTCCCCAAAAACTACCAAAATTAATTAATTATATATGAAAGGTTATTATTTAGACCCGCATCCTCATGCTAATGTGGCTGCTGAACATTATGCTGTGGTAAATATACCAAGGCGAAAAGGACAGAAAAAACAACGTACCATACGAGATCGTTGCCCAGAAACTCAAGTTAATCTTGTAGCAGACAAAGAAACAGCAGTTGAGCGGGCTAAACAGGGAGACTCACTTTTTGCTGCTAAAGTAATGGGGCCTGCTCGTTCTTCAGAAGGGTGCAATATTTATTATTTACTGGATGTTTTTGATATTAGTTAACTATTTACTTGCTGTTAAATTAACTTTTTGCTAATTTAATATATGTGTATTAATAAATTTTGTGGTATGAATCAAGGGGATTGCCAATATGGTCATAAATTATGATGAAAAAAGAGACTTTCAGCGCATGCCAGTAGAGTGTGATGTGAGCTTTAGCCTTGAAGGAAGTAGTGATAAATTTTATGGAAAAGGCTCTGATTTAAGTGCTGCCGGGGTCATGTTCTCAACCGATCAAGACTTGCCTCTGGACAGCATTATAAATCTCCATGTACTTCCCTATATTAAAACAGTCCAAGCTTTAACTGCAAAAGCACAAGTTATTCGTAACGAAAAACTAGCTGATGGCTTTTTGATTGGGGTTAAAATGTATGATGTACAGTAGAGTTAGATAAAGAAGTCAATTTTCGAAATATTCGAAGTTGTTGAACTTAAAGCACTGGTTTCAATATAGCTTTTGATTTGAGTCGAGATTTGATTGGTTTTACTGTTAACAGGAACAGGGTTTAGTTCTGAGTCTGTTTGCGGTGAATTTTGAAACTTGCTAAGTACATTATTGTTATTGTTCGCATAAGTTACAATAGAGAATGCCGTTTGGCTGGAATTTGGCTGCTGGTCTGATTTAACCAGGGCATTCTCAGTTTGTTCCTCTTTTAGCTTTGCTGCTTGCTTTTTATTTTTCTCTTCTTCGCTACGTAACCGTTGCTCATCTTCTGTTGGGGCGGGTATCTTTTGCTCAGCAGAAAAACGTTCGGTTTTCACAGGCAATTGATTAGCCTGGGTATTTAGCTGTGAGGCTAAACCCTGATTAGTAACGTACTGTAAGGCAATAGGATTGCTAATTTCCATAAATTATAAGTTTAAATAAGCACGCGCACATAGTTAAGATATAGTATAATTATATTACTTTTTCAAGTTTTAGACAAAATAAAATTATCAGTTCAGAGGTGTGTTTTGCCAAGTACTTTTATCTGTATCAATGATTTACTCGATGAGTTACAGCAAAAATTAGTTCCAGAGCAAAAAAAAATAGCGCTAGCTGAATCGTGTACTGGCGGAAAAATTGCAGCCGCAATTACCGATAGGGCGGGAAGTTCTCTCTGGTTTGAGCGAGCTTATGTAACCTATAGTGATCAAGCAAAAATGGATCTATTAGCAGTAAAAGAAAAAACTCTTGAACAATATGGCGCAGTTAGTGAACAGGTTGCTTCAGAAATGGCTATAGGGTGTTTAGTTCATTCAGATTGTGATTTTAGTCTATCTGTTACTGGTATTGCAGGGCCTGGTGGGGGAAGTATAGAGAAACCTGTTGGCACGGTCTGGTTTGCCTGGGCAGCCTATAAAAATAAACAAATTTTAGTAAAATCAATGTTACAGCAATTTGCAGGAGATCGGCACCAAATCCGCGAGCAGTCAGTTAATTATGCCTTGAGTCAGTTAATAGAATATATTGATGAACCCACTTAATGAACTATATTTATATAAATGGCCTATATTATTAATTGCTTAAAAAAACTAATTGCATATAAATGAAAGAACTTCTAATTATTGCTGGAGGCGGAGCTGTTGGTGCAATGTTTCGCTACGTATTATCAAACTCTATATACTCTTTATTTGGGAGAGCCTTCCCTTATGGGACTCTTGGGGTTAACTTCATAGGCTCTTTTTTTATCGGTGTATTTTTTGTCCTGCTAAGTGAAAAAATGACCATGGGATCGGATGTCCGTAGTTTTATTCTGATAGGTTTATTAGGGGCTTTTACTACTTTTTCTACCTTTTCACTGGAAACTCTGCTATTAATTCAACAAGGACAATTAACTAAAGCACTATTAAATATCATTTTAAGTGTGTTACTCTGTTTATTTGCTACCTGGCTTGGTATTATCCTCGCTCGTGGCATATAGCATTCTATTTTATTAACTCTTTATTAGTTTAAAAAAATTATAAAACTTAAAAATGAATCATAATACACTCACTCTGGTTCGAGTTTATACCGATGATGGCAAGTGTGATTTGGATAACACCTTGGATCTGCTCGCTGCAAATAAAAAAATTACTGGTTTAACGGTATTTAGAGGTATAGCGGGTTTTGGCCCCCGGCATAAAGTACATAAGGCCAATTTTTTAGAGTTATCTGCAAAACTTCCCCTGGTAATAGAGTTTTTTCATGAAACGCAAGGGGTAGAAGAAATAATTTTAAGCATGCATAAACTAATAGAAGAAGCCCATATTGTTAATTGGGAAGTAAACCTTTCTTTTTAATCATTAGCTATTTAATCAATACACAAAAAAATAAGATACAAAAACGTTTTTATTACTTAAAGTTTAGAGAAAGCAATATTATGTTAGATACAAAACAACTACGCAATGACCTGCCAGCAGTGGCTAAACAACTCAAAAAAAGAGCCTATAAATTAGATACTAAAGTTTTTGAGAAGCTTGAAACGGAGCGTAAGGCACTTCAAGTTCAAACCCAGGATCTACAAAGTGAACGTAATAAGTTTTCTAAAGAAATAGGCCAGGCCAAATCAAAAGGTGAAGATGCGACTGAGGCAATGGCGGCCGTATCTAAATTGCTTGATAAGCTCAAAAAGAATGAAAAGCAGTTAAAAGCATTACAAGAAGAGCTTAATAATTGGTTAATGAGTATTCCTAATCTTCCCCATGAAAGTGTTCCTGCAGGTAAAAGTGAAGATGATAATATTGAAATACGTAAATGGGGTGAAGTTCCTGAATTTGATTTTGCTATAAAAGATCATGTAGAAATTTGTTCTACTCTGGGGGCAGGTTGGAGTAAACAAGGCGGCTTAATGGATTTTGAAGCGGCGGCTAAAATTTCAGGTGCGCGATTTAGTGTACTAAAAGGCCAGATAGCCAGAATGCAACGTGCTTTGATTCAGCTTATGCTTGATACTCACACCGCAGAACATGGTTATAGTGAGATGTATGTACCCTTTTTAGTTAAGGACGATGCATTAAGAGGCACAGGACAGTTACCAAAATTTGCAGAAGATTTATTTGCTGTTAGTAATGGTACCAGTGGTGAGCAAGAGTTTCATCTTATTCCAACAGCAGAAGTACCCTTAACCAATTTGGTTCGAGCCAGTATTTTAGATGAATCAGTATTACCTTTGAAACTTACCGCTCATACGCCTTGTTTTAGAAGTGAGGCAGGTTCATATGGGAAAGATATCAAGGGATTAATTAGGCAACACCAGTTTGAAAAAGTTGAAATGGTACAAATTGTAAAACCTGATGATTCTTTAGATGCACTAGAAGAATTAACTGGGCACGCAGAGAAAATACTGCAGCTGCTAAAACTCCCTTATCGGGTAATGGAGTTATGTACGGGAGATATCGGTTTCTCCTCATTAAAAACATACGATTTAGAGGTCTGGTTACCATCGCAGGATACTTATCGTGAAATATCTTCCTGCAGTAGTTTTGGTGATTTTCAGGCTCGACGTATGAAAGCTAGATGGAGAAACCCGGAAACTGGAAAGCCTGAGTTAGTGCATACCATTAATGGTTCAGGACTTGCTGTTGGGCGAACTCTGGTTGCAATTGTAGAAAACTATCAGCAAAAAGATGGTTCAATTAATATCCCCTCTATTCTAAAACCCTATATGGGCGGAATGAGTGTAATTAAATAATAACAGTTAAAACCCTCATAAGGATTTAATTTTAGGAAACAAATATGGAGATGCTTAATAGCTTTATTAATACCATCAATGGCATAGTCTGGGGGCCTATGATGTTAGTATTAATTTTAGGCACTGGGGTATTTTTAATGATTGGCTTACGTTTTATGCCATTATTAAATTTATCCAGAGCGTTTAAGTTACTTTGGAGAGGCAAGCAGTCTGATCAAGCAGGTGAAATTGCTCCATATAATGCTTTAATGACCTCTCTTTCAGCAACCATTGGTACAGGAAATATTGCGGGTGTTGCTACAGCCATTGCTTTAGGTGGCCCAGGAGCTTTATTCTGGATGTGGATGACAGCGTTGGTTGGAATGGCTACAAAATATGCAGAGGCTGTATGTGCTGTACACTTTAGGGAAGTTGATGATCAGGGTAACTACTTAGGTGGCCCGATGTATTATATAAAAAATGGCCTGGGTAAAAAATGGATGTGGCTGGGAACAGCCTTTGCTTTATTTGGTTTTTTAGCCGCATTTGGTATTGGTAATACGGTACAGGCAAATTCAGTTGCTCAGGTGCTGCAAAAAAACTTTGATATTCCTTTATGGGTAACGGGTTGCTTTTTATTGGTTTTAACTGCGGCGGTTGTTATTGGTGGTATTAAACGTATTGCTCGAATTGCAGGGCAATTGGTTCCGTTTATGGCTATTGTCTACTTACTGGCTGGTTTAGTTGTTTTGACTATTAATATGGCAGAAATTCCAGCAGCAATTAGTTTGATTTTTGAATCTGCTTTTACAGGAACTGCTGCTCAGGGTGGTTTTGCCGGGGCTGCAGTATGGGCTGCTATTCGTTTTGGTGTTGCCCGGGGTATTTTTTCTAATGAAGCTGGCCTGGGAAGTGCTCCGATTGCTCATGCGGCGGCTAAAACTAATCAGCCCGTTGAACAAGGCATGATTGCCATGTTAGGTACTTTTATTGATACCATTATAATTTGTAGTATTACGGGATTAGTTATTGTTACATCGGGGGTCTGGACTACAGGTATTGATGGCGCAGCACTCACATCAGCAGCTTTTTCTCATGCACTTTCTGGAATGGGGGGCTATGTTGTTAGTATCGCTCTGGCTGTTTTTGCTTATACAACGATTTTGGGCTGGAGTGTTTATGGTGAGCGATGTGTAGAATTTTTGTTTGGGGCAAAAGCAATTCTTCCGTTTCGCATTTTATGGATACTTGCTGTGCCAATTGGAGCCATGTCTGATTTAACGTTTATCTGGTTACTAGCCGATACATTAAATGCCATGATGGCTCTGCCAAACTTATTGGCTTTAATCTTATTAAGTCCAGTGGTGTTTAAACTAACTAAACAATTTTTGAAAAATTAAATATACAAGCCAGGCTTATCTTGCACGGAAAGTAATTCTTCCTTTAGATAAGTCATATGGTGTTAGTTGTACCGTTACTTTATCACCCGTAAGAATTCTAATGTAATTTTTTCTCATTTTTCCTGAGATATGTGCAGTAACTTCATGCCCATTTTCTAATTTTACTCTGAACATTGTATTAGGTAAGGTGTCTACAACCGTACCGTCCATTTCAATCCCTTCTTCTTTTGCCATGAAATATAAACCCTATAATTATCTATTAAATGCAGGGGGTGAATAATGCCCGAAATCACAGTATATATCAAGTAACTATTCAGCGTATTCCTATTAGTTTTATATAATGGCGTTGTTTTTATACAAAAATGCTCACCTAATTGTAACTACTCAGTTTTTTTGTGTAAAAAAGTTTTTTTTAAAGGCAAAAAATATACCCACTTACTTGGTAGTTTACCCATAATAAATGCTATTAATTTATACAACTTTTTAGCAATGCTGTTTTTTTGTTGTTTCCTATAGTCTACTAATTTTAATGTGAATAAAATCAGTGTATCATTGGTATTAAAACTGTTGCTAAAACTCCTCTTCTAATTGATTTGAGTTAACTTTTGTAAGGTATTTTAATTTACCATTGCATTAGTAACCTTAAGCTTTAAAATATGCATACTTCAGATAACTATTATCTTTTTTAAAAAGGCTTATTCAGTGCCGAGATGGATACAGGTAAGTTATAATAATTATTTTAAAAATAGTTTGTTACTTATTGTTTTGAATGAAAAAATAGTTGACGAAATGTTTGAAATAGTAGAGAATCAATATAGCTGCCAATTTGGGATAGGTTTACTTTCACAAATGGATGATTAAAGCGTTAAGATATTAAAACTTAAATTACAATTTTATAGCATAGATAAAGGTGAGAAAAAACATGGCTAAGACTTATGATGTTGCTGTAGTTGGTGCAACTGGAGCAGTTGGCGAGACAATGATGTCTATTTTAGAGCAAAGAAATTTTCCAGTAGGAACACTATATCCATTAGCAAGTTCACGATCTGCAGGCAGTAAAGTTGAGTTTAGAGGTAAACAGATTACCGTTGGAGATTTAGATAAATTTGATTTTTCCAAAGTACAAATTGGATTGTTTTCTGCTGGTGGAAGTATCTCAGAAATCTATGCTCCAAAAGCAGCAGAGGCAGGTTGTGTGGTAATTGATAATACCGCTCATTTTCGTAATGACGATGATATTCCATTGGTAGTTCCAGAAGTTAACCCTCATGCCATAGCAAACTATACTAATCGAGGAATTATAGCTAATCCAAATTGTTCAACTATTCAAATGTTAGTTGCGTTAAAGCCTATTTATGATGCAGTGGGAATTAAGCGTATTAATGTCGCTACTTACCAGGCTGTAGCAGGAACGGGTAAAGTTGCTATTGAAGAACTTGCTACCCAGACAGCAAATATTTTAAATGGTATAGATGTTGAATGTAAGGTTTATCCTAAGCAAATTGCTTTTAATGCACTACCTCATATTGATGTTTTTAAAGACAATGGTTATACCAAAGAAGAAATGAAAATGGTATGGGAAACCAAGAAAATATTCGAAGATGATGCTATTCTGGTAAATCCAACAGCCGTACGAATTCCTGTGTTTTATGGACATTCGGAAGCTTTGCATATTGAAACTAAAGAAAAAATTACTGCTGAAACAGCAACTAAACTATTAAAGGATTTCCCTGGTATAACAGTGATTGATGATCGTTGTGATGGGGGCTATGCCACAGCAGTAACCGAAGGTGTGAATAATGATGATGTTTATGTCAGTCGTATTCGTGAAGATATTTCACACCCCAGGGGTCTTGATTTATGGGTTGTTGCCGATAATGTTAGAAAAGGTGCAGCCTTAAATAGTGTGCAAATAGCGGAGATATTGATTGCTGAGTATTTAAAGTAGTCTGATCTTTGTTATAACTTTTGCTACAAAATTTGAAAAATGTTAACTATTTAATGTTTTTCTTGAAAAAATAGAAATAAAATACTAATAATTAATAGTATTTTTGGTTTGATTTTATACTTTTTAATATAAAATCAAACCCTAGATTAATATATAAGTTCGGTAGGCTTTCTTTTTTCATTTATTATTCAGGGAGTCAGCAAGTGCGTTTTTCACTTCTGTCATCATTTTTAGTTATATTGTTTTTTCCTTTCACAGCCTGGTCATTAGGATTGGGTGATATTTCTATTAAATCATCTTTAAACTCACCGTTGGATGCTAAAATAGAATTAAAGTCTGTGACTGCTCAAGATCTAGAATCTCTAGATGTTCAAATGGCATCAGATAGAGATTTTAGGCGTTCAGATATTGAAAATATTGATATATTAAAACAGCTTAAATTTAAGTTGATTAGCAATGATGGAGCCCCTTATATTCATGTAACTACTCATTCTATATTACGTGAGCCTTTTATTAATTTTTTAATTGATATTCAATGGCATGCGGGGCGTATTTTAAGAGAATATACTTTATTGGTTGACCCTCCAGAGGTTATGAGTCAAAAAAGTAACCAACAGCCTGGCAGTAGCCGAATGGCTAAAAAATCACTTTCTAAAAAATCTTCTCAAAAACACTTAGCTCCTTCTCATCTTGATTCTGCAACATTAACTTATGGCCCAACTCGTGAAGACGATACCTTGTGGTCGGTTGCCCATCGTATGCGTCCCAGTCTTGATATCAGTATGGCGCAGATGATGTTGGCATTACAACGAGAAAATCCTGATGCATTTAATAAACAAAATATTAATGGCTTAATGTCAGGTTTTACCTTAAAAATATCTGCTCCAGACTTACTTACAAAAATATCAAAACAAGCGGCTCAAATAAATGTTAATGAGCAAGAAAAACAGTGGAAGCAAATTGTAAATAATACGCTACCAAGTGACAGTCTAAGCCCAGATAAAATGGCTGCTAGTATGCCAACTACTACAGCAGTAGAAAATCTTCCAGAACAAACAAAAGATGAATCAAAACTAGAATTACTCAGTTCAAACGATGTCAGTGAAGCGCAAAATGTTAGCAGTGGAAGTTTGAATCAGGGCAAAATGGCTTTTATAACAATGGAGCAATTAGAATCTAAACTGGCCTTGTATGAAGAGCGAATTCAGTCACAAACTCAGGAAAATGAAGAATTAAAAAATCATATTGTAGAGTTAGAAAAAATATTAGAGAAAAGAGAAAGTCTGCTGAGTTTACAAGACGAAAATCTGGCTATTCTTCAAGCAAAACAGCAGCAAAATCAGGAAATGTTGCCAGATGAAACAGATAAGGCTGCAAATTTATCTACTACTGAGGATATGGGTGCAATAGTAGATAGCAAAAAAGAATTAGATGCCTATGTATTTAATGACAATGCTTTCTCAACCAATATCAGTTCTGCAACAATTGAGAGCGATGATGATACTGAGGAAACTACAGATAGTATTATTGCTGATGTTGATTCTACTAAAATAGAAAATGAATCAATAAAAACTGGTGCTGAAATATTAAAAGCAGATTTAGAACAACCAGAATTGGAAAAAGTGGAACCTGAAATAGTAACATCTCACGCTAAACAAGACAGCATACAAGCAACAAGCCCATCTATAGAAAAAAAGCAAATAGAAGTAAGTCCTGTTGCAGTTAAAGAAACTATTAAACCTATAATCACTCCAATAAAACCAGTTGATCAAAAACTTTCAGGTTTAGATTTAGCTTTTGGTTTTGCTGAAGATTTATTCCAGTCTGCCAGTGCTCTTGCAGAGGATTTATTCCAGTCTGCCAGTGCTCTTGCAGAGGATATTAATAAAAACTATTTTAATGAATTATTAATTGCCGGAGGCTCTTTAATTTTATTGTTTTTGGTTTCAATTTTTAGTCGAAGAAAAAAGAATAAGGATGATGAGGATTTTCAGGAAAGTATTTTAAATGATACCAGTATTGCAACTGATAAAGATTATGCAGATGAAACGGATGGATTGAATACTGCAGAAATAGCGGATTCTACGGGCCTTGAAGATGAGACCTCTTTTTTAAGTGATTTCTCTAGCAGTGAGCTTGATAGTTTACAACCAGATGATACTGAATCCGATCCTGTTTCAGAAGCAAATGTTTTTATGGTTTACGGTCGTTACGATCAGGCAGAAGAAATGCTAACGGGGGTAATAAAAAAACAGCCTGATAATTTAGACTATCAAATGAAACTATTGGACGTTTATCATGCTGGAGAACGTCAGGATGAGTTTAAAAAACAATCGAGTGTTGTTAAAAACATATTAATTACTAATGGTACTGAATTAGATGATAGTGGAGATTGGAAAACAGTTCAAAAATTAGCGAATGATTTGAATCTGGGCGTTTTAAACGATACAACTGACTTAGCTGATCTGGATCTTCAGTCCAGTGATTCTATTCTTAGTGAAAGCAATGACGATTTAGAACTGGAATTAGCAGATGATGAAATAGATGTGGATGATTTAGAGCGTCAACTCAATGAATTTGAAGCAATGCTTGCAGATGATTTTGATGAAGATTCCTATAATGTAGAAACTACAGATAAAATTAACAACTTAGCAGAAGAAAACAATCAAACCGATAGTAAGGATATCAATAATATTGATGCTCTTTCACTAGAAGATGTATCTCTGGATGAAGTATCACTTAATTTAGAAAGTATCAATGATGATTTAGCAATTGATCTTGATGATTTGCCTAGTATTGAAAAGTCAGGACAAAGTATAGCGGCTTTAATAGATAAAGATCCTTCTAAAAATAAGGACTCTCTAGCTGCTGAAAATCCTGAATATAATATGATTAAAACTGCCATAACTGGAGCGGCAGCAGCAACTATAACTGGTTTAGTGACTAATGCAGTTTCTAGTGACAATGAAGCTAATAATAAAGAAATAGCAGATAATGAATTTGATACTATCTCTTTAGATGATAAGTCTGATACAGACTCAGGAATTGATTTAGAGGACTTGAATGATAATATTGATAGTTTGAATGAAAATCCATCAGTAGAAATTGAGCTAGAAGCTGATAATGTAGATTTGTCAGCTAAAGCATTAGCTACTGATGATATGGAATTTGAGCTTGAAGGTTTATCTGAATCAGTAGATGATATACAAATTCTGCCTGTAGAAGACTCTTTAGATAATATGGAATTGGACTTAGAAGGTGTATCCGATTCCACAGCAGATATAGACAATGCATCAATTGCAGATTCATTAGAGGATATGGAACTGGATTTAGATGACTTATCCGATTCCACAGCAGATA
>JASFYQ010000055.1:0-14485 GCA_045047105.1 Pseudomonadota bacterium | reverse complement strand
CTGTCTCTTGATCATATCTCAAGTTTTACTCTCCAAAATGCTCATAGCTGCTAGCATACCATCGACTTTATCCTGAAGCCTAAACCATCCATCCCACAAAGTTCGCCAACCAACAATCCCCGTTTTCTTGCTATCCGTCCAACCACCAAGTCTTGCTATCGAGTTATAAGCCCAAACTACAGAAGGAACTTTATCAGGCAATGGCCTTTTTTCCCGTGTGATCCACAGAGTTTGCCATTCTTCTTTATCCAATAATTGATCACAAGGAATGGATTGTTCTGTTTTTTTGTTTGCCAGGCTAAATATTTCTCGCATTTGAATTAATCTAACCGCAACAAAAGCCATAATAATGGCTGTTCGCTTTAAATTATCCGTTGCTTGTAAACGCAATGCTTCAACACCTGTACCACCCGATTTCCATGCTTTATGGAAGTCTTCAACACGCCAACGCAATTCATAATAGCGTGTGATTTGACGGGCTTTCTCAAAGCTATCTATGGGTTCTTCGGTCAATAACATCCAACATAAACCTTTACCATCGGGTGTATATTTTTCTTCTGCAATAACTAAATTAATGGTAAGTTCTTCACCATAGGTAACTTTTCTTTTGGGCGGTAAAATCTTAACCGTCATCGCCCTTAACTCTAAGATGGTATTACGCTCAGTACGCCCCCCTTTTTGTGGGATTTTTATGTCATAGTAGCCCAAAACGGGTGCTGTATCCGCGTGGTCAAAAATAAAATGGCCACCTTTTAGTTTTCTATTATAGCTGGCTCTGACAATATAACGGTGCTGTGCACAATGTTTGTAGTGTAGGTATTCATAAACATCCGCTTCTCTATCGCAGACGCTAATAACATCGGTCATCTTCTCTCCCAACCGTGTTGCAACACGTTGAGATGCTTCTTCCCATTTGAAGCTTTCTTTTTCTTCGTAATTCCTGGATTTTCTTTTTTTTGCTCGCCCATCCGAGTCTAATGCACGAAGCCAATAATTTTGCTCGATTAAGCCAATAGTTTGCTCACTTTGAGCATCTAGCATCAAGACGTTATGAACCAAATATCCTCGCTTAGTTGACTCTTTATTCCCACCTAAGTCGCCCAGGGAATTTTTTAAACTATGTGTATAGCCAAGTGTGGTGGTATCTTCTAATGCGAGGAGTGTTTTACATTTAAAGGCTTGATTAACCGTTGCAAAAAAACCACTTTCTGCAATCTTTTGAGGCTCCACTTTATTGTTTCTTAAAAATCGATAAATACCTTCTAGTTTTCCTTCATCTCCTTCACAAGATTTAACCAGTGAACTGCCTATATTCGCACTCAGTTGAGAGCCAATTGATATTAATCGTTTTGTTCGACGTTTATCACCTAAATCAGCATTTGAAAATATATTTTTTGACCAATTATCTGATTTCTCAATTTGTAACATATTCTGTCCTAAAAACTTCTAAAATTAATAGGGATATTATAACATGCTACAAGCTATTAGTTTATATCGATAAACTTATTTGTTATTTAAATCAATGGCATGCAACTAATTTGAGTTATCTTTTGATAGGTAAATCTTCATTTTATATATTCTTTAATTCCTGAAAATTTAATCGATTAGATAATGCCTACATTTTTTAAAAAACGCTATTCAATACTCAATTAAAATGTGACCAAGATACAGGTTTCTGGGAGGTCTGTTCAAGAACCTGCTCCAGATCAGAAACACTTTGTATCTGAGCTATTTTTTCTCTGATTTCTTCAAAATATTGGCTATTCATATTTGTATTCCTGTTGTAAGAGAGCAATATCTGCCAGATTTAGAACTATTGTACACACTAGAATAACAAATGAAAACTACAACTTTTCGTACCAGAAAAATAGAAACTCTCAAGGCAAAATACATTATTCACTACAGCTTGGCTTTAAGTAAAAAGGCAATAATGAAATATCGGATTATTTATAATTTTTGGTTAATAATTTTTTGAATGGTATATGCCCTTTAAGGCGTTATGCTAGTTAATATTCCAGCTCTATTTTTTTAAAATAGCCTTGTTTTAAAGCTTTAATAACTGCTTGATTATTGGTTTCTACTTTCAACTCGCCCTGGCTCTCTCTTTGTAGATCCTCTATTCTGCTTTTGCTGATATCCATCAGTAAGCAAATATCCTTTATTTTATGACCATGAGATAACAGCAGAAGCACTTTAATATGTTGTTTGCTTAACATTTTATATGTACCCTAAAATACTGGCATTATTGAGTAATTGCACATTGGTATCAGCATAAAACTTGGCTTTGAGCTTTTTTAAAATTTTTTCAACCGATGATTGGCTGATATGAAGATCATATTTTATTTGATCAATAACTGCTACCTTGAACAAGCTTTTTAGTACTTTTTTTCATTGCGATCCAGATAAACCAAACGGTGGGTTAATGACGCGCTATAACAAAGCTCAGGGACTTCAAATATGGTCTGGTTAACATGCTGATGGTAAGCCTGGACTAATTTGATAATTAATTGACCATACTCTTTAAACATTGCCCTGAATTCATTGCTATTCATTGTGGTAGTGCACAGGCCTAAGCCCCCACGATTATTTCCTGTTCGCAGTGATAAAGGAATACTTACACCAATATTCAGGCCAAAGTCTCTGCGAAAATTATCACATAAAATATATTGTTTAAAATTAACTATGTCAGGAAATAGTTGATGTAGTGTTGTTTTCAATTTATCCGGTTTGACATCAAACCAGGACAAAGCTTCATTTCTTTTTATACACCAGCAATTGGGATAACTATAATGGATATGATTTTCTTTAACATAGATATCCATAAATTCACTATCGAAGGTACTTAAAAAATTTGATTTTTTCATTATTTCACCACGATAAATACGCCCAAGCATAAAGCCATACATAATCTGATCAAAGCCAAACTTTTTCATTTCTGTCAATAATAACTGCCAAAATGAGAATAAAGAAGACTGATAAAACTTCCCTTTGTGTGTATTTTTTTGTTCAATCGACAGGATCTGAATAAGTTTTTCTATAAATATCTGTAATTTCCTGGTTTGATTCAGTGTCAAATATTTTTTGTATTCAATCATAAAGTAGCTCTTAATAGTAATTATTAAATTTTGTATATTAATACATAAGTTTAATTTAGCTTTTATGATCTTAATCTGCAAGAGCTATTATTTAATAAATACGGAAATGCTTATTAAATACAACTTTTAATAATGCTAGAGTATTTATCAAGCAATCGTAACGACTTTTCCTATTTCCATAAGTAGCCTGGGTTCACTTATTAAGTTTATTGATCAGGGGCAAGAGTGGTTACAGGAAATTAAAGTAAATTAATAAAACAGGATAGCTGATGAAGTAAAACTGAGAATAACTACGATTTCTCGTACTAGGAAAGTCAGAATTTGTATTGCAAAATAGCATGCAATCATTAACCAGATAAATATTTTTCAGGATTGGCCTTAGATGAAACAGCAACACAAATCAGTTTTTGGTTAATAATTTTTCCAATGGAATATCCAGGGCATCGGCAATAGCACCCATTACATTAATAGTCATATTCGAGTCACAATTCTCGATTTGACCAACAAAGGTCCGTGAGATTTCGGCTTTTTCTGCTAATTTCTCCTGGCTTATTCTGAGTTTTGCACGCTCTACCCGGATATTCCAGGCAAAAATGCGCTTTGCTTTTTCTGCTGCACTTATTTCACTGTTCATATGCTTATACTATGGGGGCTGAGAGTATATTTCTACATGCTAGCAATAGAATTAATCTGTTAATAATATAAATATGGTTCTGTCAGTAGCAATTATCTATTTAAAGTGTCATAATGTTATTTTTAATAAGCTAAACCTTCTTATTGGTAAGTTTAGTTAACAAAGAAAATAGCGCATAACAAATAGCTTTCAGGCCAATAGCATAACTTAAGAGCCAGGATCTATTAGCTGTATAGCAGTTTATTACGTAGTGGATGGAAAATAGAAAATAAATTTAGGCAAATAACCAAAAAATAATAATGGAGAGCATAATGTGTATAGAAAAGAAAATACAAGTAATGAGCTTTGGGCTAAAAGGAAAACAAAATGAATATAGTTTTTATCTGTACTATCCTAGTCATTTCTTCAAAATAAAAAATGATAGCCCAAAACCCTCATGAAGAAGCATTATTAATGAAAAATATAGAAATCTCAGGATCACTTATTTAGAAAGGTACAGAATTGTGACAATTAAAATAACACAGAAAATAACTTTAGATAAAGATTATGTCTGTATTGGTAAGAATCTGATGTTATATCGATATCAGCCCTATTTTACCCATTTTATTTATAGTTGTTATCAACATCGAGAATTTATTGAGAACTACTGTTTAAATGATTCTTTTATAAAGGATGAAAAAATACTAAAACAAGACTTATTAAAAAAGCAATCCCTTCCTCCTCAAATGCTAAAAAGTATGGAGTGGGTGATTTGTATTAAAAAAACCGGGGAGGAAATCGGGCTTGCAGGTTTGGTTAATTATAACGCTGTGCACCAAAGTGCAGAGTTTTTGATTGGAATACTGCCAGGTATCAAGCAACCACAGCAGAGTTATGGGCCGGAAGCAAGCTTGCTGGTACTTGAATTTGCTTTTCAGGAGATCCAGTTGCACAAGCTGACCAGTCTGGTATACGGATATAATCACAAAGCCCAGCAAAGTACACTGAAACTGGGATTTATCCAGGAAGGAATACTGCGTCATCATTTACGAGATAATCGCCAAAGTCGCATTAAAGACAAGGGCAAACCATCTTCTACAGAAAAATATATTGATATATTTTATAACGGTCTGCTGAAATCAGAATTTTATAGCAATAAAAAGTTATCACAGATTTCCTTACGTTTATTTAAACGTGATATTACCCGAAAAACAAATACCAACACCAAAAAAAAACATATTCTAACTGAAACATTGATCCCTGACTTATTAAAGCAATTAAGGAGCGCCAATCCCCATGAAAGTACAAGCTTATAATCTATTTAAAAGAACACCACTAAGCCAAAGTATTTTATCGCTGGGAGTTGCTGGTAAAATGGCAATGGCAACTCCGGGAATAAGTAATGCAGAAACAATTCGAGTTGATGTTAATAATGTTGGGGAAGGGGCGGTTGCTTATGCCAGTGCCTTTCACGTAGACATCTCCAAAGATGGTAATGTGATTGCTTTTATTTCTAATGGAACAGATTTGGTTACTACACCAGCAGATACCAACCGTCGATATGATGTATTTATATATAATAAAACTACCCAGACTACAAAAATGGTTAGTGTGGATAGCTCAGGTAATCAATTAGCAAATGGTGGTCAAGAACCGTCAGTATCAGCAGATGGTAGGTATATAGCCTTTTTGTCATATGATTCTAACAACTCCCAATATGCAGTGTATCTACATGATGCACTAACTGGTAATACTTCGCTGGTTAGTCTTACAGAAACTGGAAGCATACCTAATAATTCCAGTTACAGACCACAAATTTCTGCTAATGGCAATGCCGTGGTTTTCACTTCTGGTGCTACAGATCTGGTAGCCAATGATACAAATGGTGTTACAGATACCTTTATACGTGATCTGGTCAATCAAACTACTAAACGCCTTAGTGTTAATAGTTCCGGTGCAGAAGGTAATGATGGCTCATATAATCCAAGTATTTCAGATAATGGACTGTATGTGGCGTATCAATCAAATGCAAATAATCTGGTATTAGGAGATACCAATAATGAAGCAGATATTTTTGTTGTCAATACTTCTACAACCATTAAACCTGTTCGGGTAAGTATTAATTCAGCTGGTGATGAAGCTAATGACTCTTCTTACTATCCTTCTATATCAGGTGATGGAAACTTTATTGCTTTTCTAACTGATGCAAATAATCTGGTTGCCGGAGACACCAATAGCAATGGGGACATTATTGTGGTGAATAATTCTACAATTACTCAGCCAGTTAGAGTCAACCTAAATACTGATGGTAGTCAAGCCAATGCCTACTCTTATTATCCTGATTTATCTACTGATGGACGGCATATTAGTTTTGCTTCCGAAGCCACTAACCTTGTTAACAATGATAACAATAATACAACGGATGCCTTTGTGCATGACAAAAATACTGGTATTACCACAAGAGTAAGTGTTGACTCAAATGGTGCTGAAACAAATCAACAGAGTGGATTAATAAGAATTTCAGGTAATGGCCAAGATATAGCTTATTTATCTGCAGATTCTCCTTCATTCAATCATAGTGATGCGTTTGTATATTCCTCTGGGCAAAAAATACGAGTTCATAATAATACTCAAGGTAATTACCCACAAACCAGTCCAAGCCATAGTATCACTTCCAATTCATCATCAGCCGATGGCAGGTATATTGTTTTTTCTTCTAATGCTTTTAATCTGCTTGCCAGTAATATGAATGAAGGTACAAATATTTTTCTTAGGGATACACTCACTAATACCACTAAACTGATAAATAGTGCAACTGATGGTAGTAAGGCTGACAATCACTCATCTCATTCATCTATTAGTTCTGATGGTCGTTATATTTTATTTGAATCAGATGCAACTAATCTGGTTGCTAATGATACCAATAACACTAGAGATATATTCAGATATGATACTAATACTCAAGAAATTATTCGTGTAAGTATGGCAACAGGAGGAGTTATTGAATCAAATGGCAATAGTGAAAATCCTTCCATGTCTTCTGATGGACGCTATATAATATTTAAATCTGTAGCAAGTAATCTGGTTGCCAATGATACTAATGGTTCTCCAGTTAAAGATGTTTTTGTCTATGACACTGTTACCAAAAATACTAACCGTGTTAGCGTTAATTCAAATGGAGATCAGGGTACTGGTGGCAAGTCAAATAACTTTATATATGGAGACTCTCCTTCAGTATCTCTAAATGGTGATATCTTTGTATTTTCTTCAAGGTACACCAATCTTGTAAATAATGATAATAATAATGTAAGCGATATATTTATACATATAAAAAGTACAGGAGAAACAAGGCGTATCAGTGTTGATGCAAATGGTGGGGAAGCAAATAATGTTTCAGGTTATCCAATTATAAGTCCAGATGCCAACTATATAACTTTTCAATCCGATGCTAGCAATCTGGTAAGTAGTGATACCAATAGTACATCTGATATCTTTTTACTAAATAGAACTACGGGATTAATTACTCGGGTAAGTGTAGACAGTAATGGATTACAAGCAAATGGGAGCTCATTCAGCCCTTCTATTTCTGATGATGGACAGTTTATCAGTTTTACTTCATATGCCTCAAATCTAGTGGCTAATGATACAGACTATGATCAAGATATTTTTGTTCATAATATCCAAACTGGAGAAACCCGATTAATGAGTCTGGATAATCAAAATACACAATTTACTGATGTTGGCCGCTCGGCACTTTCTGGAGATGCTCAAAGTATTACTTATATTGCAGCCTCAGTTAATTCTGAATATTCAGGTATTTACAGGAGCTCACCAGTACGGGTTCTGGATACCCCAGATGATTTTAGTTTTACCGACCAGAGCAATGTGAGTTTAAGCAGTGCGATTACCTCAAATGCCATTACAGTTAGCGGGATTAATACTTCTATTAGCATCAGTATTAGCAATGGCAGTTATGAAATAAATAACTCTGGCAATTGGAGTAGTAGTACGGCCAGTGTAAATAATGGTGATACTATATAAGGTGCAGCACACTTCTTCTTCCAGTTATACTACCCAGATCAGTACAGTTTTAAACATTGGCAGTAAATCTGATAGCTTTAGTTCTACAACAGGTTCTGCACCAGTGCCTACACCTACATCTACACCCACCCCCACACCTGTTCCAGCACCACCCAATTTAACGACTATTTTGCCCGCATTACAGGCTACAGCATCCATAACAGGAAATAATGGTGCAATTATTCTTTCGCTGGATAAGTACTTCAGCCTATCTGCTGGCGCAGCAAGGAAACCGTTATTTTATGCTACGACCTGTAGAAATAAATCAGGCTTCGGTAGGCACGCTGCCTGGGATTTATATAACCGATAATGCTAACATAAAATTGGTAACGGATTCAGGACAGCAGGTTATCTTATCGGCAGAGCCACAACAATTGGAGGCATTACAGGCTTTATTTACTGAGCTGGGTTTTGAAACAAGCCGCAGCGACTATGGAACGTTTTATTTTAAACCCGTAATTGAGCAGAAAAGCAATACCAGTAACTGGTATAGTTCACGGATTGCTATGGATCTCTCTCCCGTTGAAGATCCTCTGGATAGCCGAATGGGTCTGGTTTCTATGCCCTCAGAAACACTGAGCAATACTCTGGTGTATGCTCAGCAGTTTGATAAAGAGGGTATTTTGTACCGCCAGTATCTGTATCCGACTCCAGCAGACTGGGATAGTTTAAAAAATGCACTAAATGCAATTGGTAAGCAAGTAAGTATCGATCTGGAAGGTGTAATACAGGTAGTTATAGGTGATCAGCATTATCTGGCATTGATGGATTATAAGGTGGTTTCAGATGAGGGTTCTGCCAGTGAGCAGTTATCTTTTAACTGGCTGGAGGATCAAAATAATGATGGCATACACGATTATGAAGTGGTTTTCCCCAATGGAGATAAACAGATCCTGTATTTATTGTCGGTTGAGGGACTTTAGAGAATAAAATCAGTATAGCATAAGCTATTGTTTTAAAAATAGTGGGTGTGGAACCGCAGGAATATTAATATTGTTCCAGGTTTCACAACACCGCTATTTTTTTAAGCTCGAGCAAGTGCATCTAATACATTGTGTAACTGCTCTACCATTTCGTGGCCACTATCGGTTAAATATCCACCGTCAGTTTGGCTGATCATGCCTTTATCAAAAAGTGCCTGAGCAGAGGTTTTATCTGGGTATGAATTTGATCAACGGATAAGTTGCTAGTAACATGATTTTTTACTATCATTTGCTGGGTAGAGTATCCTTTTTTCAAGCCGTTTTGTAATCTCCCCAAGTTAAAAACTGTAGTTGGTGAGAATCTTTATCAACTGGGATTTGGATATAGGAGTATTCTTTTTTCTTAAATTGATTAACCCCTACATCCCTAACCATAGCGATAATGTTTTCTGTTCTAATAATAAATGATCCTGATTCAGGCACTAATTCAAAAGGGATCCCTGAAAAAAGTTTGGGTGGAATTTTTCTTTCCCCTGAAAGAATAAAGCGGCCTTCTCTATGTCCCGCTTTATCAGCCCCTTCAGTGGCAATAATATAATGTCTCAGGATTGAGCTTTTAAGAACGCCATGTTCAGAGAGTTCATCAATATTGTAATTGTAATGGTGTTTAAAACTGTTTAAAAATTCTTCAGGCTCACCTAATAAGGTAATTCTGGCAAGGTAAGTTGCAATATTCAGATAAAAATCAACCTCCCCAGACTTTATTGAGGATACCCCAATATAGTAGCAAAAGTATAATATTAGTGCACTAAAACAAACGACAGACTCTGTTTTTATATCAGAATGAGCACAAATTCTCATTCCTGTTTTTTTTGTTATATTTTCTAAGTCTTCTATATTATGGCATTGTTTCCTTATAACCTTTTTATAAAAACTTCGGAAACCATGGCGTAAATGTATTTCTGAGGGGATATGTTCGATATGTTTAAACTTAAGTGACTTGGCTAGCTCACCTTTGCTAGATTGAATGCAAAGACTTTCATACTTAACTCTGAAATCATTATAGGATGGGCCTTTATAAGAGCGGTTAATTAAAGTGTGGTGAACTTTAATCGCTTTTTCTTTACACCGATTAAAACAATTTGCAGATACAAGACCGCCTAAATTAAGCATTTCCATCCCCATTTATTAGCCACTAACAATAAGAACCTTGATGTTTATTATTAATTAAAAAGTAAGCATGTGTCAAGTAACTATTGTATTATATGTATAAGTGGGTATACTATTTATATTGTTGCATTCTATGTTTAAGTTGTATACTATGTGTGTCGCCAGTTAAGTTATCAAATATGTTGAAAGGATTTAAAAAATGTCAATGCATCTCTTAAAAATGGATCAGTTAAATATAAGTAAAGAACAGTCTGTTTTGCTAGAAAGGCAAATTTCAGAACATCCCAAATTCTTTGTTAAAATTGCTCAATATTTTACCCTCTTGGATTCTGAAATAGAGGAAAAAGGCTTTCCACCAAATTATTACGATGAATTATTTAAGGATAACCCGACAGAGCTGCTAAAGATGCTTATTGAATGGCAAATGAAAAAGAAAACTCAGGGTGATTTGCTTTGTCCAGAATTCTGGGATAAGTCTCCTTTAACGAGGGAAGAGTTCAATTTATTAGAAGAAAATCATAAAGCTTTTGATGTGAATAGTGTCAAGGTATGGCAGGCAGAAGAGGGTTGTGTTGGTGTTAATGCCTTTGTGGCTAAAATGAAGTCGTTAGGAAATAATTCAACTAAGAATTCTTTGGCTAATATGGTCAGAGATAATTTAACATCTCAGAAATTAATTGGTTATAAGCAAGGCAGTGGTAAAAAAAGCCCCTGGAGTTTACCAATATGGCAAATTGATCGGCATACAGGTGGTATATTAAATGGTATTGCTGATGTGTGTCATATTTTTAATAGTAATGGTTATGCAGTCCAGGAATTTATGGTCAGTAATCATCTGGGAGAAAAAAATAAACCACCATTGCAGTTAATACGTGAAGGCAGAATAAGGTCACTGATAAGCATTGCAACTGAATATGAAAATCTGTAGAGAATATTTATGCTCTTTGATTTAAACGATATTGAACCGACAAAAGTTAGTCATTTATTAAGACTATACAATAGTAAAGGTAATGCCAATGCTACATATGATGCTTTTTGGTCTTCATCTGGTCCTGATAGGCGTTTATCTTCTGAAAAATACAATATAAAAATGGGTTATTGGGCTCCACATATTGAAAGTTGCTTTCTGGAGGTCTTTTTGCGAAGACGTCCAGGATTTTTTGTTCCAGAAATGGAAGCTAATATTGATTGCGATACTCAGTTACGGTATCACATTGCAAAACTAACATTAGCTCATTCATTAACCTTAGTTCCTCACACTGTTCAAGATATTGTGTGTTCATCAGCTTATTACAGTAATGAACTTGAAAAAGATAATTTTGTTAAACACTGCTACGACCATCCCATTGGTTTTGATGGGATAGAATATCGCTCAAATCACAGTTCAAGTTTTATCTGCTATGCTTTATTTGACCGTAGCATACAAAAATTAAAACTAGAAAGTAACCTCCCTAATAACCATTTTGAATGTCAGCCATTATCAAATTCACCTCGGGATATGCTTCAGGTTTTAAAGGCTTTTAGTGGTGTAACTTTTGAACGATGTTGATTTTGTAATTTTAACTTCACCCCAAAATAACGATAATATTAAGTTTGTTCACAATATTGGTACAAGATTAAATTTAAGCTCCAAGCAGGCAGTAATACTTCTATTAGCATCAGTATTAGCAATGGCAGTATTGTGGTTCATGCCCCCTCTATGCCGACTGCCGTCTTGCCTGTTAATCCAGTTCACATCACTTTAGAGAATAAAGTCAATATAGTAATAAGTTATTGTTTTTAAAAATAGCGGGAGTGGAACTACAGGAATAGTAATATCGTTCCAGGTTCCACAACACCGCTACTTTTTAGGTAAGTTAGCTGAGTAATTTAATAAATGTCTATTTTTTAAGCTCGAGCAAGTGCATCCAAAACATTGTGTAAATGCTCTGCCATTTCGCGGCCACTATCGGTTAAATATCCACCGTCAGTTTGGCTGATCATGCCTTTATCAAAAAGTGCTTGAGCAGAGGTTTTAATTATGCTGCTCGCTGTGTCGTGTATTTTTAGTCCTTCTAGATGAGATTCTTCTGGAAATTGGGCAAGTAGCTTCATTTCTTCTAACAAACTATCGGTATAAACTTTGGCCATCTTTTTTCACTTCTTTTAATTTTAAGAAGTATAATAGTAATTCTCTCTGCAACAAAAAGCAATTTGAATTAAGTTAAATCTAATGTTTTTTATAGCACTTTTTTTTAGATTTTTTTATAGGTATGTAAATCTTAAATAATGACCCTAATCAGTACTTTTGCCCACCATAAAGTTGCCGCCAACTTACTTATGCTGCTGATGATCCTCAGTGGGATGTTTGCTTTAAATAAATTGAATATTCAATTTTTCCCTAATTTTGAGCTGGATCGCGTCAGTGTTCGAGTTATCTGGTCTGGAGCAAGTGCTCAGGATATTGAAAAAGGCATTACCATTCCATTAGAGCAACGCTTAAAAATTGTTGATAACTTACATAAAATGACTTCTACATCAGCACAAAATGTATCTTCGATTGTCCTCGAATTTACTCAGGGTGCAGACATGGTTATAGCCTTAAACAAGGTTAAACAAAAAGTGGATGAATTTAGAAACCTTCCCCAGGAAGCAGAAAAACCCATAGTTGAAACCCTGCTTCGTTATGAAGGTGTAGCTAAATTACAGATTTCTGGTGATATAGATAAAGAGGAAATGCGGCGCTTAGCTGACCGGTTTGAAAAAGAGTTGATTGAGAAAGGTCTGGATAAAATAGATATTAATGGACTACCCGATGAAGAAATTGCTATAGAAATAAATATTGAAAAGTTACAACAGCTACAAATGACTCTGGATGATGTAGCCAGGCAGATTAATAAATTTAGTCTGGATGTACCTATTGGCACATTTGCTTATGCAGATTCAGCCAAAGAACTAAGAATTTTATCCCAACGTCGCAGTGAAAAAGAATTTGCAGATATTCCTATTCGCGTTAATGATACCGAGTATATTCGCCTGGGAGATATAGCCCTAATTGAAAAACGTAAAAAACAGGGTGGAGTAACCCGTTCCGTTCATGGACAACAAGTTATTGAACTAAGTATTTTACGCTCAGAAAAAGGCAATGCTTTGCGTTCGGCAAATATCCTGCATCAATGGTTAGAAGATGTTCGGCCTACCTTGCCTCCCACAGTAGAATTAAGTGTATATGATGAGTCTTGGAAGCTTATTAAAGAAAGAACCAACTTATTATTAACTAATGGGGGCACAGGTTTACTCCTGGTTGTATTAATTTTATATGTGTTTCTTAATGGGCGAGTGGCCTTATGGGTAGCAATTGGTATTCCAGTCTCTTTTATGGCAACTCTGGCTATTTTATATGCAGTAGGTGGCAGTATTAATATGATCAGCCTATTTGCCTTGATCATGGCTTTAGGAATTATTGTGGACGATGCTATTGTGGTAGGAGAAGATGCTCTGGCACATTACCAGGAAGGAGAAGCTCCATTATTAGCCGCAGAGGGAGGGGCGAGGCGAATGTTTATTCCCGTGCTGGCATCCTCTTTAACCACGATTGCTGCATTTTTACCCTTAATGATGATAGGCGGCATAATGGGCAATATTTTATTTGATATTCCACTGGTTATTATCTGTGTTATTTTTTCCTCCTTAATAGAAAGTTTTTTTGTTCTCCCCGGGCATTTACGCCATGCTTTTTTACATTTTAAACGCGATAGTGAAGATAAAAAATCATTAAGGGCGAGTTTTGACAAAGGTTTCGACAACTTTCGTGAACAGCTGTTTAAACCTGTTGTGGCTTTGGCTTTAGAGTATAGAGGCATTACTCTTAGTTTAATTATTTCTTTACTCATTCTGGCCTTTGCTTTATTAGCCGGAGGACGCATTAGCTATAGTTTTTTCCCCTCACCTGAGTCACATATTGTTTTTGCGAATATTACGTTTGTTTCTGGAACCTCTAAAAGTACCACCGATGCGTATTTAAAACATATGGAAAAAACCTTGTATGAAACTGAATTAGAATTAGGTAAAGGCCTGATTGAAACCGCAATTACTATTCATGGCAGTACTTATAGTGGCGGCCAGAGTAATAAAAATGGCGATCAATTGGGTGCAATTTATTTGCAATTACAAGATCCCGATCAACGCAGTGTAAGAAATGAAACTTTTATCAAGGCCTGGAAGGATAAACTTATCAACCAGCCCGGTATCGAATCCTTAACTATGGCATCTCGTAAAACAGGGCCACCGGGTAATGATATTACCATCCGCTTAAGTGGCGGAGATAGTGATACTATGAAAATGGCTGCAACTGAGCTGATTCAGGTATTAAAAAAAATAAAAGGCGTTTCTGGCGTGGATAATGATATGCCCTATGGTAAGGAACAATTGGTTTTTTCCTTAACTCCAGCAGGTCTGGCTTTGGGGCTTTCCGTAGAAGCTATAGCCAGGCAATTACGAGCTGCTTTTGATGGTCAGCTGGTGCAAATTTATCAGCAGGGTACAGAAGAGGTTGAAGTAAGAGTCATGCTTTCAGCTGCGGAACGAAATTACCTTAAACAATTAAATAATACCTATATCCGCCT
>JASFYQ010000054.1:0-11136 GCA_045047105.1 Pseudomonadota bacterium | reverse complement strand
ATGGGACATGATATGAGTCAAATGGATCATGCTAAGATGGGACATGATATGAGTCAAATGGATCATGCTAAGATGGGTCAGCAAATGCCGATTAAAAATGATATCAGCAAGATGGGTTCAGGCAAAGCAGGTTTTGGCAGTCAACAAAAAGTGATTCATGCTGCATCAGAATATGGACCTCATGTTGACATGCGAGCTGATGGTGCTCAATACCGTCTTGATGATCCGGGTGTTGGTTTACGGGGCAATGGAAGAAAAGTATTAACTTACGCAGATTTAGTCAACTTTAATAAAACAGCTGATCCACGTGAACCCAGTCGAGAAATAAATTTACATTTAACCGGGAATATGAGCCGTTACATGTGGTCTATGAACGGGATTAAATTTGCTGATGCCAAACCACTGCAACTTAAATTTGGTGAACGTGTACGAATTAACTTAATTAATGACACCATGATGAATCACCCCATTCATTTACATGGTATGTGGAGTGATTTAGAAACAGGTAATGCGGATTATATTCCAAGAAAACACACCATTATTGTACAACCAGGCGCAAAAATTAGCTATTTAGTCACAGCAGATGCCATGGGTGGATGGGCATATCATTGCCATTTGTTGTATCACATGTTGGGTATGTTTAGAAAAGTTGAAGTGGTATAAGGAGAAATTCATGCACTTATTATACGAATTAAGGAAAAAAGTGAAAACAAATACTATCATAAAAAATAAATTAGCAATAGCTGTAATATCACTCTCACTATTCTCATCAGCGCTTATGGCGGGTGGAATGGAAGATGATCCCATTATTGGTAAATTAATGATTGACCAGATTGAAACTCGTTTTTCTTCTCAAAGTGCCGATGGTAAAAACCCTTTAGTCCTGGAAGCTCAGGGCTGGATAGGAAAAGATTTGCATAAACTGTGGATTAAAGTAGACAGTGAATGGGTGGGTAGTAAAAATGAAGAATTGGAACTACAAGCACTGTATAGTCGGGCTATTGCTCCATTTTGGGATTTTCAAATAGGCTGGCGGCATGATATAAAACCTAAGCCAAATAAAGATTGGTTAGCCATTGGATTGCAAGGCTTAGCTCCTTATTGGTTTGAAGTGGATAGTGCCTTATTCATTGGAGAATCAGGTCAAACCAATCTCAGACTCACTGCTGAATACGAATGGATGTTTACTCAAAAACTGGTTTTATCACCGGAAATAGAAGTTAATTTCCATGCTAAAAATGATCAAGAGACAGGTACAGGTTCTGGACTATCCGATTCTCAAATAGGCTTAAGACTGCGTTATGAAATTAAGCGGGAATTTGCTCCCTATATTGGTATTAATTGGAACCAAAAATATGGGAAAACAGCTGATTATGCACGTGATGAAGGAGAGGATAACAGTGACGTTCAATTTGTACTGGGTGTCAGAGCCTGGTTTTAACTGAGAAGCCTTTAGGAACGTTCACGAAACAACTTCAAAGTGGTAAGTTAGAACTTACCACTTATTTATACCATGGAGAAAATGTATGATAAAATCCCAACAAATTAAATTATTACTGATATCCATCAGCTTAATATTAATCCTTGTTTTTTCTGTTATATGGTTTGGCTTTTATAATGTATCAGCTAAGGATAAACATTTTGCCCTGACAACCCACTTACTCGAATTGGTCAGGACTCGTTCTATTGATGCCCGCACGAGTGATATTAAAGTACCTGATTTAACGGATCATGAGCTAATAAAAGCAGGGGCAAAGAATTATGCAGAAATGTGTACTACTTGCCATTTAGCACCAGGAATGGAAATGACTGAGATCAATCAAGGTTTGTATCCAAGACCTCCCGTTTTTAGTGATAAAGATTACCAAAATAGTCCAGCTGCACAATTCTGGGTCATTAAAAATGGCCTGAAGATGACAGGGATGCCAGCCTGGTCGCCACCACATACGGATGAACAGGTATGGGCAATGGTTGCCTTTATTAATAAAAGTAAGCAACTTACAGCCACGCAATACCAACAGTTAATCATAAAAACTGCAGGTGAACATAATGATGATGGACATAAACATTAATGACTAAAATTTCAAGCGACCAACAAAAATTATTTATTCATTTAGTAATCATTATGATTTTTGTGATGATTGCCGTTGGTGGTGCAAGTTATTTTTTTGACTTAAAACATATTCAAAGCCAGATCATTAAAAAAGTGGCTGATATTTCTATATCAATAGCCAATAATTATATGCACAATGACTCTCAGATGAGACATAAAGCCACACAAGATCAATTAATTTTATTTGACAAAAACAATAATTTTTTATTTTTTAACCTAAAAGATAATACAGGAGTGACATTAATTGAAGAAAAAAAAGCAGAATACACCGCAATTAAACAGATACTGAGTAAAAATACACATACCATTGATTTAAGTGATAGCCAGGGTATTAAAACTCAGTTTATTCATGCTCATATTACGGATAAGAATTATTTTGATTTGATTATGCCGATATTACTTCAAGATAAAACGCTTGGCATGTTACATATATTTGTGGATATTACTGATAGTATGCGTGACTTACGTCACAACATGATAAAAAACCTTATTGAAGCCTTATTGATTATTTTTATCATTTTTATATCCATGTATCCTACTATTTTGTTATTACAGAGGAACTTACTCAATAAAACTAAAAAGCTGGCTCATTCTAATCAGGAAATACTCAATTTACTCGGCAGTGCTATTGCTAAACGAGACAGCGATACGCATGCACATAATTATCGAGTGACTCTTTATGCCCTTATTTTAGCTCAGGAAATAAAATTAAACCCTAATGCAATCAGTGCCTTGATTAAGGGATCTTTTTTACATGATGTGGGTAAAATAGGCATAAGCGACAATATCTTACTTAAGCCTGGAAAATTAACCGCAGAAGAATTTACAATTATGCAGCGGCATGTTGACTACGGTGTTGACATAATAAACAACAGTGATTGGTTGCAGGATGCAAAAGATGTTGTCGCCTGTCATCATGAAAAATACAATGGTAGTGGTTATCCTCAAGGTTTGGTTGCAGAAGATATTCCACTCAATGCTCGAATTTTTGCTATAGCTGATGTATTTGATGCTCTAACATCAAAACGCCCCTATAAAAAAGCATTTAGCTTTCATACCACCCGGGAAATAATGTTACAGGGATCGGCTACTCATTTTGATCCTGGCTTACTTAATCATTTCTACAGCATTATTATCCCTCTTTATAAAGAAATTCAAAATAACCCTTCAGAAAACTACCTAAAAAGGCTTCTGGAAGAAAAAATAAAACCCTATATTCTCCTTTAAAAGATGCTTAGATTTTATACCTTACAATTTTGTCATATTCAGGATAGTTTAGTCTAACATTACTCTGATTTAATAGAGACATTAACGAACTATACTGTTAATAATAATTAGTTAAAGATATAACGTACTTTATAATAATTTAAGGATGAAAATATGAAAAAAAGACAACTAAAAAATTTAATACCGCTATCTACTTCATTTATATTAATTTCATCACTGGTTAATTTTAACCTATCCGCCTCTGAATTTACGGCACAACGTTCATTATTTCCAAATAACCAAGGTTCTATTTCGACTCAAATGAGTTTTGATCAGAGTGAATCAGGTGATATCTATATTGCCTATAGAATGAATGGTGAAGGAGATTTATATTTTCTAAATCAAGTTGGTTTTTCTCTTCAAGCAGTACCTTATGAATCCATTGAATCATTTAATGGAATAATGCTGTTACCAGAATTTGATACGACCGCCATTCCTGTTGGAAATTATCAAATGTATCAGGTTTTAGTCACTACTGGAACAGATGTTTACGATACAAATAATTGGATTGGAGGCGATACAGCATTACACAGTTTAAATTTTCCAGTCGGCCAGGATTCATCTATGAATATAGATGTTGATGGTAATGGTTGGTCAGATGATGATTTAAATAGGGATGGATTTGCTGATGATGATCGAGATCGAGATGGTTACCATGATGATGATGTAAATAAGGATGGATTTCATGATGATGATTTTGATATGGATGGTTACCATGATGATGATTTAAATAAGGATGGATTTCATGATGATGACCTTGATAGGGATGGTTATCATGATAATGAAGCTGGTAATAATTCATCAGATGATAATATGCCTGAAACAGACACTAGTAGCTCAAATAATAATATGAATAGATAAGATTAAATTTTCTTGCTTTTATGGCCAGAACTAAAGAACGTGAACGAAATAACTTGAGCAAGTGGCTTAGGTTTTTTGTTTGTCTTCAAGACATTAAAATAAGTGTGTAGCCACCCTACATACTATTTTCATAACGCCGAAGACGGACACCAAGAGAAGGCTCCACGAGGAGAAAAAACAAGTCAATTGTTTACGTTATTTGGTGAACGTTCCTAAGGTAAAAATTAGCTCTGGTTTTTTTAATAGCTTGTTAAAATATATAGTCAGGAGTTTAAGATGTTCATCAAAAAAGTATTCAACAAACAAATTTCAACTCAGTTATTAGGTTTAAATATGGCTGTGTTTTTATCATTTTCTCAGCCAGTATTTTCTGCCCAAATAGCTGGAAATAGATTGACATTAGCGTATGTTGAACAGGTATCACTACAAAATGAGCCCGGTTTAATCAGTCAACAATGGCAATCTCAGGCATTGTCAGAACAAGCCATAGCAGATGGTCAACTAATGGATCCTAAAATGCAGGTCAGTCTAGCAAACTTACCCACGGATACTTTTAATTTTGATCAGGAGAATATGACCCAGTTTAAAGTGGGCATCACACAACAATTTCCTGCGGGTAAAACACTGGATTTAAAACAACAAAAAAAGCAAAAAAAGTCACAACTGCTTTTAATTAAAATGTCAGAACGTAAATTGACTATTTTAAAAGAGGTACGTTTAACCTATTTAGAAATTTTTTACTGGGAGCAGGCAAAAAAAACCATTAGCCAGAATAAAAAATTATTTTCTCAATTAGTTGAAATTGTACAATCATTGTTTTCAGTTGGCCGCAATAACCAGCAGGATCTTATTCGAGCCCAACTAGAACTCAGTCGATTAGATGATCGCTTAGTTAAAATTACCCAAAAAATTAATACCCAGCGTTCTAAACTATCACGCTGGATTGGTGAAACAAACAGTTATACTCCTTTAATTGCTGAGTTACCAGCCATTGAAATGCCTAAACAATTACAAGCACAATCTCTAAATATTCAAGCGGATGAAAGTTTTGTCCAATTAAGCCAGTTACTTAGTGAACATCCAAAAATTCAGCAAATAGATAAACAAATTGAGGTAAGTCGTAAAGACATCGAGCTAGCAAGTGAAGCCTATAAACCAGGTTGGGGGCTTAATGTCAGTTATGGTTATCGGGACAATAATCCGAATGGTCAAAGCCGCAGTGATTTTATTTCAGCAGGCGTTACCTTTGATTTACCCTTATTTACCGCTAATAGACAAGATAAAAAACGTTTGGCCAAAGAACATGCTTATCAGTCATTAAAAGACAAACGTATTGAATTATTACACCAACTGGTATCACAACTACAGCAGGAAATAAGTAATGAAGTGCAGCTAACAAAAAGACACCAACTCTATAATCGCTTACTTTTACCCCAGGCAGAACAACAGACAACCGCATCTTTACTTGCATATCAGTCAGATCGAGGTGATTTTTCCGATGTGATGCGAGCGCATATTGATAATTTAAATGTCAAGCTGGATGAGAGGCGCATTGCAGTCGATCATTTACAAAGCCGATCAAAAATGCTTTATTTTATGCCCAGACAATCCACCTTACAAAATTAATAATTTCTGGCTTCAAGCCTAGCTATATAAAGGAAAATTTATGAATAAACTATTATCCAGTTTTATTATATTGAGTAGTGGCCTTGCTGGTGGCTATTTTGCACAACCCTTTGTTTCCCAGCAATTGCAATTAGCTGGAATTACCTCAGTTGCAGATGAATCATCTGCAGCAGATGATGATGGAGGTGACAAAATACTCTATTGGGTTGCCCCCATGGATGCTAACTACCGTCGTGATAAAGCAGGCAAATCACCCATGGGAATGGATTTAGTACCTGTTTATGCAGCAGAAGCCACCGAAGATGGGGTGGTAAAAATTTCGGCTGTCGTGCAAAATAATCTGGGCGTGCGTGTTGCTCAAGTAAAAAAGGCACCACTGGACAGAGAAATTAATACCGTGGGTTATATTGGTTTTGATGAAGAAAAACTCTACCATTTACATACTCGAGTCGATGGCTGGGTGGAAAAATTATCCGTTAAAACATTGGGAGAGGTGGTAAAAAAAGGTCAAAAATTATTCGAATTGTATAGCCCCCAACTGGTCAATGCTCAGGAAGAATATGTTACCGCCTTAAAAAGCGGCAATACCATCTTAATAAAAGCGTCTAAAGACCGCCTTATCTCCTTAGGAATTCCTCGTGGACAAATTAAACAACTGCAAAAAACACGTAAAATTAATCAGCGCATTGCCTATTATGCCAAACACAATGGTTTTATTTCAAAAATGAATATTCGCCAGGGAATGTATGTGAAACCCGCCATGGATGTTTTAAGTATTGCCCAAATAAATACCGTTTGGGTCATAGCCGAAGTATTTGAAAGGCAAAGTGGTTGGGTCAAAAAAGGCCAAACAGTCGATATGAGCGTTGCTGCTTTCCCACAAAAAAACTGGAAAGGCATTGTAGATTACATTTATCCCACACTGGACAAAAAAACCAGAACCTTGAGAGTGCGTATTCGTTTTAATAATCCTGAAGAATTACTAAAACCCAATATGTTTTCTACTTTAACCATCCACAGCAGCTTTAATAAAGACGTTTTATTAGTAAAACGAGAAGCTATTATCCGCAGTGGCACGATGGAACGAGTAGTTAAATCGTTAGGTGAAGGAAAATTTGTATCCGTCGCCGTTAAAACAGGAAGTGAAAGTGGTGCTTATATTGAAATTGTAAAAGGACTTAAAGAAGGTGAACAAATTGTGACCTCCGCACAATTTTTAATTGATTCTGAATCCAGTTTAACCGCCGCATTTGAGCGAATGGAAGAGCCTGAGAAGATGGATGCTATGCAGGCTAAGGAAGCACCTGCAGATAATAAACAGGCATGGATTGAAGGTGAAATTGTGGATGTAATGGCAGCACACTCAATGCTGACCATTCAACATAAAGCGGTTACTGTTTGGGGGTGGCCTGATATGTTAATGGACTTTCCTGTGGACAAAGATCTAGATATTGGCACATTGCAGGCAAAACAAAAAATTAATTTTTTAGTAGAGAAACACGATGATGGTTCTATTGAAATTATTGAGATCAACAGGGAGGCATTATAGTGATTGCTTCAATAATTTACTGGTCCATTCGCAATCGTTTCTTTATTGTTTTATCAACTCTGGTACTATTTGCAGTAGGCATTTATTCAATAAAACAAACGC
Organism: Pseudomonadota bacterium; assembly: GCA_045047105.1. Lineage (GTDB taxonomy): Bacteria > Pseudomonadota > Gammaproteobacteria > GRL18 > GRL18 > JADGAU01. Next base: position 3,619 of record JASFYQ010000054.1, on the reverse strand, counting down.
CAATTGATGCTCTACCTGATTTATCTGATGTACAGGTTATTGTTAAAACCTCTTTTCCCGGACAGGCGCCTCAAGTGGTTGAAGATCAGGTCACCTACCCCTTAACCACAGCCATGTTATCGGTGCCAAAAGCGGTTACGGTTCGGGGTTATTCCTTTTTCGGTGACTCTTATGTGTATGTTATTTTTGAAGAAGGCACCGATCTCTATTGGGCACGTTCCAGAGTTTTGGAATATTTAAGTCAGGTAGCCTCGTCCTTACCTGCCAATGCTAAATCACAATTAGGTCCCGATGCAACGGGCGTGGGCTGGGTTTATGGTTATGCTCTGGTGGATAAAACCCATAAAACAGATATTAGCCAGTTACGCAGCCTGCAAGACTGGTTTTTAAAATATGAATTACAAACCGTGCCCGGCGTATCAGAAATTGCCACTATTGGCGGCATGGTAAAACAATACCAGATTATAGTTGATCCCGAAAAACTACGTGCTTATAACATTCCCTTAAGTTTAATTAAAACTGCTATTAATAAAGGCAATCAGGAAACAGGTGCTTCAGTGGTAGAAATGGGTGAAGCAGAATATATGGTTTCGGTGACAGGCTATTTACAAAATGTGGATGATATTAAAAAAATTCCTCTGGGGTTAAATGTTAATGGCACCCCCTTACAATTAAAAGATATTGCCGATGTGATTACCGGTCCGCAAATGCGCCGAGGCATTGCTGAACTCAATGGTGAAGGTGAAGTGGTTGGTGCCTATGTGGTGATGCGATTTGGTGAAAATGCACAAAAAACGATTGCCTTGGTTCGAAATAAATTAGATGAACTTAAAAAAGGCTTACCTGAAGGGGTTGAAATTATTACCACCTATGATCGCTCTACCTTGATTAATCATGCGGTCGATAATTTATACGAAAAACTCATTGAAGAATTTATTGTTGTGGTCTTAATTTGTGCTATTTTCTTATTTCACTTTCGCTCCTCACTGGTGATTATATTCAGCCTGCCTATTGGTATCCTGGGCGCCTTTATCATTATGCATATGCAAGGATTAAATGCCAATATTATGTCGCTGGGGGGAATTGCAATTGCCATCGGGGCCATGGTGGATGGTGCTATTGTTATGGTTGAGAATGTTCATAAACACATTGAAAAGACACCATTAACCGATAGTAATCGCTGGCAAATTATAGCAGAAGCCTCTGTTGAAGTGGGCCCTCCGCTATTTTTCTCTTTGCTAATTATCACCATGAGTTTTTTACCTGTTTTTACATTAGAAGCTCAAGAAGGGAAAATGTTTGCTCCACTGGCTTTTACTAAAACCTATGCCATGGCAATGGCTGCTGGTTTATCCATAACATTGGTTCCTGTTTTAATGGGGTATTTTGTTCGTGGAAAGATTTTACCCGAACATAAAAATCCTGTGAATCGGCTGGTTACCTGGATATACATGCCTCTTATTAAAGCCGTCCTGGATGGCCCTAAAACCATGGTCTTTATTGCGATGATTATATTAGCCATCGGCATATGGCCTGTAACTCATATTGGCAGTGAATTTATGCCACCTCTGGATGAAGGTGATCTGATGTATATGCCAACCACTTATCCAGGTATTTCTATCGGCAAAGCACGTGAACTATTACAACAGACGGATAGATTAATAAAAACGCTGCCTGAAGTTAAAAGTGTCTTTGGTAAAATTGGCCGTGCAGATTCAGCAACCGATCCGGCACCACTGACCATGATTGAAACACTCATTCAATTAAAACCAAAATCTCAATGGAGACCTGGCGTGACCAGCGAGAGTTTGCGTAAAGAACTGGATAAGCTGGTAAAATTTCCTGGATTAACAAATGCCTGGGTAATGCCGATTAAAACTCGTATTGACATGTTAGCAACCGGTATAAAAACACCTGTGGGGATAAAAGTCGCAGGGCCTGATTTAAAAGAAATTGAAAAAATAGGTAAACGTCTGGAATTGGTACTTAAAAAGGTAGAAGGCACCGCATCGGTTTATTCTGAACGTGTTGCTGGAGGGCGTTATATAAAGGCACATATAGACAGGGATAAGGCTGCCCGTTATGGTTTGAATATTGCGGATATTCAACAAGTGGTGATGACGGCTATTGGTGGAATGCAGGTTGCGCAATCTGTTGAGGGACAAGAACGTTACCCGATTAATCTTCGCTATCCTCAAAGTTACCGAGATTCGGTTGAAAAAATTCGCCTGTTACCTCTGGTGACTAAAAATAACCAACGAATTGCCTTGGCTGATGTTGCCGATGTACGCATTGAAGATGGACCACCTGCTATAAAAAGTGAAAATGCTCGATTAAATGGCTGGACTCTGGTTGATATTGAAGGACGTGACTTGGGATCTTATGTGGCAGATGCACAGCGAATAGTTACTGAGCAAGTGGATTTGCCTCCCGGGTATTCGATCAGTTGGTCAGGGCAATATGAATATATGGTAAGAGCCAAAGAACGTCTAACTGCCGTGGTTCCAATTACTCTGGCAATTATTGTTTTATTACTTTATATCAATTTTCGTAATATTATTGAAGTATTGATTATTATGGGAACCTTACCTTTTGCTTTGGTAGGCGGTTTTTGGCTGATGTTTATATTAGGCTATGATATGTCTGTTGCAGTGGGTGTGGGTTTTATTGCTTTGGCAGGCGTTACGGTAGAAATTGGTGTGTTAATGCTTGTTTACCTTAACCAGGCGTATAACACCTTGGTAGATAAAGCAAAAAAAGAACATAGAAGTTTAACTAAAGAAGATGTCAAACAGGCTGTACTTGATGGCTCAGGTCAACGTGTTCGCCCAATTATGATGACAGTAGCAGCTATTGTGGTCGGTTTAATACCTATTATGATGGGCGAAGGTACCGGTTCTGAAGTTATGCAACGCATTGCAGGACCAATGATAGGTGGAATGATAAGCTCGGTTATCTTAACCTTATTGGTTATTCCTGCCATTTATTTTATATGGAAATCATTTGGTTTGAAAACTATAATCAATAATAAATAAAAGGAAAAACTTATGGCGCAACAATTTAGTAAAGTGGTTGCTATTATGGATATTTTAGATTTTAAATCCATTCAATCTGAGATGAAAAAACTGGATCTTCCGGGTGTTTCAGTGAGTACTGTTCAAGGGTTTGGTGACTACCACAATGCCTATAGTGATTGTGGTTTTTCTGAGGGCATGAAAATTGAAATCTATACCACTTACGAGCATGCACAAAGCATTGCTCAGGTTTTATCTCAATTGGCTAATGATATGACTGAAGGAGGTGGTATGGTAGCAATTGAGCCTGTTTCAGAACTTTATAATGTTAAAAAATTAAATACTTAAGTTATTTAGGAATGAAAACTAAATAACCTGAACATATATTTAATTTTTTAGTCCGTCTTCGGCGTTATGTAAAAGGAAAGATTGAACAACAGAAATATGAACAAAAGAAAAAAAATTGGAAGAATAAATACTCTCTTAATTCGCTACCTTACAATTTTGTCATATTCAGGATAGTTGATTATTAAGTTACTCTGTTTTAATAGAGCCATCAGATAACAAATCATAAATTAAAAATTTGTTTAACGATAAAAACGATA
>JASFYQ010000053.1:0-15986 GCA_045047105.1 Pseudomonadota bacterium | reverse complement strand
TTTTCTCAGCCATACTAAGTGGATATAGTTTAAATATTATTATTGCTGTTTTATTTACTGGTTTCATTAGTACGTATGTATTTTTTGTGTCTCTGTATTTAAGATGACAGTCGCCTAACACTACATAGTCAACGCTCGTAATGTTTCTATATCGCCACCTACAAAGCCGAACTTCATTTGATAATTCTAAAATTACGCTTTTAGTAAGTGATTGATTTTAATAAGAATCAGGTATATGTTATATCCAAAAAACTCAATAACAGCACGAGCAATGACTAAGTGGTTGATTTTATTTTACAAACTGTCTTAATTGGGACGTTGCTAAGGTGCGATAACAGGAAATAGTTCTTGTTAACAACTGTAGGTATCTAAAAGGGAAGCTATGAGTGAACAAACTATATTAAAAAAATCAAGACGTCATGCGTCACAAGGGGACTTGAAATATGCAATCTTACTCTATGATGAATTCATAAGTAATTACCCAGAATCGACACAGTATTTAGATGCAAAAGTAGAAGCTGCAGAATTACGGATAATTGAAGATAAGCATTCAAAAAATAGTACTCAGGGAGAATCAAAAAAAGAAAGTGATATTTTAAAGGAAGAAGCCCGACAATCTTTTGAATCTAGTGAAGCTGTTAAAAAATTGAAAGAAAAAGTAGCTGCCACTCTTCTCAAAAAACTAAAACAAGAGCAAGAGCACAAAAAAAATGAAGAAGTTGTGTGGTTTTACAGCAAGGACGCTAACACACGAGAAGGACCAATATCTTTTAACGAACTAAAGTCACTATACAGTAACCAAACAATAGATGATGATACGCTAGCATGGTCACCTGAATCCGACGAATGGGTAAAATCAAAAATAATACTAAGTAAAAAACAATCGGTAAAATCAACCGCTACTTTGCCTCAAGTTGAAACTTCCCCTATTACTTTGGGTTCCAGCAAAGACGAGGCTTCACACAAACAAAATCATTCAAAAATGAAATATTTATTAGGTGTTATTGTAGCAATAGCTATTTTTATAATCACAGCTGTTGTAGCCAAAATTTACGGCCTTTTTATTAGTTCAATATTAGATTCTATGGAAAATATTAGTGAATTTATACATTTTTGGATTTGGATGACAAAATTAATACCATGGCTTTTAGGTATTTGGTTAATAAAGTTAAGTTGGAAAAAATAACAGCTAAATAAAAGGGCAGTAATGAAGTTAATTAATATATTTTTTTCTATTGTATTTATATCCATTTCTAGTCAATCATATGCTCAAGAATTTTATACGTATAAATTGTTTGATAATAAGTTTCAGGCTGTATTTCCTGAAGAACCAAAGATTTCACCAGGGTTTCCAAGAGTAATCTCAGGGGTTAGAGTTTTCCATTATCAATATAATGAACCTAATAATAAATTTTTTATTGTTACAAATTCTCAATCATCCGCACTAGACAAGAATGTAGTTAAATATAAAAAGAGCAGTATTGATAAGGGTATAAAGAACTTTGAAAAGATTGGTGTACAAGCTCAACCTGGTGCTTCTGATTATTCACTAATGAATTTTTCATCTAAGTTTGATAGAAAGAAAAACGCATATGTTGCAACATATACATTTAGTTTTTCTATAAACGGAAGAAAAGTATTTAAAAGCTCAAAAAAAATCATTCAAAATAAAAAAGAATATAAGTGGAGTGTGATGTACTTCAGCTTAAATGATAAGTATATTTTTGATAAATATAAAAACCACTCTAATGTTTTAAATTAACGAATAGATCTTATTTATATCAAAAACAACTAATGAGGCTATGATTTGACCTGATGCGGCGAATGGATTCATTGTATTACCTTTAGGTTTGTTGATGGATTAATCCATGACTTAAACCAAAAAAAGATGTTAGGAGATTTACCGAGGGGGGTATTTTCAGGGTTGTTTGGCCTGACCTTGGTTCGAACGGGTGTTTATACTTCCTATATTCATCCGTATCTATGTAATTGGAGAATAGTTATGAATAAATTTATACTTTCATTTGTACTTATAACAACCAGCCTGCCTGTCATGGCTGATGATATATCTGACGTTTGTTCTTTAATGAAAACGTTCTCAACTGCGGCTATGTCCAGCAGACAGCGTGGTGCAACGCTTGCCACACACCTGTTGGTTATGAAGACAGGTATTGAAGCGATTGATGGAGTGAGTGCTTACCCTCTTCTTCTGACTCAGATAAAAGGCGTGGCTGCAGCTGCATGGAATGTTCCAATTTTAGCTAGTACTAACGATAAGCTTATCGTTGCCAAGCAGTTTGGTCAGCTTGTTGAAACAAGATGTATCACTGATTTGAGAGGAGAATAGTTATGAACATGAGTATTTGAAGAACGTAAGTTTCTGGATGACCTGGCACCTGTTGGTAGTCAGTGAGAGCAACGCTTATCAGAGAAGCTGAAGATCTTATGATCGAAGTTGTTATTATCTTCTATTTTCCTGACCTTTAGGAAATCAACAGTTCAAATACTATTTGTGCCATAATACTTGCAAACAAAACAAGAAACACAAAACGAATTACTATATTGATTATTTTTTTTCATTTTTCCGAATAAGATTGACCCTTTTTAGATTTAAACAAATTAAAGATTCCTACCCCCACATCTATTGCACCACCTACAATGTTTTCAACAGCATTTACAGAGTCTGAAGCTAATTTTTTTCCTGTTTTGCCAATGTGATCTAGTTTTGCACTTGTTAAGCTGCTTTCGAGAAATTCTACTTCATAATCGGTAAATGAATATGCATGTTTATTCTGTAGGGCATATTCAATTGTTTCTATTTCGCTAGCCTGTTGTTGCACCTTGTTGTCTTTAAATAGCATCCTGTCAACTTTTTCGTAGTCATTTAAACTATCTTCTCTTCGGTCCTCCAGGCGACGATTAATTACATAGTTGTCATTCTTTCTATAGATACTAATATTATTTAAGACTCCATTCGAAAAACAAAAAGTATCAATTTCGTCTCCATTCGCATAATCCGTGTCAATAGGGCTTTTCCATACGCTCCCAATGAAAACATGCTTGGGATAATCGTGTACACCATCATAGTCAGAGTATACTGCCAATGCCTTGGTGTCGCTCTTGTTGTATCGATCATGTTCTAAATAAATCAACGCTGATCCTTCTGCTTCAGGGTCAAGATCATAAAATATTCTATGATCGAATTCGCGGCCTGATAATAATTTTGGTGGCGTTAAGTCAACTACTATTTCATTCGAACCAACAACTTCTTCACTATCAACATTAATATTTCCTTCGTTGTCAACAAAACCCATCTCGTATTCTCTGTCTGACCACTCACCCATAAAAAATCTCCATTAATATTTGTAAGAATATTCTTATACCGTCTTTAAGCCATCAATTAACTTCTGATTGATGTGCTCTATTTCTTTTAATTTTTCATACATTTCGTATTTCTTGTTCCCACTGTCACTTAGAATTCGGCTGCTAACACTACCTATCACACCCAGCCACCAAGTATTAGTAATAGCCGCAATCCCTCCACCTACCAGATAACTTAAATATGTTTTACCTGATCTGTCTCCTGCGCTTCTTGCTTTTTCATATAGAGTAAGGCTTTCGTCTTTGTATGATGTGAAGGCTATAAAGGCAAGTACAAAGATTGGTGGTGTATAGTCAATTGTTAGCACTGAAGCATCTACAGCATTATCAAGAGCCTCAACAAGTTCTACGTTGGATATTGATCCATTTGTAATATTGTCACTGATCCCGCTCATTACCAGATGACTATAAACTTCATCGGTTGTGACAACGTCAATGTTGGGATATTTCTCAAGAGCGTCTTGCACATATGACACAGAGTCTGTTGCTTTGGCTTGTAATACAGATGCAATTTCTCCGTTTTCGCCTTCTATCGCTATATCCCACCCTGGTTGAGTTGCTGATTCCGCAAGTACTGCTGCATATCCATCGGGTAAATTTCCATTATTCAAATACTCAACATATTTTTGCTCAAATAACTTTCCCTTCACTCCTGAAATGAGACCTATCAGGGCTTCATCATCTAATTCACGCACTTTATCCTCGAAAGATATTGCGTCTGATAACCCTGGGTATGCAGCTTCGTATGCATTTATTATTTCATCTGAAATATTTCCAGCAGCCAGCATAGTGGCTAGTGTTTCGCCACCAAGTACTATTGAGTCAACGGTAGTGCTTCGTCTGTTGAGTTCTCTGTAGTATCCACCTTGATTTTCTATGTTCTGTTGGAGCTTTTTTAAATCACTATCTGAGTATTTGATATCATGGTACATACTGTTCGCAGCTTCAGACGCTGACTCATAGGTACTGGATACGTATTCTTGTCCAGTTTTTAACGCTTCCTTTCCTTGTGCTTGCAAGTCATCCTTATTTTCATTCCAGTATTCTTTTGCTGCTTTGCTGGCATCTGTAGCATGTTCAGCTGCTTGCTCTGCTAGTTTTAGCCCCTTTGATATAAGTCCTTTAAATTTTTTCATGTTCTTAGCTGATCACCCAAATCGTGGTTATACCGGCATCTATGGCGGCAGTTTTTCTACCAACGTTTCTGAAAAAATCTCGTCTTTTATTATCCATAATCATTCCGTATAAAATCATTTCGATATTAGAAGTTATATTAACTCCCCACCCTCATCAAGTCTCATGAGGTTTTTTCGCCATCTACGGCTTCTTTCAAGACATATTTCATCCTCGTAGTGCCCGACCATGCTGTAAAACGACTGGGGGACTACGAATAATGAGCCACACTTTGGACATGTGATGTCTATTCGATTCTGAAAGGACTGAAACCTTATGCCCGCATCTCCGGTGAACTGTAAGCGTGTTTCCAGATTAAAAATCGTATTCCTCATGTGTTTAGCAATATCGGGATTGTCATTCAGGTCTTTTTCAAATTCTGAATCTGGTTCTGGTTCAATATCCCCCCCGAACATGACCGATCTGGAGGTGCAGTCCAGGATGATTTTATGTTTGGAATTTGGGTGACGGTTAAACAGCTCTTGTATTTTCAGGAGCATTTTCCGTTCTTCATTGAGTTGGTGAGATGTCGTAGCTCCTATCAATGCCTTTTTGTCATCATCCGAGATGTCCGATATATCTCCATAATATTCACATCTGGTGCAATCAACTGGGATGGTTTTGAAATTTAATATTCCAGCTGATGGGTTTGCTATCGACATTGGTTACTTCCTCCTTTGCACTAATTCCAAACTTATTGTGGCTCATTTTAACTCGAAACTTTACAGGATTCATAAAATTTTTTGGTGTGGATTCATTAACAAATAAGTTACCAAAATCCCATATTAGAAAAGTTAAAAATTTGTGTCTATGCAGTAACAGATAAGTTACCAAATTATTGTATGGGATTTTTTTAAAATTTCGTATAGACGCAGTATATAGCATTCGAGCTATATCAACCGGGATACCCCCCGTACTTCTACGGTTGGGACCCATTAACCAAGTGAGAAATCTATGAAAACAAACATACGTAACATTAAGAAAAGCGTAAGCAACATCATCACTGCTGCAGTAACAACAGTGTCAGTAGTCACAGAACTTGCAGCTGATACAACCTCACTAGCAGCCAAGGCTATCGCAGCCACACCTAAGATTGGCAAGGCAACACTACTGCTACCATTCAGTGCATCTGAGGGCTACTTAATGGAAGCAGACAACATGTCAGCTGAAGAAGCTGAAGAGGCAGCGTTCAAGTACGTTAAGCAAGAGGTAGCCACTACGATAGACCAAGCAGGTGAAAGCGCAGGAAAGCTGGTAGCTATGATGTTCGAAGACGATGAAGACGAAAACCCGATAACTACATCTGAAAAGCAGAAGGGGGTGATTAATGAATAAACGATGAGATGAGAATAAACGGACGTTCACAGCCTAGGATGGCGTAATTAGACTGGTTTCGACCGGTAGATTCGACCGGAATTTTTGGCGCCACCTTCAAGATCGCAAGACTGCAAAAGACGCAGACTTGCTTGTATCTAAATTCACTTTTGTTAGCTTCGATACCACTCCACCCAAACAGCACTTATAACAGAAGCTACCGCTTACTGTTAATGCGCAGCTTGAGTTCCGTTACAGTGGCTACTTAACTGCCCACCAGTTCACCTCCCTGATAAACCTTCTTAACATTACATACCATCGTACTAGCACTGCATTACTACCTCACAAACCATTAGATCAGCCTTAATCACCCTGAGCCAGCAACCATTTCATATTGGTGTTTGGCTCATTTTTAATCACACATAGCCTCAGTTAGGACACCAGGCAATCCGCCTAATCATTCAGTAATTATTAACAACACCCCCACCTTTTTAAACAAAAAATTAATTATAACCTTCACCGGAGAACATCATGAATAATCACATAGCTATATCTAACGACGATGCCATTATTGAGTCAGCACTTAAAATTCTGAAAGCTCGTATATCATACAATTCAGACTCACCTTCTCTTACCTCACCCAATGACAGTAGAGACTTCGTTAAACTCAAGTTATCAGAATATGAGCATGAAGTATTCTCCTGTCTTTTCTTGGATCAGAGACATCATGTAATTGCATTTGATGAACTATTTAGAGGCACGATAGATGGTGCAAGTGTCTATCCTCGCGAGGTCGTGAAGGCTTGTCTAAGTCATAACGCAGCTGCAGTCATATTTGCTCATAACCATCCAAGCGGTGTGGCTGAACCAAGTAAAGCTGATGAACATATCACTAAGCGATTAAAAGATGCTTTGGCATTAATAGATGTTAGGGTACTGGATCATCTTGTGGTTGGTGAAGAAGTAGTGAGTTTTGCAGAGAGGGGTTTACTGTAGATGATATTGCATGGCTTAGTAACCGATCTACTCTTCAGTTTAATTCTGCAATTTCATTAATAGAAGTCAATTGTGAGATTGAGTATAGATGGTTGTAATTAGCCGAAGCAGACACACATAATATACACATTGAAAGACTGCTCTCAATCCAAGTGTTTAACGAACTTGACTAAGTAACTCTCGAAGTTCCGCTAATAGCTGAACAAATCCACTTATATCTTGAAGCTATACACCCACACCAAATAACAACATCAATTCTTTCTTAATCGGATTACCTTCAACATTAAGCTGTTCTTTAATAAGCACCCTCGCCTCATCTTGCTTATCTAAGTAGTTCATCAACAAATCTAACTCAATTAATACACACTGTCCGTAATCTATATATTCACCATAGCGTTCATGCGCGTCTCTAACCAACAAATATGCGACCTGATACTGATGATTATCTCTCGCAATTGATGCTAGTAATAAGACGTTACGCGGATCAGCTAACACAAACTCGTCAGAAACAGCCTGGCATTGTTCAACATACAACAAGGCTCTTGCGTGTTTTCTTTGTTGAACTAATGCATTGATTACCAATCGCCCCAGACATAACAACGTTCTAGAATCCCCCCATAATTTCATTCGATCAAATAGATCTTCAAAAATAACAGGACTGGCCGACTGTATCTCGTAATCCTTAAGCATTAATGTAATTGCATTACTGTCTTGTCTGGCTCTCACGTAACGATGTAGCTCCGACATATAGTTATCTTCTTTTTTCTTAAATTCTTTTGCCTGCTGACGATTTCTTAACTCGTGCCTTCCACCACTATACGTTGCAAAAGAAGAGCCTGAAATTCGTTCTGCACTTCGATATTCAATTTCATCAGCCAACTCGTCTTTTGTATTTTTCTTTATATCTTTAAACCATAAAATACCAAAGATATATCCGGCTATACCTCCACTGACATGTGCAACAACATCTACCCCACCATAATCATCACTGGTTAACATCTCCCAAGTGTCCCAACCAATGTACCAAGCTGCCAGAATCCATGCGGGTATGTAAAAGTTTTTAACTATTACAATGAACCATACAAATACTTTAATACGTGCCTTTGGCATTAGATAAGCTGACATGCCGATCATTCCCATCACCACTCCAGACAGACCCATTGAAGGTAAAGGCTGATTACCTGTTATTAAAATGGAGAGTGCATAAGAAAAGCTGGTTACAATTGCAAGTGAGACCAGTAAACCAATGTATCTCAATTTATTATTAATTAAGACTTCAATGGCTGGTGCAAACGCGATGAAAAAGATGAGATTGAAAATTACATGACTCCAGTCTGCATGCGCCAACGCAGACGTGACCATTGGGATTGGATTTATCTCATTTGGAAAATGCATCATTGCATCGGTAATACTATTTGGTGCCAATTGTCTGAACACATTGAGGTGAGTATGAAAAGAAACCAGAATGGTTGCTATATCACTATCTGTGTAACCCGCCTTATAATCTTCTAACAACCCTTTTTTTACTACGTCAAAGGCACCATGCCCTTCTCGTTTATGAAGCAAATACATTATCGATACACAACTATCTTCATCAGTTGTTAATAAATCTAAAGAGTCTGTTCCAACATAAATAGATTCACAATAGGATGTGACTTGATCGTATATTTCGACATCATTAACTTCTTGAAGATAATAAATAAACAGACACAATATGATGACTGCGTAAGTAACATAAGGTCGTTTGCTAAAAGTTAAGTCGGTACTGTGAGGAAGGATGAGCAATATGGATTCCTGGTGAGAATTCCCTGCATAGATTACTAACTTATAATAGGATAATTGAGTTAAATAACAACTTATAAAAAGCATCAATACCAGATTCAGAATTGATACCATTTTTGACTGAAGACGCCACCAATACTAACTAGATATAAAATACCGCAGGTTTTTTTGCGTGTTAATATCACCTACCCTACACATCAAACCAATAACCACTAAATCAAAATTCACGGGTACATTTTCACATTACTACTTCGTTTTCCACTCAACCAGTTACCACAGTAAACTAACTACCTTGTTACCGTGCTTATGATTTCGTTAGAGCCAGCTCAAGTTACATAATATTGGATTATGCACAGCTATAAAGCAGCTGTCTGTTTCACTGCATAATCAATACTATGTAAAATGAGCTTATTAAGTACTGGTATATTTCTTCCTGACCTACCTTATATACCATCAGGTTAGATTACTTCACACCTTATACCCTATGTACTGCTTTCACCATGCAACCGTCATTTAGAGTTTGATATTGTTACTTCCTCCGTGTCTCAGAAGTAGACATTAGAAGTTTTTTCTCTGGCCCCAAATATACAATAGGCTTTTCATTTTTGCCTGTTTTTAGAGGGTGTAAAAAACCTACAAGATATACCCTGGTTACTTTAATTCACCCAGTATTTTAACCTCATCATTAAAACCAGATGGTATCAATCGCTCTAGTTCCTCCCTTGCTTCCTTAACTTTAGAAAACACCATATCCTCTACATCAGAATTAGCTTCGCCATCTAAAAAATGTATCATCTTATCCAATATATCCTGTCCATACTCATCCGAAAATGCCGATTGATCTGATTTACTAAATTTACCTTGCTGGATTATTTCATACATGCGCGTCCACATTCTAATTTCAATTTTAGCGTCTTTTATCATGGCACGCGCCGAACCATCGACATACTTTTCCAGATCTCCACGCACCTTTTCATCAAGGCGCTTCACTTCCTCGTGCGGATAATCACTTGCTTTATCGATAAACGCCTCATTGAAGGAAAACCATAAAAGAGCTCGGCAACGTGCAAAAATAGACGGATGTGTAGCACAATCTGATTGTCCGAGTGCGCCACTGGTTTGTCTGATTTGAGATAAAAATGCCCCGACATCAAAGCGCAAATGCGCATCACTTAAACCCGATGCAGTTTTCATTAACGCCTTTATCGCGACGTCTAGTGATTGACAAGCAATCAAGCCTAATCGATCCGCTGAAATCTCTTGCGCCCGCTGCTGCATATAGTATTCAATACTATTATTTTCATTCCTTGACTGACCGTGCATGAATAGGAAATGCCCAAGTTCGTGTCCGACAACAAATTCAAATTCCTTACTGCTTAAAATGTCCACCAGTGCAGAAGAAAAACGAATCACACACCGATCATGGTGCCCCATATAACATTGAGCATTAATCTCTGGGGATGCATAAACAAAGGCATCAACTGCATTTGATTCAATATTTAAGCGCAATAACACCGAATCTAAACCATCATAAAGTTCAGGTGTCACAGCTTTAGATATTGCTAGCTCATGGCTTAAAAAAACATTTCGAATTGAGGTATCTTGCGTGCGCTGAACACTACCCACCATAACTGGCTTGTCATCACAAAAGCGGATTTGACTAGCAAATTCACGCGCCTCTTCGAGCTGATCAGGCATACTTTTTACGCGCCTCTGCAATTGTATCAAGCATGCGCTGTGCGTTATCTCGCTCATCACCTTCTGTTAGTGTGTTTAATCTATTATTCCATTTCTGAAACTCAGCACGTAAATGCTTTTTAATCTCATCCGTTGTCCAATGATCTTCAATCCCCAGCATTATCTCTATGCTGGCGTGATCCGATACATTTGCATTTAAATTCACAATGCTAGAATCACGCATCTTAGCCACTTCATCCATATCCAGATCCAGCGATTGAGCAATTTTTCGAATAATGGTTAGCTCTGCCTCATCTGCCACACCGTCCGCTGCCATGACCTCAAAACATAGTTCAAGCGCTTCGTATTTCACACTCTTGTCGCCAATATCATTAAGCCGCCCTGTTAATGCGCTTAAACTTAAGTCACCGGATTTGGCGTCTGCATAGGATTCTCGCATCGCGTCGTTATATAGCTTTTTAAGACGCGCCTGTTTTTCGTCTGAAAAATGCGCAATACTTTTAATTGTCCAGTGTTTGAGAACATCCCCTTCGGAATCATCCAGCGAACCATCAGACATTGCCACTGCCATTCCAATTTTAAGTGCAAGCTCGATGGATTCATCGCGGTGCTCTGAAGCCTCTTGATACCCCTTCTCTTCAAATTCATATTCAAAATTAAAGACATGTTGCCATAGTATTCCCTCTTCACCCTCATTATGAAAGCCATGCACAATATTGGGTATATTATCCATATCCACCATGCGAATTAGTGCAGCTATTTTTCGCTTACCACTGTACGGTGGCTCCAAAATATCTGGAATCACCACCCCTAATCGCACCCATGATACAAACCCCTGATTCGGCTCTATAATGCCCATTTCATTTTGCACACGATAGACTGTACTGCCCTCCTCCTGAAAGGTATCGAGGGCGCAAATAACCGGTTCGAAATCTCCACTGGTCTCATCAAACACTGAGGTAATAAAACCAATATTAGTATTATGCTGGATCGGAAAAAGACCTTTCCCCTCGATGGCCTTAAGAATAGGACCGCTGCCATCTTCATTTAAATGCGTATCGAACATCTTTACTTCAAATGCGCCCATCTCAGTGAATGCGGCACTCATGTTATCGGAAAAACTGCCTTTCCCCATCGCCGCCCTACCTGCTGCACCCACCGTACGTGCGCCAGCTGAAAGCGCCAAACGAAAAAGAGTCCAACCAATCACAATAACAATTAACCCACCTATCGCTTCCATAACCTACTCCACCATAAATTTATCAATTACATTCTCATCATCATTGGATGACATCGACAGATCCACCTCTGTTTTACGGTCCGATTCTACGTCAACAAATGAGCACTTCATCATCTGATTTTCATCATAAGCAAACGTCACCTTGATCTCCTGACCTTCCGCGCGACCTGCCGGCAATTTAAGCTCGCCCTCCCAGATCACTTTTACAAATCGCGGATCGGTTTCCGGCGCTGTAGATTCGGTTAACCTACATGCCACCCCCTCCTGGCCTTCATAAACAGTAAAGAAAGACTCAGTAACCGAGCAGGGAATTTTATCACCCTTTTTAATCAACACACTATTTGTAAGCTTTTCCTGTCCACGGGCTTCATCATGGGAAATGGAAATCGTTCCAAAGGATTTTGAGGTAGTTTCGGTGACCTTAATTTTACTGATCGCATTTTTTTGCACTTCACTTAAATTGGATTTATCCCCTTTGTAAGCTGCATATAATGCTGCGCCCAATGCTACTACCTCATCAACATTCACACTAGAGATGGGCTCTGCATCAAATACGCGCTTAATACTCTCAAGTACTATCGGAATACGTGTGCTACCACCTGCAAGCAAGACCGCGCGTAAATCCGATACACTTACTCCCGCTTCATCCAGTGTGGATTCACATAACATCTCCGTCTGCATAACCAGTGTTGAAATAGCTTCTTCAAATTCATCCCGGGTAATATCGATTAATTTTTTATTCACCTTGATAGTGACGCGCTTACGATTAGATAATGATTTTTTTTCTTCCTCTGCTTCATTGGTAGTAAAATCATCTTCCTCGAGATCTTCTCCCGTCAGCACCTTATATTTATCAAACACCATTTTTTTTAAAATCAAATCAAAGTCATCACCGCCCAGTTTAGATACACCATTAGATGCCAGAACATTTACATCCTGACCATCCACATGGATAATCGAAATATCAAATGTACCACCACCTAAATCATACACAGCATAATTGCCATGCAGATCCTCTCCACTTTTAAAGGCATAATAGAGCGCGGCTGCCGTTGGCTCATTGATAATGTATTTAATATCAAGCCCGGCTGATTGTGCTGCCGTCATGGTCGCATCACGTGCTTCATTTGAAAAATTAGCCGGAATGGTCACCACCGCCTCACCTAATTCTCCTATTTCTTTTTTAGCATCCTGCATGAGTTT
Organism: Pseudomonadota bacterium; assembly: GCA_045047105.1. Lineage (GTDB taxonomy): Bacteria > Pseudomonadota > Gammaproteobacteria > GRL18 > GRL18 > JADGAU01. The sequence continues at coordinate 3,199 of JASFYQ010000053.1, read as the reverse complement.
TTTTAATACTATTGCACTTAACTCGGTAGGGTTTAAGGATTTAGTATTGACCATCTGGGTAGTTGTCGACCCCATATCACGCTTAAATCGAGATGCTGCTTTTTCTGGCGCATTACCCCATGTTCGTCTGGCATACTCCCCAACCTCAAACACCCCATCTTCCGTTTCAGTTACACATGAAGGCGTAATATTGTGCCCATCACTGTTATGGACAATGGAAGGACGTCCTGTTTTATCAATGGTCGCCACCGCAGAGAATGTTGTACCTAAATCAATACCAATAAATGCTGCCATATTTTTAATTCCTTTACGGTTATTTAAGAGAACTTATAAATGCGTACTTTTGATGGGATGATGATTTGCGGGTTCTCACCAACATTTATTTGATACCCTGATTCAATTATTTCAGAAATATTAAATTCCTGCTCCTCATCCTGTGTTTTTTTCGTCTTAGGATGATCAGATACACCTTGTGCAGTACGATAATCCTCACCAATCTCAGGTGCAAATTTACTGACACCGCACTCATCAAACGCATCCTCAAATAAACGACTCAATTGAGATAACAGCTCATTTTCTTCACTGGATGCTTCAATCTCATCGGTAATCGTCTGGTCAATGCGTGCAAAGCGTAAAATAAATCGCTTATAAATCTGTGCATCATAACCAGTTTTTAAACGCGCGATCTCCTGATCTTTTTCATCCAGTGCATGCTGCAGCTCCATATAGGTATCTGTCATGCTTGAGAGTGATTGCGTATTCATATTTGTCTTCTCTCCCATCATGCTTAAGCTTTCATTAACGCGATCCCCCATCATCCTCACATGCTCACCCATCTTAATCAGTGAATCTGCCCATTTTTCCGGTACTGCCAGCTCTTTATTAGAAAGCAGTATTTTTCGCCACTTATATAAATAAAAGCTTATCGCAATGGCAAAGAAAGTGGTTAGACTTAAAATCACAATAACAAAATAAAGGGGGGCGTTGCTCATCGGGGCTACCTGCGCTATTTCCGGCTCAAGATGCTCTGATTGACCCAGATAGCGGGATGCGTAAGGTGCACTGCCCCATGCAGGATTATTTTGATTGGTTACAAGGGAATTACTCGTACCTGTAACTGGTGCCGATTCACTCTCAGCTGGTTGCTTATTTTTACCACTGAACACAATCATTAATATCAGGAACATAATTAACAGAGCAATCAGCGGTATTATTAAATTCTTCATTTTCATCTATCAATCCATTTATGATTGTTTACGTTTAGCCAATCCAATTAAACCTATAAGCCCACTTCCGAAGAGCCAGACTGCTGAAGGGACGGGTACTATGGATGCTCGTACTAAATAACTGCCACCACCATTTAATGTGTAGCGATCTCGTGTGAAACTATTGTGAGCTATAAAAAAATCAAGGTCGGTACTCTCTTCTACATTATCGACAATTATTGCAGAGTAGTAGGCAGTGAAAATAACATCACTGCTCCTATCAACAATAAGCCCATGAGTGTATCCATAGTCCAATCCATCTTCTGATCCGACCCAAACATGATTTTCAACACCCTGATTTGCCAAGATTGAAGCATTATATGTGTCACCCAACATTACAATAAGTTCATCGAGTGCAGGACCGTCAACTTCAACTCGACCGTAGCTGTAGTTAGGGATTGGTGTATCCAAACTGAGGTAATTTGAAATAAATGTGTTGAATTCATTACCTGTTGCATATCTCCAACCTTCGAATATACCACCAGAAACGAACTCTTCCTCTACAGCATTGTGCGACATATTCAAAGATGCCGTGACGTCCAACCAATCTAAACCTGAATCAGTATCAGTCGTATACGTGAAGTTATCTATGATAGATGCATTGGCACTAATAGGAACCACTGTTAAACAGGCGCATACAGTATTCAAAATTAAGTTACGCATTAGCTTCTCCCCTTGCTAAACCAATTATTCCAATAAGACCTGAAGAAAATAGCCAGACTGAAGCTGGTACTGGGACAGAAGATAAAGAAGCTACATCACCGTCAGCAACGGCAAATGCTTTATAAAAATTATTTTCTGCGCCTTCAATACCTTGTCCTCCTACATTAAAACCAAAGACAAATGCTTGTGTAGATGTTGGTTGTGTGCCTGACCAGTAACCGACTGCATCACCAAGCTCTAAAGGGAAAGAGAACAGAGAAATATTTGTGTCTGTATTATCTCGTATATGTTGGCCTGCCATGCCATTGAACTCATTATAAAATAAATGGCCCATTTCACTCTGACTACAATTTGAGCCAGTGTTGTTTGTAATGGGTACACCTTGTGTGGTTGTGCAATTATTATCAGATACTGCTGTGGTAGGTAAACGCCAGTTAGTTATATTCAAATAACCATTGTTGTTCATGGCTGTAACCCAGTTATTTGCTGTTTCTAGATTCATTATCCCTGTAATTGTGCCACTTGATGTAATGCCTGAAACTCCAAAGCTTTCAGTGGCTGCTAAATTTGCATTGGCTAACCAAGTTATATTTAGTTCGGTATCATAAAGTGCTTGACCATTTAAGCGCGACACCAAAGCAGCATTAGCTATCATTGGAATTAATAGAACAGCACACAGAACCGTTGCTGTAAAAAACTTACTTTTATCCATTGCCCTACATCCTATACATCTATTTTTATTTATTTTTATACAGGGACTATATAACAACAGTGACATACTGAATAATAAGCATGTACTTATAAGGACACATCATGTCCATATTCTATTGAGTTGTAGCTTTATCGTGTAAAACCATTGATGTAATTGAATATATGTCCGGTTGAAGTCCGGAGTCAGTGACAGGTAATAACTAACATAACGATGAAATAAGAGCGTGAAATACTAGTATATATAATGAGTAGCGGTAGCTTACTTTTAAGAGTGAAATTAAATGATGCGCACTAAACTAGATTACACTCTTATACACCATCAAATGAAGCCCTAACAAACTGGATTGACGGTCTTCCTGACGGTTCACAAATCCCAGAAAGCAAAAAACCCACCAATAATCAGTGGGTTAATGCATATATATGGCGGAGAGGCAGGGATTCGAACCCTGGGTCGGTTTAACCCGACGCCGGTTTTCAAGACCGGTGCATTCGACCACTCTGCCACCTCTCCAGGTTCGAGCGCCCATAAATGGGTGTTACATCGAGGTGGCGAATAATAC
>JASFYQ010000052.1:0-5154 GCA_045047105.1 Pseudomonadota bacterium | reverse complement strand
CAACTATTAAAAAATTAAAACTTCTTTTAGGAGAAGATGTACTGTTATTACAGCAGGTTAACAAGATAACTAGTGGATATTATTCTTGACCCCTTTTTTTATTTTTATTTTTTTCACATAAGAAAAGTATCTAACGCTGTCTGGTTAGGAACTAATAATATATGCTTAATAACTTTTTTTAGTATAACCACGTTCTAAGAACGTGCTCATTTACTTTTTGTAATTTGAAGGCAATAACAACGGATATACGAACATGTTAAATGAATCACGAGTAAACTGACCTCGATGAATATAATGGATATCACCATTTGATTTTATAACCACACTATAGGGTATAAAACCCTCTTTATTTCCCCATTGTTCTAATATATCTCTTGTTGATTTCTTATCAAGATTGGCAAATAAAACTGGATAATTAATTTCCAGAGTGCGGGCAACATTTTTTAGTTTGCGTTTATCATCAAGTCCAATACTAACTACCTGGAGTTTATTTTTAAATTTTTTTTGATAAATAATAAAATCTTTAATTTCGTGCTGGCATGGTGCACACCAACTGGCCCAAAAATTGAGTATAATGACTTTGCCTTTCCATTGTTCTAATTGATGTTCTTTTCCATCTATTCCCATCAGTTTAAAAGGGGGAATATCCCAGATACTTTTGCTTTTAGATGGCAGAGCTATTGTTGATGTTTTAACTTTTGAAACGTCATTTTTGATCGTTGCAGAAACTGTTGAAATAATAAAGCAATTAAATAGTGCAAAAATAAATAAGTTTAATTTCATGAATTGATACCTTGTTTATTTTTTTCACTAATAACATGCCAAACAACTTTGTATTTGCTTTGTAGATGCTGTAAATAATTTTGTAAATTATCATCAATAATCTGTTGGCGTATTTTATCTTTTATTCCAGCATAATGGCGAGTAGCTCCTGTACGTCGGTCTAAAATAATAATAAGGTGATAACCTTTGGCTGTTTTAATGACTGGGCTTAGTTGATTGTTAGCCAATTTATTTATTACTTCTTCAATTTCTGCTTGACCGGTTCCTTCTTTTATCCAACCATAATCACCATTGTGTGCCTTACCATAGGGGTCAATACTGATTTCCCCAGCTAATTTAAACAAACTTTCACCTTGATTAATTCTTTTTCTAATGGCTTCTGCTTTTTCTGGGGTATCTAAAATAATCATTCCAATATTACGACGTTCAGGAATTTTAGCAATATCTGGATTATTAAGAAAATACTCTCGAAGTACTTTTTCATTAGGTACCCATTTATTTTCCATTGTGCGCATTAAAGAAGCCGTTAATTTTTCAATTTTATAACTTTCTAATTGAGCAGAGATATCGACCTTTTCTTTTTCTGCGGCGGATGCTATTAATAATAATTCAGCTTGTTTGTATAATCTGTCTTTAATCAATTCTTGAGTTGGTGGAATATTTTCATTTTTAAGCAGGATATCTTGATAAGTAATTTTCAAATTGTTATCCCCTCGCATAAGAATAGTATCATCCATTATAGGAGGAGATATCTTATCAAGATAAAATTGAACATGGTAATCCTGACTTAACTTCTGTACTGTATATTTTCTCAAACCACGGTAAGTATCTAACATATAGGCAGATCTGGCAGAAACAAAAGCATCTTGATTACCCTTAGTTTCCAAACGTAATAGTTGTATATCTTGCTCTGATAGTTGGATACTCTGACGTAGTTTGTTCATATAAAAACGATACAGCAATCCCAATTTAAAGTCATAAATATCTTTTTGGAATTCTTCCGTTTTATCTAATTGTTGCTTTTCTGCTTCAAGTCTTAGTAATTTGGCAGCCACGAGTCGTTTTAATAAATCACCACGGATTGATGCTTGTTGCTTTTCATCCATGGTATTAAATTGAATTGCTATGGGAGAACTGGCAACGGTAGACTGTAATTCATTCGCCGTAATTTGATATTTATCAATGGAAACTAAAATCTCATCGGCAAAAGTTGTTTGAGAGAATGAGAGTATTAATATTACTAAACAGTTAAAAATTTTTTTGTACTTCATCATGTGTTCGCTTCCTCTAAGAAAAAAATAAGGGGCTTTCGCCCCTTTAAATATATCAGTTTTGGTTCTTATTGACCATTTATTGAGTCATATTTATTCGTCAGGAACGGCCCCACCTAAATCAGGTGCATTTTCATGCATCCAACCCACAGCAGCATCATAATCATTGAGCACATTTTTACCTTTATAGTTATAGTCATCATCACCTGCTTTCACCAGAAATGGAACACCTGCTTCATTAACTTCATGACATGCTGCACACTTGAATGGACCATGTGAACCATCAGGATTATAAAGTGCAGCCTGTTTATAGGTTGTTGTATCGACATCTGGCTCTACGGGATATAAACCGTGTATAGACTGATGGCAGGCTTGACAAGCTAAGCCGGCATGTCCTTTAGAGTAACGCATATTGCTGTATTTACCTGGCTGATTAATTGGGAATGCAACACCACCCTGTCCTTCCACATAAGGCGCTTCATGACAGTTTGCACAATGAGGAACACCGGCAGCTAACCAATGATCACTACCATTTGTAGCAGCGTCATAAGGAACAGCAGTAGCACCAGTTGCACCTTTGGGTAGTTTCAGTGATTTGATGTCCACTGCAGGGTTTGCGGACAAGATAGAAACATTTATATCTCCATCTTCATCTTTAGATACCATTGGCCCATTACCTTTAAGAGCAATAACAGCAATATCTGGAACCATACGTTTTGGTGACCAGTTTAGAAGAATACCTGATTTTCCCGGAGTGTCTTCACCTTTAGCATTTAATACTACTTTCGGATCAAGATACATATCTTCAAACTGCTTCATTGTCATTTCAGGTGCAATTGCTGCTTTGATTTCCTTAAGTGACTTATTACGAATAGTTTCACCTTCCTGTTTAAACGCATTAGTCAGGTTGTCACGTTGGTATAATTCACGGGTAATCTGGCTGTGGCAGTTAGTACACCATAAACCTTTTCCTCCTTTACCATTACCCACCTGTGATACATTCTCTTGCAACCATTTACCAATTGAATTTAAATGCTCATCTGTTTCAACGCCATCTTTATCTTTATTAGGATTTGAGTGAACATCACGTCCTGCAAAACAACCTTCAGCATCACGGTTATCACCATTGGCAAAGTTATTTTTACCTTCCATGGATATTAACATGCCATCCATTCTTCCATCTTGGCGATGTGAAGGGTGACATGCCTGACATGCACCCGTACGATTTTGACTATCAGGTAGAGGAGCACTTTTTAAATGACTACCATGAATAGCTTGTGTTAGAGGCATTACCGTAATTTCTTTTCCAGCTTTATTTTTCATCTTTTTAGATTGTAAAACGCCAATAACGTTATCTGCATGACATTTTTGACATAAGACTGGATCTCGTCCTATACGGTTTAATTTAGCTCGGCTGTGTGGATTATAATTTTTCAAAAAATCAGTTCCAGCTTTTTCATCATGCATTTCTAAAACAGAGATAGAGGTGGCTTTTAGTCCTGCAATCCAGTCAGAAGCACCCAGGCCTTTCCAAAAAGCTTTTTCTTGTTTATAAAGCGTATGCTTTTTACCATTAGCGGCCTCATTTGCATGACAGGCTGAACAGTTTGGGGTATCAATAGGGTTAGTACCAACAAAACGAATAGGATTTCCTGAATGGCTATCTAAGATGGCTTTGCCAGATTTAGCATCAACTAATGCAACCCAGTTTTCCTGAAATGGACGCAGATCGCTTTGAACTAAAGTTAAAGGATCTTTTGACATCATATCATCATTTAGAGGTGTTAATGGTAGTCCTAATGCATCCCATATTCCCGGGTTGGTTAATACAATAGGTACATTATCTAAAACAGGTCCCTTAGTATAAACAATAGTTCCTTTTTCGCCGGTATAGTGTAAATGCCCGCCACTTATTGGACTGGGTACCGCAGCTCCTGCAGGTCCGTTATCCTTAGGCACTGGAATTTGTATGCCGACAAATAGTTTTTCACTGTCTTTACTGGTACCTTTGGGATTGTCACCTTTTAATCCTTTATAAACATATAGATGTGTAAAGTAGGCATTGGCTACATTTTCATCTTTAGTATATTTGCCGTCGCCATTGACATCATAAGGGATATCCCAATAGGCAAGTTTGTCGCCTTCAGAATAGGTATTATTAATAAAACCATAGGATAGTTTAAATTTCTTTTTACCATCAACTACAACATCATGTTCTTCTTCATCCGACTCAAGTAGTTCCGGGTATTTTTTCTTTCCAGTTGCAGTTTTGATTACCTGACTCTGAACAGAGTTATAAGGTGGTAACACACAGCAATAGGAGAAATCAAAACCAGTGCAATGCATGCCTAGTTCATAGTTAATGGTGATATTATAATCATTGATTGGTTTGCTTGGATCAACTGTATTTTTTTGAACAGTTGCTGGTGTATCTTGAGTGGTTTTAGATGTTACAGTGCTGGTATTGCATCCTGTAACTATCCCAAACGCACAAACAGCCAAAGCTAGTTTGCTTTTTAACATAGATTATTCCCCTTAAATAAACACTTACAAAATTTAGTTATTGAATTTTTTATAATTTTTGCACTCAAGAATTTTAGCATAAAGCTAGCATCATAAACAAACAAAGAAACAATATAAATACAATAACAACAATAGTTTAAGGTTGTAACAGTGGTGATGCAAAATGCAACACTTCTATATAACCTGCTATCATTACATAATAGAAACAAAATAAATTACCATTGCAAAATGCAACATAAAATAATAAGCAGTTCTTTAGATTTTTTTAAACTCAAATAAAATAGTGTGCTGTATTTTGGTAATCTTAAATATTGAGAAAGTTAAAAATAAGTTTACACTTATGTCACAGATAGAATTGGCTGTTATACTCGACAGGTAGAGCAATTAATTGAGTGCCTTTGCTCATCAGAAACGTAGCAATAATTAAAAATTTAGACACCAAATAATTTTTCACTGTTAGCCATTTTTTATTTAGATCATGCTATCTCCTAAATTATATATTGAACAGTGTCATAGAATTTAATATCCTTAGTGATAGTTCATTTAACCTCATTATTGATAAACAACACAGAGAGAA
>JASFYQ010000051.1:0-5672 GCA_045047105.1 Pseudomonadota bacterium | reverse complement strand
AAATTATTATTTATTGAAGAAGTACAAAGTGACTGGCATCAAAGTGGCAAGCGTAAGGGCTATGATACTTCTTACTGGGGCGCTGTTGCCAATGCGCCGTTTAAAAACGAATGGCTGACTCTGGCAATGAAACTGATGTTAATTCATGCCAGCCAAAATGCTTTTGATGGCATCGCCTGGCCGGAAGGAAATATTCAGGAGAGCCGTTATACCGGGAAGTTACAGTCTATTAAACGCCGCTATGATAAACAAATACCCAAAACATTAAATCGGCTTGGAAAAATTTTTAATTGTGGAGCTAGCAAATCATCCATAAAAACCTGTGATCCCTGGCTAAATCTGGTCAAATCTAAGAATCGCTGGCATGTAGCTGACAGTAAAGGAAAATTTAAAACACGTGATAAGTACCATAATAGAGAGCAAGCCATGATGGTCTTGCATCGTCACTGTAAAACTATCAACTTACCGATATTTTCATTTTTACTCAATGATTCCCTTAAACAACAAATTCTCAAAAAAGGTTTACCAATGTTTGGAGAAACCATTTTATAATTTATGGGTTCATCACAGTATTGTGTACTAATTAAAAAGCCTATACAAAAATGGGATTTGCTTCTGAAAAGCATAAGGACAAGTACCCGCAGTTGCACCCTGGCACCAATATAAATTCTAACGGCAGCCAAGCCCCAATAAATGAAGCAGGCTAACCGTCAGCTTAGCAGTAATACCCCACAATAATTCACCTTGAAAACGCTGGTAATGAATAAGCTCAACACGTGAATTCCAGCCCTCCAGATTATGCCAACCAATAGTAAAATTAGCCGGGTTTGCCAGCCATGAAAGCGGAATACTAAAGACTTTACTCACCTCACGGCTATCAAGTTTTAAAGGGGTTGGCCACTCAATCTTTGCAACAACAGGAGTAAGCCTATAATTACTAATAGTCTGATAGTCACGCAGATGCCCTAAAACAGTGACTTGATCAGCTTGTAAACCGATCTCTTCCTGTGCTTCTCGCAATGCTGCCGCCCTTGCATTATAGTCACCTTCATCAACCTTTCCTCCAGGAAAAGCGACCTGCCCGCTATGCCGATCATCCTCATGCTCAGAGCGTCGAATAAAGAGAACAAACCACTCCCCTTTTTCTTTATACATGGGAATCAGTACTGAGGCATGACGTGGAGCTGTAGAAAAAAATCCAGCAGGATAATCGTCAGCTTCTGGCAAGTGCTGCCCAGTTATATCCAATACCTGAATAATTTTTTCACTGGTTAATTGCGCTAATTGGCTATGAATAGATATTAGACTCAAATAAATTCACCATTATAAATATCATTAAAAAACAATCAATCATCTCCCCAAACCAACTCCCCGGTATCGCATAAATCATACCCGGTTAACATATCTGCCAGCTCCTGACATTTTTTAGATTTTAAACGCCCCATTAAATCCTGAAATAAACGCCTGAACCAGATGCTACGAGCCAGCGCCAGATCATACGACTCCCAGCCATAGGAGATAAAATTTAAACCACATTCCATCGCAGCCGAGCGTGCTCCAGGACAGACATCTCCATATCCCATTGCAATAGATGCCGCGGCTTCGCGCTCAGATAAAGCCACATTAGTCGTATTGAGTTCATCCATACTGGTATTATGCTGGCTTAGCACCTCTAATAAGAACCGCTGCGCTCCCGCTCCTGATTGCCTCATTACCCACTTATAACGATACTTTAACAACTCTTTAGTAGTAATATTTTTATTCAGCGACGGATTAACCATTAAGCCCTGCTCACGCCTGAAGGCTCGAATCAACACCCATTGCTGATGCTGGCTATACTGCTGTAATAAAGCAGGATGGCGGGTATGGCTTTCACTATTTGGCCCCCAGTGAATAGCACAGGCATCAATACGATTAGCATGTAATAAATCCAAACCTAAACGCGTTCCTGTAGGAGTATAACTGATTAAAGCATGAGAACCCGTTTGTTGAGAAAATTCTAAGATAATACGATACAAAAGAGGATCATCACTGCCAGCAATAATTAGTCGATCATTTAATAAACCACCATGTGCAGAGCTTCGCATCCAGTGATCAATCAACTCTTTAGGAAACATCCATTTACCCGTTACCTTAGTTGCGGGTATTTGGCCATCATTAACCAGAGCATATACTTTTTTCTCATTCAGGTGCAAATATTGCGCAACCTGTTTAACACTCATAAAAGCTTCATCATGATGAGACATTACTGCGGACATAATTAATTACCCTTGATATTCCCTTACTCAAAATTATGCTTAAAAAAACCGTTATGATACCCGTCTATCGGATTTTCCATGACCCAAAGAATGGGATGCTACGGGAATACCATCGTATTGAATATTCTCATTGCCCACATAAACTAAAAAATGATTGCCCTTAGCTCGGGCAATTAAAGTAACCCCTACTTTTTTAGCCAGCTCTATGCCCATATGGGTTACACCAGAGCGGGAAAGCAATGTGGGAATGCCCATTTGTGCTACCTTAATCACCATTTCAGAAGTCAGCCGTCCGGTAGTATAAAATGTTTTATTATAACCAGAAATATTGTTTAACCACATATGCCCTGCAATAGCATCAACCGCATTATGGCGACCTACATCTTCGGTAAAAAAGGATAGCTCCTGCTCATCACATAAGGCACAACCATGTACTGCTCCAGCACGTTTATATACCTCATTATAATTTTTTAAATTAGCTAATAATTTATAAATACTGGATTGTTTTAAAGCAGTAGAGGTAAGTTGTATTTTTTCCAAATCATCCATAATGCTGCCATAAATAGTGCCCTGTCCACAGCCGGTGGTTACGGTCTTTTTACTCAGCTTTTCATCCAGCCCTGCTATATCCTTATAGGTAGTAATAACTGCGGATTCTGTTTCCCAATCCACCTGTATTGCTCTCACCTCTGCAATATCTTTGATTATACGTTGATTGCGTAACCAGCCTAAAACTAATAACTCTGGCTGAGTTCCTAAAGTCATCAGGGTAACAATTTCTTTTTTGTTTAAATAAACAGTTAACACACGTTCTGCTGCAACATGGCCACTAATAGTTTGACCAAATTCATTAATAGCATCTACAGGCTCGGTAGCATGCAAACCTGCCTGAGTTAACTCCGGAGAGCGTATTAAATTAGCTAATGTCATAATATTGGGCCTTAATTTTAGTTATGTTCGGAGGTACTTTTAATTCAGATCGCATAAAACTGAGCAAATTTAGCCCCCTGTTTCATTCATATAGCGGAAGATAACCGGCTTAACACTTAGATCAAAATCGTGTTTTTCTGGTTTCACTAACATAGAATCCATTAAGCTTTTTTCTAATACCTGATCATCCAGAGGATTGGCTCGAATAACACGGCGTAAATCCACCGAGTTTTCCTGACCCAGACATAATAATAAACGCCCTTCCGCAGTAATGCGGATGCGATTACAGGAACTACAAAAGTTATGACTATGGGGAGAAATAAAACCAATTTTGCTGCTATTTTTACTATAACTATCTGCAAAACGATAATAACGAGAAGGCCCCCCGGTAGTTTCTGCACTAGGGATAAGCTGATACTGTTTTTCAATATCTGTAAGTATATTATCACTAGAATAATAGGTTTCAGCGCGATTATGCTCTGCAATAGTACCCAGTGGCATCTCTTCAATAAAGCTGATATCCATATCATGGGCCTTAATAAAGCTGACCAGATCTAAAATTTCATCATGATTGCGATTTTTTAAAACCACCGAATTAATTTTAATGCGTTTAAAGCCTGCTTTTAGTGCTGCCTCAATACCTTTTAGAGTACGTTTTATATCTCCCACTCGGGTAATTTTATGGAAACGATCCTCACGTAAAGTATCCAGGCTGATATTTATTCTATCCACTCCTGCATCTTTTAAAGACTGGGCATAACGGTCTAATAAAGTACCATTGGTGGTAATAGTTAACTCCTTTAATGCAGACATTTGCCCATAGGCTTCAACCACTTTTAATATATTTTGGCGAGTTAAAGGCTCACCACCTGTAAGACGAATTTTTGTAATCCCACAATTTACTGCGGCCTGCCCTAAACGAATTAACTCCTCTAAACTCAGTAATTGTGCCCGTGGCACAAACTTCATATTTTCAGACATGCAATATACGCAGCGTAAATCACAACGATCAGTTACAGACAAACGTAAATAAGTAACTTTTCGATTAAAACGGTCAATCAATTGTTTAGCTGGTTTTGAATTCACAATATTTACTATCCTATAAATTACACTATTTATCCACAGAGCAAGTTTCATACCTACCAGACAACTTAGCGGCTAAAGCTACAAGCAAAGCAAATTACATAATTTATAGTCCTTTTTATTATTATAGTTATTGGTAGATTTTGTCCATTTCCTACCTGCAACAGAGTCATTCTGTCCTTTTTTCCCCAACTCCATTCTTTGGATTATTTTTCCTTACTAGCACAATAGTGCTGCTATGCCTCAATATTTATGACTTTATAAAAAGCCACAGCAGATTGGTATACAACTTGCTGACAGCTCCTATCTAAGCTACATATAAATTCTTACATAGCTGCTTTATACAGGAGAACCACAATGGCAGAAGCCATTCCTATGCAAGACCTAGAAGAAGAGTTAAGTGAACGTTTTCCCGTTTCTGTGATTATGCAACGAACTGAGCTGGATAATCGCTGGGCCAGTGAAAGCTGGGAAGCAATTGGTGTTACCGTTGGCACAAGTAGCCTTCGTGATAATAACAATCAACCCAAAAAGATTTTTCAGCAGGCCAATATCAGCCAGTATTTATTAACTGACTTTGAAATTGTGCTACATGCAGATGAATGTGAAAGTTATTACCATAATCTTATGTCACTTTCTCCTCGTTGCTTTATTATTGCAGATCTTAATGAAGAGGAAATGCCTATTCCTTTTTTGGTTAGCCTGAGCCAGGACGAAGCACATTCTTATCTGGAAGGTGATGAAGAAGTTTATGCTATCGACTTACCCGCAGAATTATATCTCTGGAGTGAAAGCTTTGTACTCAGTCACTATGCCCCCTCCAAAAAAATCAAACGGAAGTTAAAAAACTGGAAAAAAGAGTAAAGCATTATGGCTGAAGAGAATAGAACTCAAAATAATGATACAGAGGATAGCGGCTTCTTTTCCCGCTGGTCTCGTCTAAAAAATCAACATAGGGAAGAAGAAGAAGAAGAAGAAGAAAACCAGGCAATAGCAGTAACGAATCAGACTCAGCAAACTGAATCAATAACAGAACAGACAGAGCAATTAGAACAGGAGCTGGAAACACCAGAGACTCCTGTTTTAACCGATGCAGATATGCCAGATATTGAAACGCTTAATGAAGATTCTGACTATAGTGGATTTTTATCTCCAGGAGTGAGTGAGGAATTACGCAGATTAGCACTGCGTAAATTATTTAAATTTGATTTTTTCCATATCAGAGACGGTCTGGATGATTACGATGACGATTTTACCCAGTTTGAAAAGCTGGGAGATATTGTAACTGCTGATATGCGTTTCCAGATGGAACAACAGGCCAAAGCAAAACTACAACAAGAACTGCAAGCAAAAGATAATAATCAACCCGCAGAGCTATCCGAAATAGATACTGAAATAGAT
>JASFYQ010000050.1:0-7948 GCA_045047105.1 Pseudomonadota bacterium | reverse complement strand
TGTTTTCACGAATAATTGTGTTTTCACGAATAATTAAGTTTTCACAAAGAGTAGAAGTACTGGTTGAATGCTGAAATTGAGGTATACATGCAAGTTCTTGCTCAATACTTTTATTTAAATAAAACTCTGAAAATAGTGCCTGATTGGTTGCACTATTCATTCCCACAACCGCTTTATAAGTATTACTAGAGGCATTTTGAAAAGTTAAAAATTGTGGGAAAAAATCTTCTATATCAACCTGAAAAGATTGCTTATAACTTTTTGATACAAACTCTTCTACCAATAAATGATTTGCAGAACCAACTAGACAATGAGTAATTTTGTCTGTAGACATGCTATGCTCCATAAGCTTTTATTCAAGAATGGACATAGTCTATAAAATGAAACTTAAGCAAATATTAAGAGGTAAATAACTATTTTATTAAAACCTTGTAGAAAAGCAGCTAAACTAACTACAAATGCCTAGCTGTATTTTCTAGCTTAAATGAAATCAAAACATGTAAGCCTGTTTTAGTCTCTGGCAGAGTAATGCTTGCTCTATGAATATCTACACATTGTTTAATTATCGACATACCTAAACCAGAACCTTTTATTTGATTCGCATTAATGCGAAAAAACCGTTCAAATAATCTATTCTTATCGGATGGATTAATTATTTCCCCCGAATTTTTTATTGAAAAAGAAATAACGCCATTCATATGAACCAGACTCAGCTCAATAGTACCTGCTTCAGGTGTATAACGTATAGCATTTTCAATTAAATTTCGGATCATTAACTGCAGGGCAAATTCAACACCTGAAAGATATACTTCTGGTTCTGACAAATACGTTTCAAAGAGCTGATTTTTTAATAAAGAATCGGGGTATTGTTTAGCCACTTCCATTTTAATTAGCTGCGAAAAATTAACTCTGGTAAAGTCTTTTTGTTGTTTCAGTTGCCTGGGTTCTAAACGGGTTAATTTTAATAATTGTTCAACCAGATGGGTGCTATTATCCACTCCCAATAATAGTTTGCTGATAGACTGTTTGGCTTTAGTTAATGAATCACTGGCATAGGCATTTTGAGCATGAATTTTTAAAATAGATAAAGGGGTTCTTAATTCATGGGCAGCATCGGCGGTAAAACGTTTTTCTTTTTCTATTCCCTGTGAGACCTCTTTGAACAAGTGATTCAAAGAAGAAACAATAGGTTTGATTTCTTTGGGAGTCGATTGTAGTTGAATAGGATCAAGGCGCTGAGCTTGTTTTTTTTCAATTGCCTGAGCAAGTGACAATAAAGGCTTCAAACCAAATAAAAGAATAGTCCAAACCAAAATAATTAAAATTGGAACACCTAAAATAAAGGGAAGTAATAATTTTGTTAACAAGTAACGACCTAACTCCACACGCATCTCGTCTTGCTGAGCAGTTATTAACCATCGTGAATTTTGAGCATCATAGAGTACAAAAAGATGCCATAATTTTTGCTCAATGATTTCAGTAAATAAACCTTGTTTTTTTATTAAAAATGAAAAATTGGGAGCAAACTGAGATTGGCTAATTAATACTAAATTTTCATCATAAATTTTATAGGCAATTTTATCTTCATATTCTTGAAATTTTTTATATTTTTTGGCCTCGTTACCAATAGCCTGGTAAGAACTCTTCAGAGACGGAAATTGTGAAAGATACTTTGCAGTTGCAACCATCTCAGCATCAAATAATTCCTCAATTTCATGCCGTGCATCATAATAACTGATAATGCTAAGCATGATGGTGCCTAGGGCAATAATTCCCAATACCCAGAACAATAAAAAAGCTTTAATAGATTTTATATGTAAAGTCATAGAAATATTATTGTTATTTATGTTTCTACTTGAATCATATAACCAATGCCTCGAATGGTTTTAATTAATGAAGTAAAAAATTTTTTACGTAAATGGTGTATATGCACTTCCAAAGCGTTACTTTCCACATCATCATCTAGACTATATAGACTGGACTCAAGCTGTTCACGAGTTAATACCCGCCCTCGATTTTCCAACAGCTCCACTAATAAGTTAAATTCACGACGAGTTAGGCTAACCAGCTGCTCTTGATAAGTAACCCCTCTGGATGAAAGCTCAATTTTAATTCCTTTATATTCTATTAACTCACTAATTCGCCCTTTACTGCGGCGCAATAAGGCACGAATTCTTGCTAATAATTCATCCAGCTCAAAAGGCTTAACCAGATAATCATCCGCTCCCGCATCCAATCCCAAAACTTTATCATCCAGACTGTCTCTGGCAGTTAAAATTAATACCGGAATATTAATCTTATCCTGGCGCATTTGCTTTAACACCATAATGCCATCTTTTCTGGGCAGGCCAAGATCCAATATTAACAAATCGTATTGTTCTGTTTGTAATGCAAGTGAAACATGTTCACCATTATCAACCCAGTTAATTACATAGTTATGTTTTGTTAAAGCATGGATAATGCCATCGGCTAATAAAGTATTGTCTTCGGCAAATAGAATTTTCATAGAAATTTTAGTAGCTTGTTTATTGTTGTTATCAATAGTACTCTAGAGTTTATTTTCATGGCATAAAACACAAGTTACCATCTCTCCTTTATTCAATTGAATTATTTTTCCTTCATTGCTTAAGGTTCTATTGATTGCAACCCTTGATAATACCGAACCTTCTCCATTGATTCCATGACACGCTTGACAAGCATTTTTATTCTGCTCTGCCATATCTTCATGTCCACCATCTGAAAAAGAAGTATTACCCACCGGGTGCATGCCATGAGGGCCTGCCAGGGTATTGCCTAAACTCCCTTCATGGCAACTATTACATTCAATAATAGGACCACTATGTCCCTGTATGTCATTAGCGGCTTTATTGTCATTTGCATATGGATTTTGATTGGGCCAAATGGCATGCGTACTGCCATGACAACCTGCACAACTTAAACCTCCATGTCCTTTAGCTGTACCGTTATTAGCCCCACTTAGACGATACAGGCCTTCAGTGGTGGCAAAACGTGAATCAGGAAAATCAAGTAACGGAAGATTATCGGGTGCATTGGGAGTCACTTTATGGTTTGCCAGACGATAGGTCATTAGTAATCGCAATTGATCGATATTCCCTGCTTTGTCTCTGGTATTTATGATTGTATCATCCAGGTTACCATTTTGCTTTAATTGTGCAGCCTGAAGTACATCACCCACATGACAACTGTCACAAGCAGGCTCAGATATCCATGGAACTCGCTTATTTATAGCAACTGAACCCTGTAAAGGAAAATGTGTTTGAGGGAAGTTTTCTGTAAAATCATCACCCACCTGAGAGAGTTGGCCATGACAATCCTGACAGACTGTTCCTGATCCTCCCATTGCTCCCCGCAAGCATTTAGCTTTTTTACCCGGGTGACAGTTATAGCAGGTTTTCAATAACACATCCTGTGCTGCAAGAGGATCTCTATCAACTCCAGGAGGGGGCATAATGGGAAATAAATCAGCATACAATGCATTTTTTTGGGCTAAGTTTCCATGCACACCATGCATCGCACGAGACATACTAATGTGCTGTGTTTGCTCCTTGCCATTGTCATCTATTGGCCCAAGATGCGCTAAATCCAATGCAGGTGAATAATGGCAATTAGCACAAACTACATTGGGAGTACTGCCGATATTTGTACCATCTGATTCTGTACCTGCAAGAGCGGTCTGGTGTTTAAAGTCATGTAATCTTAATATATTAGTTTTTGCACTATTAATAACTTTTTGCTCAGTACTCGCTCCAATTATTCCACTGGCCTGCAAGGAACTTTCAATAAAATCAACACTGGGATATAAGGCATTAGCTATATCATCACAAATCAATGTTTTACTTTTATCAATATTACAAACTGCCTGAGTAGTATGACATATTGCACAATCTGCTTCTGAAGCCACAGGAACTACCACATCAACAGCAGCAAGAATATTGCCATTTTCATCACTTGCTTCGACTTTCATTAATGGGTAGGGATTAAGGCGCCCCATGTCATCAATAGTAGAAATTGGAATCCCTTCTGCTGTGTAGCGATTGAAATTATTGACTCTATAACCAATGGAAAACTTTACAAAAAATGGAAAATCTTTTACATAACCATGAAACTCTTGTGCAATATTATTCAAACCAGGCATTGCTGCCTGATGTGCTACTAAATCTTCATCACCTGTGTTGATAATACCATCAGGGCCAAAATAAAGGCTGACTAAATCAGGTGCAGGCAAGCCCAAATCAGCTGTAGAAGGAAACAAAGCTAAAATATCCACCGGAAATAAAGCTTCATAAGAAACAAACCCCACTTTATCAATACCTGTAGGCGATGGAGGACTTAAATCCCAGAAATTGTTTTTAAATACAGCGACAGAGTCCCTGGTTGCCGGTAGGTTAATACTGGTAGTATTTATTGAATCTGTTGCATCAGGTAAGATTGTCGGGTCATCAAAACTACTGAAATAATTTGAATTAACCGCCCGGTAAGTAAGTTTGATACCGTCTACAGGGCTCATTAACAAGGGTTTATTGGCTTTTTTTATTACCTGAGCATTTAATACATTATAGGGGGGTAAAATACTAAAAATACGATAATCCTGATCGGCACAATGCATGCCTAAGTCATTGGCAGCTAATACCGTATAGTTTCCACTGGATAAAGGGGGTGAATTATTATCAACCGAGCCATTATCACAATTATCAGGAGCATCTTCTACACGTTTTTCATCCGTTTGTCCATCCGATTGGAGCGCTCTCACAGTACAAGGAACTGAAGCAAGGTTGTATATTTTTATTTTCCATTCGTTATCATCGGATCGAGTAGAGGCTATTTGCTCTCCACTAGTACGATTAAAAATTAAAATATTTTTTCCTTTACCTCCATATCCTTTTATTTTTAGTCTTAATTTTTCATCATCCCACTTTGCCTCACTGATTCTAAAATAATATTCAGATTCATACTCACCATCATTGTCATCATCTGCAATAGCTACCAAGGAAAAAAATAAAGACATAACAATAAGAAGCAATTGATAATAAAATACTTTTTGTGTTTTCACAATAAACCTCCAAAATTGAAACTACTAAAACAATCTACAAGTGTTAGGATAATACCAGGAGAATATAATGAGTAAGAACCTTATCACAATTCTATACTTTTATATTTTTCAATGTTTAACTTTTATTTTGTCCAATGTTTAACTTTTATTTTTACAACTTCCACCTATTTAAATTGTATTTATATAGGTGACTGGAACTTTGATAAAAAGTTATTGCGTCCAGCTCGTCCTGAACTAAAGAAGCCATCTCTTTATATTTTGAACTCGTTAATGTTTGGTTAAAAATGCTGTATTCATGAACAGATTTATCGGGTTCTAGTACAAGTAAATTATTATTGCGTAAAAAACCCAATTTCTGGTAAGTTCCAATAAAAGCACGTTCCTTAAAATTATTACTCAAGATATCAAAACCGTAAAATTTACTCTCGTAACTCCAATTCATCATTGAAAATACAGTTGGCATTAAATCTACCTGGCTGGACAATTTAGTTATTATTTTTGGCTTTAGGAGCTCAGGTGCATAAATTAAAAAAGGAATTTTGTATCTCCATACAGGTAGAGAGACATTGCCCGCACTGCCTCCATTATGATCGGCTACAATAATAAAAAGTGTATTTTTAAACCAGGGCTTTTGTTTCGCATTATCAATAAACTGATCAATAGCAAAATCAGTATATTTAACTCCTCCTGTTCTTCCTGTATGTGAAGGTATATCAATTTTCCCCTCAGGGTATGTATAGGGCCTATGATTTGATGTTGTCATAATAAAATTAAAAAATGGCTTACCTTTTTTATAGGATTTATCTGACTCATTTAATGCTTTGTTAAACAAATCTTCATCACAGACTCCCCAAACATTTGAAAAGGTAATTTCATCACTTGTTATATCTGTTCTATCTACAACATTGAATCCATTGTGAGAAAAAAAGTCATTCATATTATCAAAGTAACCATGCCCTGCATAAATAAATTTATTATCATAACCTTTATCCCTGAATACAAAACCAGATGAAAACATATTATGATTATCAGGTCTTTTAACTATACTTCTACCTGGAGTGGGTACCATAGATAAAATAACAGACTCCATCCCTCTAACCGTTCTTGTTCCAGTTGCATAAAAATTATTAAAAAAAACGGATTGTTTAGCCAGTTTATCTAGGTGTGGAGTTAGCCCCTGAGTATTTCCAAAAACCCCCATATATTCTGCACTAAGACTTTCCACCATAATAAGCATGACATTATGTTTTAATTCTGGCCCCTCTTTTTTGACAAGCTTTGAAGACACTCCATCAAAACCTGTTGAATTTTTTAAGCGGGACATGATCATTTTTATATCTTTCGTTTTATAGAATTCATCATATTCTAAGGTATTATTCCTAAAGGCTGAAAATAAAGAATAGTATCCATTTTTTGCTAATTCATTATGGTATTGATTTAATGAAATATTAGTTAGCGACTGTTTGTTCAATATATTAAAAAATAAAATCGGCAGTAAAATAAAAATCATTGCCATTACTAGTGCCTGTCTGCTGGATTGAATAGCAAAAAAAGCATAGTTTAAAATTTGTGACTTGCTGTAGATAAAATAAAAAACACCTAAACTAATAAGAAAAATAGTACTCAGAAGTAAAGGAATGGGATAAGATTCAATAATATTGTTGATAACTTCATGGGTATACACCAGATAATCAACAGCAATAAAATTAAATCTCTTCCCGAATTCGTCCCAAAAAAAATATTCTGAAAAAACATTAAAAATAAGAAAATTTATATGACTAAATAAAACCACCCAGATAATATATTTATGGTAAGGGTGATTAAACAATTTATTCGGGACTATCACAGCGTACAGTGCAAAAGGTATAACATAATAAATACTTGCAACAAAGTCATAAAAACTACCAATTACAAAAATTTTTACCAGTTCTAGTGCTCCAAAATCAACAACGGCATACGAGCTTATTAACAAAATAATTCGAGTAATTAAGCTCAAGGCAATAAATAATCCCATGAGTAAAAGCACTAATGAAAATCGACTATTGAATAAATTTTTTAGCATAAATAAATTTTATTTTGTAGTATATTAAATAATCTGTAACGCCACGCTGAAGAATTAAGCTTGCTTAAAACGATCGAAGAATAAATTAGCAGATAAGATTGAAATACCTAAAAATAATCCCCCCGTACCAATATAAGTAAATATTTCTGTTAATATGTGATGGTGCGCAGCACTTCGCCCCATAGTTGGAGCAAGAATAAACATTGTGAACCATGACAAAGGATATAATCCCCCTAAACCAACAAAAACAGAAGCCAGTGTTTTTAATCTATTACTCAGAGATGAAAATAAAATAAGTAACACCAAACCCAGAGAAAAAGCAGAAACGCCCATTGCATGAAAATGGGCTCTTTGTGCATACCTCCAGATTTTACTGTTACTTTTTTTATCATGGAGATCTGCATGAGAAGCGACTCCATCTGAAATATATGACTTTACTGAGTCTTCAGCAACGCCAAAACTTACTCCCATTCCCAATCCAAAGATCAAGGTCAGCATCACTAAAAACAATCCAAATTTAATAGGTTTAATGTCTATATTCATATTTAATTTCTCAATTTCTCAATTTCTCAATTTTTAATTTTTAATTTTTAATTTAACTCATGATAATTAAAAAGGGATCCCAGTATGCACCCATGTCTATTTTTTTCATCCAGTCCTGAATCGTTAGGCTCAGACAATAAATATTCTTCGATAAGAATCAGTGATGGAAAAAAATAGAGAGGATAATACCTTTAAGCCTTCATTTTTAATAATTGGGAAGGCAATATAGAATATTTTAATATTCGGTAATAACGTTTACAAGTATAAACAGT
>JASFYQ010000049.1:0-10003 GCA_045047105.1 Pseudomonadota bacterium | reverse complement strand
GGGATCGTCTTCTGCATCCGTAGTATCGTCAGTAGTCGCTTGTTGGGCTTGTTCTACTTCGGATTGTTCTGCTAACGCATCAGCCCAGGGATCGTCTTCGGCTGCTGTAGTATCGTCAGTAGTCGCTTGTTGGGCTTGTTCTACTTCGGATTGTTCTGCTAACGCATCAGCCGAGGGATCGTCTTCTACTGTAGGTGAGGCATTTTCGTCTGCCAGATTATCTACTGATAAATCAGATTCTAAATCAGTATTGAGTATATCGGTTAAACCTAATTCAGGAGTACTCTCGGAAAATAAAGTTTCATCTACATTTTCTTCAATTATTGGCTTGGACGAGGGTTTGGCCTGTACATCTGTTTCTTCACGTTGGTCACGTAAAAATATAATTGCATCCAGAAGCTGCTGTGCTGATGGTTTATCACTTCCACCCTGGCTTTTGCTATGTTCAGTTACTAAACCGGTAATAGTTTCTAATGATTCAAATAAATGTTCGTTTAGTTCGGTATTTTTTAGACGTAGTTCGCTAAGCTCTTTAAGGTGTTTTTCTTTAATTGCTGCAGCTTTGGCTAAAATTTTAGTGTTGTTTTTATTTTCAGCCTCACTATTACTAGTGTCTTTTTCTTCATTAACATTTGCTTGTTCTGAAGCTGGATTAGCTGTACCTGCAAGTTTTATAAAGTTATCGGTTAAGTCGATAAGGCTAGTGGGAATATTATCCAGGCGAAAAACATCCCGTTTTATATAAACATTAAATAATTCCTGAATAAATAGCTTTTCTAAAGTATGCAGCTCTTTTGCCTTGTCTTCAGGATTAGAGGGATAATTATTTTTTTTTAGAGTAGAGGCTAAAGATTTTATTCTAAAATCATTATTTTCTTTAATATCATTAACTAATTGTTTTACTGCTTTAAGATCATTTTTTTTATTTTTTCGCATAAAAAATAGTAGAATTAAAACAATCAGAAATAATACGATAGAAGCTTCTACCGTTAATATAAAGAGTTGAGGGATTAAAGCTTCCATTAGCTCATATCTCCTGATAAATCGATTAAGTCAACGTCTTGATTTTTCTTCCAGCGACGATAGAAAAACCATCCAAGTAGTATAGCAATTAAATTAACAACAACAGTGATGATTATAGCCATAGTCCAATCAATTTTGTCACTATTTATGCTTTCAATATCACCTGTTTGCTCTATTTTAACAGAATCATTTTTTCCTTTTGAGCCAATAGGAAAAAGAGTTTTCACTTTTTTATCTGCTTTAGTTTTTGAAATAGTCACTTTAATTGGATTTACTTCTTTGCTTTCGCTACCACTGAGGATTGCATCAGTAATAATTTTGTTAAGATTCAATTGAATTTTTTTGCTGCTATAGTTAATAAGTCTTCCTCTTCTGGTATGGCTTTGTAGATGAAAAACAATATAATAATCTTCATCTGGATCTAAATTATCGGCCTCAAAGTACCATTCTATTTGTTTAGCATTATCATTTTTTAAACTGACTCTTAGAGGTTTTTTATTCTGGCTAAAAAGTTCAGCCGATATTTTAATGTTTTTAGGGTTTAAGTACTCAAGGTTTGGGCTAACCCGTACACGTTTTAAGCTGCTTGCTCCATTTTCTATAACTTCTAACTCAGCTGCTAATAATGGTATATCATGCACTGAAAATACTTGTTGAAGTTCTCTGGCAAAGGTTTCACTACTGGCTCTAATTATGAATGGGTTTTTACCTGGTTTAAAGTTTTTGCCAAGTTTTACATCAAATCGTCCATCATTTTCCTGTTTGTCTCCACGTAGGCCATTATCGTGTAAAAACCATTTTTTTGCAGGCCGATCTTCTGTGCCTGATTGGATGATAGAAATGGAGGTAAGGTGTAAAAATTCATCATTGGTAATAATTTCTTTTTGATCTTTTAAAAAAACCTGTAGATCTATTGTTTCTCCTAAATAGACATTATTAGGCAAAAAATTAGTTTGAATTTTTAAATTAGTTACCACCATAACGCGATTATCTGGATCAATACTGGCATTTATTTGCCAATCACCCACAAAGGGTTTTTGAATAGTAAGTAAATCGTAGTTATTTTCAGATTGCCATTTTACATATCTGGGAGCAGTTTGTTGAGTAAATGTATTTCCAGAAGGTTCTACAATTTCTGTGGTTTGATTTTCTGCTGTTTTGTCTTTAAAAACCAGTAATGTCATTTCATATACACTGTCATCAACAATAAACTTATTTTCAATTAAGGGCAGGGTATCAGGTTTTACTGTTTTTTCAAAAAGGTGAAGAAATATACGCTCTAATGCTTCGGCATTATCAGCTTGCTCAAAATTGCCATCACTGGTTGTAGATAGTTTTTTTAAAAACTCAAAATCGGCCTTGTCAGATAAAGCAATAGTATTAATCTGAACTTGTTTTTCACTGATTCTAGGTAGTAACTCGGATAGAATTCGCTTTCTTTCTAATTGGTTTTTTGCATCATCTTTAGAAATATCTACCATTCCATCGGTTAATAAAATAATATTTCTATTTCCTGGTTCTACTACTTTTTTATTGTTTAACCAGTCTTGACTGGCTGTATTTAATGCCTGGCCAATATTAGTAAATAAATCTCTGGAATGAATTTTTTTAGAGGCCTTTCTTGCTTTTTCTTTCCATTGTTCATCTATTTTTGAAGACTGGACCAATTCTTTTACCTTGGTGCCAAAATTCCATACTCCAGCTGAGCTATCAGGGGGTAATAAACCTACTAATAATCGTAATGCAGGGCTACGCAAGTTTTGAGGATCATTTTTTTTCATGCTACCCGATACGTCAATTAAAATGCGAATATCTTGTGACACAGGCTCTGCAGTATCTGTATTTTGCTCTGCATATAATAAACTAGAACTATTTGTGTATAATGCTAGTATACATGTGATAGAAAAAATTGCGGGCAAAGTGAAAAGGTAATGATATGTTTTCTTCATATTAGCTTTATCGGCAAAGAGATGTATAACCTTTAATAATTAAATTCGAATGTATTTATTATAATTGTAAACAATGGAAAATTAATGCATAATTCATGCCCAAACAAACATTACCATAGAAGATAGAATAAATAGTATGTATAACTTATTGCTTAGAAACAAGTCATTTATTTCGTTTTTTTTTTACAATTTTTAGGTGCGTTTAATGATAATGTATTTAAAAATGCATTAGTTATTTTAATTGCTTTTCATTCTATAGTTATTCTTGGCATGGAAAGTCAGGTTTTAGTTACTTTTTCTTTTGCTTTATTTATTTTACCTTTTTTTTTATTTTCGGCATTAGCAGGACAAATTGCAGATAAGTATTCTAAGACTACGCTTATTGGCTATATCAAGTTTTGTGAAATTATTATTATGATCTTAGCTACAATAGGGCTGTATTTTCAACATTATCTTTTTTTGTTATTAGTATTATTTTTAATGGGGTTACAATCTACTTTTTTTGGCCCCATTAAATATAGTATCTTACCTGATTTAGTCGATAATATATCAAATGAAAGTAAGCAAGTTAAAATGCCCTCCAATCATTTATTAGTCTCTGCAAATGGTCTGGTCGAAATGGGAACTTTTGCTGCAATTTTGTGTGGAACCTTATTAGGAGGACTGCTTGCAAGCAGTGATTTTCTTGTGGCCAATTTTTTACCTGCAATATTAGTAATGATTGCCTTTACAGGGTGGTTACTGTCGTTTTATTTACCCCGCATAAAAGCTGCGGATCAACAGCTTAAAATACGCTGGAACCTCTGGCGTGAAAGTTTAGTTATTATTTCTTATGCAAAAGAAAATTCATCTGTATTTCGAGTGGTATTATTAATCAGCTGGTTCTGGTTTATTGGTGCGAGTGTATTATCGCAATTACCTAATTGGACTAAAAATGTATTAGTCGCGGATGAATATGTAGTAACTATATTATTGACTTGTTTTTCACTGGGAGTAGGACTTGGCTCTATTTTATGTAGCAAATTACATCAATTTTTTAAATATAGTAGCCTTACCAGAGGAGCCAGCATAGGAATTAGTTTATGTTTGATTTTTTTGGTTGTGAGTGCTTTTTTTGCTCCACCAGTACAGAACTTAGCGGATCAGGTGCATATTGATTCACTAAATATTAATTATTTTAACCTCTATTTTATATTTAGTTATTTATCTTTATTACTTCTGGGGTTTTTTGGTGGTTTGTTTATTGTTCCATTGTATTATTTTGTGCAGCGTTATTCTAAAACATCGAATCTTTCGCGTATTATAGCTGCTAACAATATATTCAATGCTTTGTTTATGGTTATATCCTCGCTAATTTTGTCCTTGTTTTTGTTATCCGGGATAAAATTACCTGTTATTTTTATGCTATTATCCTTATTTAATATTGTAATGGTCTACTGGATTTTATCTAGAGATAAAAAGGATAGTGCAAATCAGCAACATTTTTTTGATTTAGATTAAGTTTTTGTTTAAAGTTAGCATAAATATGATGACGGTTTTTTTTCATAAAGCTAAAATGTCTTCTAATTCCATCAACAATA
This sequence comes from Pseudomonadota bacterium, assembly GCA_045047105.1. Taxonomy (GTDB): domain Bacteria; phylum Pseudomonadota; class Gammaproteobacteria; order GRL18; family GRL18; genus JADGAU01. The sequence goes on along the minus strand of JASFYQ010000049.1, from coordinate 5,451 downwards.
GTTGTAAAACAATAGTTGTAAAACATTAGTTGTAAAAACAATTGTTGATACAGCAAAAGTTGAATCGATAAATAGTTTAATAAATATATTATGGTGTTATTAAAATGAGACGTGTTGTAATTACAGGAATGGGGATTGTCTCCTGTTTAGGAAATGATGTTAAGTCTGTTCTCGATTCATTAAAAAATGGAAAATCAGGAATTCGTTTTAAAGATGAATACAAAGAAGTGGGAATGCGAAGCCATGTAGCAGGTTATCCTCTGATTGATTTGGCGGAATATATTGATCGTAAAGTAAAACGATTTATGGGGGATGCTGCTGCGTATGCATATGTATCAATGCAGCAGGCAATTGATGACTCAGGACTGACGGATGAAATGGTTTCTAATGAAAGAACTGGTTTAATTGCCAGTTCTGGAGGGGCTTCTTCTGCAAACTTAATAGCAGCAGCAGATATTTTACGTTCCAGGGGAATTCGCCGAGTTGGTCCTTATATGGTTCCCCGTACTATGGGCAGTACAGTTTCTGCCTGTCTGGCTACGCCTTTTAAAATTAGAGGTGTTAATTATTCGATTAGTTCTGCTTGTGCCACCAGTTCTCATTGTATTGGAGCAGCGATGGAGCAAATTCAGTTTGGCAAGCAAGATATTGTTTTTGCAGGTGGAGGAGAGGAAGAACATTGGAGTTTAAGTATGCTATTTGATGGTATGGGAGCTCTTTCAACAAAATATAATGAAACGCCTGATTTATCATCCCGTCCTTTTGATAAAGATAGAGATGGTTTTATTATTGCTGGTGGTGGTGGGGTATTGGTTGTTGAAGAACTCGAGCATGCCAAAGCACGTGGTGCAAAAATATATGCGGAAATTGTAGGTTATGCTGCTAATTCAGATGGATATAATATGGTTTCTCCATCAGGAGAGGGGGCACAACGATGTATGAAACTGGCCTTAAATGGAGTAAAGGATAAGATTGACTATATTAATACTCATGGAACCAGTACTCCAGTTGGAGATGAAAAAGAAATAGAGGCTATAAAAGCTGTTTTTGGGGAGCAAATTCCAGAGCTAAGCTCAACCAAATCATTAACAGGGCATTCTTTAGGGGCAACAGGTGTTCAGGAAGCGATTTTCACTTTATTAATGATGAAGCATAGGTTTATTTCTGCATCCGCTAATATTCAGACATTAGATGATATGATGACTGGCGTGCCAATTGTGACATCACGCAAAGACGATGTTGATTTAAATATGACTATGTCTAATAATTTTGGTTTTGGTGGCACTAATGCCAGCCTGGTTTTTAAAAAATATGAGTAAAGTTTTATTTAGCGAATAATTCCACGGGTGGATTTTTCAAAAAATAGTACAAATTGCTTAACTGCCGGATATTTTTTTGCCATTTCTTCAATATATGGCTGAACTTCGGCTATTTTTTTACCTGTGCGAAAAATCTCTTTATACACTTTACGAACGGCCTGGATTTCAGGTTTTTCAAAACCACGGCGTTTCATGCCTTCAATATTAATCCCAAAAGGCGCACAGTGATTACCCTGAGCCATAACATAGGGTGGTATATCTTTTACTACAATAGAGCCGCCGCCTAACATTGCATGCTCACCAATAATGCAGAATTGGTGAATAGCACACATGCCACCTACAATAGCATAATCACCAATGGTTACATGTCCAGCTAAAGTAGCATTATTAGCAAAGATACAAAAATCGCCAATAACACAGTCGTGAGCAATATGTGAGTTGATCATAAACAGGCTATCATTGCCTACTTTTGTCACGCCTTTATCCTGGATTGTTCCACGGTGCATGGTGACACTTTCACGTATGGTATTACGATCACCTATTTCCAGGCGGGTAGCTTCCCCTTTGTATTTTAAATCCTGACAGGCTTCGCCTATGGAAGCAAATTGAAAAATTCGGTTGTCGCAACCAATTTTAGTGGGGCCTTTTATAACAACATGTGAATATATTTCTGTGTTTTCACCAATTTCTACATCTGCTCCAATGTAACTAAATGGACCAATTTTTACATTTTTGCCAATGATAATGCCCTCTTCAACAATTGCTGAGGGGTGAATCTGTGCCGTTTCATGGATCATAGGATTCTGTATTTACCTTTGAGTAGACATAAAGCGGTAGATTTTATCCTAAAAGTAATATAAGGACAACCGCTATTAGATATGATTTTAGAGTTCTTATACTTAAATATAGTGAGTATTTTTAGTCTTCTATGCAGTTATAAGTTATAATGTAAAGTTTGACAGATATCGCTTAAAAAAGTTCTTACTTACGTTAATACTTAGTGATTATACTAAAAGTTAACTTATCTTAAGTAAGAATCAATTACAGATAGTAAGTAGTTCTCAATCTTAATTAGTAATTTGAAAACAGGTTTAATACATGGAAGATAACAACAACATCGATAAACAATTCTCTTCTCAATTGCAAGAGACTCCTATAGCTATTGTAGGCATGGCATCACTTTTTCCAGAATCAAAAAATGTGCATGAGTTCTGGGAAAATATTATGGGTAAAGTGGATTGTGTAATTGATGTGCCATCCGATCGTTGGGAAATTGATGACTTATATAATGCTGATCCCGCTACAGCAGATAAAAGTTATAGTAAACGCGGTGGATTTATTCCTGATATTGATTTTGATCCAATGGAATTTGGTTTACCACCAAATATTCTGGAAGTTACGGATTCTTCACAATTATTATCTTTAGTTGTTGCTAGAGACTTACTTAAAGATTGCGGATATAAAGATGGCAACTTTGACCGTCTGAATACTGGCATTATTTTAGGTGTAGGTGGTGGGCAAAAATTAATTACCCCTCTGGTTTCACGTTTACAAGGGCCAATTTGGGAAAAAGTACTACGTTCCAGTGGGGTAGCAGAAGATGATATTCAGATTCTAATTGAAAAAATGAAAAAAGCCTATATTCCTTGGGTAGAAAATTCCTTTCCAGGTATGTTAGGTAATGTAATTGCTGGCCGTGTTGCCAATCGTTTTGATCTGGGCGGTACTAACTGTGTTGTGGATGCCGCTTGTGCTGGCTCTCTTGCCGCAATGAAAATGGCAATCAGTGATTTGCTCGAATACAAAGCAAATGCCATGATAACTGGTGGTGTTGATACCGATAACTCACCTTTTATGTATCTTAACTTTAGTAAAACACCTGCGTTTACTACCGATGAAGTTCCCAAGCCATTTGATAAAGATTCTCATGGAATTGTTATTGGAGAAGGCGTAGGCATGATAATGCTTAAACGTTTAGAAGATGCAGAACGTGATGGCGATCGTATTTATTCAGTAATTAAGGGTGTTGGAACATCCAGTGATGGACGCTTTAAGAGTATTTATGCTCCTTGCTCAGCAGGACAAAGTGTTGCTGTTAATAGAGCCTATGAAGACGCTGGTTTTGATAAAAATACTATCGAATTGGTTGAAGCACACGGTACCGGAACCAAAGCAGGGGACGCGGCTGAATTTGATGGTTTAAAGCTTTCTTTTGATGTTGACGAGCATGATAAACAATATATTGCATTGGGGAGTGTTAAATCACAAATTGGTCATACTAAAACTGCTGCGGGTTCAGCAGGAATAATTAAAACTGCGATGGCTCTATATCATAAGGTATTGCCTGCAACGATTAATATTGATCAGCCTAACCCAAAACTGGGTATAGATGAGTCTTCTTTTTATCTAAATACTGCTACCCGTCCATGGATTAATAATGCAGCAACCCCTCGTCGTGCAGGAGTTAGTTCCTTTGGTTTTGGTGGTAGTAACTATCACTTTGTATTAGAAGAATATATTGCTAATACAGATAAACAACAAAATGGTCAAAAATTTACAAGAATTCATGAAACACCTCGCTCATATGTTTTACATGCAAAAAACCCTACTGAGCTAAAAGCGCAATGTCAATCATGGTTAAACACGTTAAAATCAGATGATAGTGGGTTTGAATATTATAATTTTATTCAGGCAACAAAAGATTCTACTATTGCAGAAAATGAAGCGCGTTTAGGTTTTATCGCACTGGATCAACAAGCGGTAATGAAACAACTCAGCAATGCTATTGAACAATTTGATAAAGATCAGGATAAAGAAGTTTGGAAACACCTAAGTGGTGTTCATTATCGCTCTAAAGCACTAGCCAAGGATTCAAAAGTTGTTGCCCTGTTTTCAGGTCAGGGATCTCAGTATCTCGATATGTGTAAAGATTTAAGCATTAACTTTCCAGAAATGCGCGACAGCTTTGCTAAAATGGGCAAATTACTTAAAGATGATAACGATACTCTTTTATCTTCTGCTGTTTACCCTCAACAGGTTTTTGATAAAGAGTCTCAGGATGCACAAAAGCAACGCTTAAACTTAACTCAGTATATTCAGCCTGCTGTTGGCTCAGTAAGTGCTGGACTATTTAAAATGATGCAGCAAAATGGCTTTAAGGCGGATATGGTTGCAGGCCATAGTTATGGTGAACTGACTGCTTTATGGGCAGCCGGAGTTATTGATGAGGATGGCTTTTATAGTTTATCCCGCTCACGTTGTTTAGCTATGGGCACCAAACCTGAAGAAGGTTATGATGCAGGTGCTATGCTTGCAGTAATGGGTGATGCTAAATTAATTGAAGAAAAAGTTGCAACGATTAAAGATGTCTCTATAGCAAACTATAATTCACCAGGGCAAGTGGTAGTTGCTGGCTCTAGAGATGCGATTGACAATGCTAAAACAATCTTGGAAGCCGATAAGTTTAAAGTGATTAAACTACCTGTTTCAGCAGCTTTTCATACACCATTGGTGGGTTATGCAGATAAGCCTTTTTCAAAAGCTATTGATGCAACTAAGTTTAGTAAAGCACAAACCACTATTTTTTCTAATGTAACAGCAAAAGAATACCCCAAGTCAGCGGATAAAATTAAACAGAGCTTTAAGTCAAACATGCTCAATTCTGTACAGTTTACACAACAGATTAGTGCTATGGCTGAACAGGGTGGAACTATCTTTGTTGAATTTGGCCCTAAAAATGTTTTAACCGGTTTAGTTGGAAAAATATTAGCCGACAAGCCGCACTTAGCTATAGCTTTAAATGGCTCAGCTAAGAAAAACAGTGATACAACATATCGTGAGGCGTTAATACAACTAAAGGTTGCTGGTGTTGAACTTAGCCTGAACGATGTTTATCAGACAGATGTGCTAAAACCAGAAGTTAAAAAATCGGGCATGAACATCAAGCTTAATGGTGCAAATTATGTAAGTGATGCCACTAAAAAAGCATTTGAGGATGCGTTAAATGATGGTTTCCAACTTACTTTGCCTAGCAAAGAACCTGCTATAAGCATTGAAGCCGCTCCTATTACTAATGAAAGTATAGCTGTTAGTCAGCCAGTTGCATCTGGAGTAGTTGAAAGCGCAGTTGAAA
>JASFYQ010000048.1:0-47841 GCA_045047105.1 Pseudomonadota bacterium | reverse complement strand
TTTTGCCCTCAAAATGGTCACATATTCGTATATGCTCACATTTTTCGGTCAAAAAAGCCTGATTCTGAGGCAAAATCTAAACACGCTGAGTAGTTACAACACTATAAAGTATCAATCCCTTTATTAGCCAGTGCATCGGCTCGCTCATTCTCTATATGTCCAGAATGCCCTTTCACCCAATTCCAGGTAATATTGTGCTGCTGAACCAGTTTATCCATGGCTTTCCATAGGTCTTCATTTTTAACTGCTTGATTTTTTGAATTTTTCCAGTTTTTTTTCTTCCAACCAATAATCCATTTGGTAATGCCATCGATGACATAACGTGAATCGGTACTTAAATCCACCTTACACTCTCGTTTTAAAGTAGCAAGAGCTTCAATTACCGCAGTCATTTCCATGCGATTATTAGTAGTTTCTTGTTCACCACCAAAGTATTCTTTTTCAGCATCTTTATAACGCAAAATTGCCCCCCAGCCACCTGGGCCAGGGTTGCCTCTGCAGGCTCCATCAGTAAAAATATATACGGTATTATTCATAAAAAGTTTTTTCTAAAAATCCTATTGTTATATAAAAGAGTAATATAAAAAGCTATTGCTATTATTGGGCTTAACTAAATTTAATTATGTGTTTCTTTTTTAGATGTTCTGGGCAATTTTATTTCAGCAACGGGTCTCCTGACTACTTTTTTTTTCAAACGCCACTTAGATCTTAGAGGAGTCAGGGTTGAAACACGCTTGGTTGCTTTATAGACAACACTACCAGAAAAAAAAGGCCAGTATCTTTTCCCTACTTTTTCCATAAAGTTTAATCGTTCTAATACGGTTAAGTTACTTATTGGCGGTCGAAAAAAAACAGCACCCACTTTTTTAGAATCAAAGCCTAATAATGCTAGCCAATCTTCTATACGATTGCTCGAAATCCAGTTTTTTTTAATAGGAAAGTTTAAATCTTTGCCTCTTACCTTGAATCTTAAACGCAGGAAAAATTGCCATAATCCAATTAAACTGTATGGATTAAAAAAAACAATAATAATCTTACCTTCAGCAACTAGTATCCGTTCAACTTCTCTTAATATTTCATGAGGAAAAGCTTCAAACTCTAAACAATGATGCAAAACGACCACATCCACACTATTACTTTTAATGGCTAGTCGCTGTAACAGGCTCACCACCCCGGTATTACCTCGAATAGCTAAGCCCGTATTTTGTTCACCATTGTCTGCAAAACAGTGCATAACACATTTATTTTTTATTCGTGTTGATTGAATCATACCCTCCGCAGTGACCTTGCCCAATTGTACAATACTATAACCAAAACAGGACTCTAATTGCTGCTCAATGATTTTGGCCTCACTTTTATAAATAAGCTGGCCTAAATGAGTTTGATACCAGATTTGTAACTTAATCCATTTTTGGCGGCAAAGAGGTATATAGGAAACATCATTTAAATTCATTTTATGTCAGATTTAACCCTGTAAAGCAACAGCTTAGTTTGGTATAATAACCCTGTAGTCAAATAAAACTTAGCCATATTATCATGCTACAGACAGTCTAAGTATAATCAATGAAAAGATGAAATGAAAGCTCTAAACGTAAGCAGAATCCCTGCATTTGAAGACAACTATATTTGGTTAATTCATAGTAATAACCAAGCCAATGAAAAACATATTATCATTGTTGATCCTGGCGATGAAACTCCTGTTTTTGAAGCAATTAAAGAACACCATCTTATTCCCCAAGCCATTTTTATTACCCACCATCATGCCGATCATTGCGGTGGAGTGAAGGGACTGCTGGAGTTTTATGATATTCCAGTCTACGGTCCAACTAACGAAGAAATTAATCTGCTAAGTATGCATTGCAAACAGGGTGATATTATCACTTTTGATGAGATGGATTTATCTTTTAGTGTTATGGATGTTCCTGGACATACCAAGGGACACATTGCCTATTTTGGCCAGCAAAGTTTATTTATTGGTGATACCTTATTTGCAGGAGGCTGTGGCAGAGTCTTTGAGGGAACATTTAAACAAATGCAACAATCACTGGATAGTTTATTGGGGCTTGATGATCAAATTTTAGTCTATTGTGCCCATGAATATACTCAGGATAACTTAAAATTTGCAGTAATTGCTGAACCAGAAAACCAGGCCTTACTTCAACGCATTAAAGAAACGGATATATTGCGCTCTAAAAATCAGCCAACCGTACCATCACTACTAAAATTAGAAAAAGAAACGAATCCTTTTTTACGCTTTAACCAGCCTTCAATAATTTCCGCAGCTGAAAAATACTGTGGCCATTTACTTACTAATCCTATTGATACGTTTACTATAATACGTCAATGGAAAGATGCTTTGGATAATTAAATATATGCAACAAATTTTATTGTTATTAATCATTTTTTTATTAAGCTCCTGTGCATCTACAGATAAAATAGCTTCCAATCCGCAGCCTGTAAATAAATTTTCAGCCCCTGAATTTATTGAAGTAAAACAGAGTCGAACAATTGCTCCCCTCAATGAAACACTGATTGAAATAGAAGCAAAGCAGGATCCAGACGAGATAGAACTTAAACCCATTGCGTTTGATAATTTATGGAATAAAATCCCTCATTTATACAAGATACCAGAACAACCGCAAGTAACAAAAATTAAGCGTCGGATTAATGTAGAAAAACAGTGGTACCTGAATCATACCGATTATCTCTATCGTGTATCCGAACGCGCCCAACCTTATTTATATCTCATTATTAAACAAATTGAACAACGCGAGCTACCTGCAGAACTTGCACTTTTACCGATTGTTGAAAGTGCCTATCAGCCGCATGCTTATTCACGTGGTCGTGCAGCGGGATTATGGCAATTTATTCCTGGCACGGGTAAATATTTTGGCCTAAAACAAAACTGGTGGTACGATGGCCGCCGTGATATTTATGCTGCAACTAATGCCGCGTTAGACTACCTGGAAAAACTCAATAAACAATTTGATAATGATTGGTTATTAGCCCTCGCTGCATATAATTCAGGAGCTGGAACGGTAAATAAAGCCATTAAGCGTAATAAACGCCTGGGTAAAGGAACCACCTATTGGGATTTAAAATTACCTAGGGAAACACAGGCTTATGTGCCCAAATTATTAGCCATTGCGCAAGTAATCAAAGAGTTAAAAACTAATAAGATAAAATTATTAGCCATTAAAAACCAAGCCTATCTGGATCTGGTTGATTGTGAAAACCATATAGATCTGGCTGTAGCTGCTGAATTAGCAGGGATTACGATTGAAGAATTATATAAATATAATCCGGGGTTTAATCAGTGGGCAACCGATCCAGATGGCCCACACCACCTTTTATTACCCATTGATGCTATTAACACATTTAAGAAAAATTTAGATATCACCGATAAAAATAATCTGGTACGTTGGAGTAGTTATAAAATTCAACAGGGTGATAGTTTGTCTCGTATTGCTAAAAAGTATTCGATTTCTATTGCTGCACTTAAAAAAGCCAATCGCTTAAAAAATTCTCGCATCCGTGCGGGAAAATACCTGGTCATACCAATGGCAAGTAAAGGCTTTGTATATTACAACCCGCAAGTGACTAAGCGAAGAGATAAAATAATTGCCAGAATCAATGCCAAAAAACGTATAAAATACCGTGTTAAACATGGTGATTCATTATGGACCATATCCAGAAAATATAATATATCCTATAAAAAATTGGCCAATATAAATGGTATATCACCCCTTGCCACTCTATCAATAGGTCAAAAATTAACTATCTGGTTAGAGCCATCCTATAAAAAACCTACACAGAAAAAAAACTATAGGACTATTGCTAAAAAGAATAGAATTATTCGCTACAAGGTTAGAAAAGGTGATTCACTTTATACCATTGCCAAACGATATAAATTAACCGTAAAAAAGTTAAAAAAATGGAATAAAAATGCCAGAAATAAGTACCTGAAACCTGGTCAAAGACTGGTTATTTATATTTAAAAATTAATCTAACAATATCACGTATAATAAGAATTCAACCTTTATAGGTACTAGCTAATAGACTATACAAGTTTGTATCTATTTCCTATACTTCTTTTATTCTTATTCATAGGCTAAAACAGGTATTCTTATGGAAAATATTGATGCACCAACAAAAGCACCTAAATCCATTATTATTATTTTTGGTGCAGGTGGAGACTTAACTAAACGCAAACTTATTCCTGCGCTTTATCACTTAATGTTACAAGGCCTATTATCCAACCATACCAATGTCTTAGCTGTTGATAGAATAGCTATAGATAGTGAAAAATATCGTACTAATTTAAGCCAGGAGATTAGTGAGTTTATTGATGAACAGGTATTTTCTAAACAAGTATGGGATCAACAAGTCTCTAAACTCCACTACATGCAAGGGGATTTTCAAGATCCTGAAACCTATATAAATTTAAAAAAATTTATAGCAGAAATTGATGATAAAACCGATACCCCGGATAACTACCTATTTTATTGTGCTACCCCCCCGAGCTTTTTTGGTGAAATCGCTACTCAATTAGGAAATGCGGGTTTAGCTACAGAGACGGATAATGTCTGGCGACGAATTATTATAGAAAAACCCTTTGGTCGCGATTTAGAATCAGCAAGAGAATTAAATAAAATACTACAAAAAAGTTTTAAAGAACACCAAATTTATCGTATTGATCACTATCTTGGTAAAGAGACTGTGCAAAATATTATGGCTTATCGATTTGGTAACGGTACTATTGAACCTATCTGGAATCACCGCTATATTGATCACATTCAAATTACGGTAGCTGAATCATTAGGTGTTGAAGATCGGGCCAGCTATTATGAAGAAGCTGGAGCCATGCGAGATATGATTGCCAATCACCTACTGGCCCTATTATCTATTATTGCTATGGAACCACCCAATTCATTTGATGATGCCGATGCTATACGAGATGAACAGACCAAGGTTTTAAAAGCCATAGAAAGGTACACACCTGAGCAGGTATTAACTAATGCAATAAGAGGTCAATATGGCTGTAGCACTCAGGAGAATGGAGAACACTTACTTGGTTATCGTGAAGAAAAAGGAATAGCAGCAGAATCGGGAACAGAAACTTTTGTTGCTTTAAAACTAATGATTAATTCCTGGCGATGGTCAGGAGTGCCTTTTTTTATTCGCACCGGCAAACGCATGCCATGCCGTTATACCGAAGTGGTCATCCAATATAAATATGCCCCAAGTTTGATGTTTCACAAATCTATGGACAAAATTAATCACCTCGCACCTAATCGACTTATTTTAAGAATACAGCCAGATGAAGGCATTAGTTTACAATTTAATGCTAAAAAACCTGGAACACTACAAGAACTTTCTACTGTTGATATGGATTTTAGCTATAAAAAACACTTTGGCAATGCTCCAAGCACGGGTTATGAAACCCTGATCTATGACTGCTTATGTGGAGATGCAACCTTATTTAAACGAGCGGATAATATAGAAGCCAGTTGGGCAATAGTACAACCCATTTTAGATGTTTGGCAGGCTCTACCTGCACGCTCCTTTCCAAATTACCAATCTAATAGCTGGGGCCCCGTTGAAGCTGATGAATTATTACATAGAGATGGAAAAGATCGTCAATGGAGAAAGTTTAAACTATAACAATTGAGCAATACCTATAAACTAACAAGCCACATACTCAGAACTTAGCATGTGGCTTGTTAGTTAGATAAAACATTAGCTATTCGATACGAGCCTCGAACCTAAGGAGTTATATTTTCTGCTTCCTTATGCTTTGAGACTAATTTAAAGCTTAATTTATCATTTTCTACACTTACAAAGACACTTCCACCATCAACTAATTCACCAAATAATAGAGCATTAGCTAATTCTTTTTTGATTTTTTCTTTAATTAAGCGAGTCATAGGTCTAGCACCCATAGTTTTATCATAGCCTTTTTCTGCCAGCCATTCTCTGGCTTTATCATCGACATTAAGGTCAACTTTTTTATCGTTTAATTGTGTCTCTAACTCAACCATAAACTTATTAACTACATTTATCATAGTATCTTTGCTTAAGTTATCAAATTGAACAATGGCATCCAGACGATTTCTAAACTCAGGGCTAAAGCCTCGTTTAATTGCTTCCATACCATCACTACTATGATCCTGCTCGGTAAAACCAATGGATTTACGGGTTAAGGCCTCTGCACCCATATTGGTAGTCATTATTAGAATAATATTGCGGAAATCTGCTTTTCTGCCATTATTATCCGTTAAAGTACCATGGTCCATTACCTGTAATAAAATATTAAATACATCTGGATGCGCCTTTTCAATCTCATCTAATAGTATTACCGCATGTGGATTTTTTGTTACCGCTTCGGTTAATAAACCACCCTGATCATAACCAACATAACCAGGAGGTGCGCCAATAAGACGGGATACCGTATGGCGTTCCATATATTCTGACATATCAAAGCGTATTAACTCAATCCCCAGAATGTATGCCAATTGCTTGGAAACTTCTGTTTTACCAACACCTGTAGGACCAGAGAATAAAAATGAACCAATCGGTTTATCTTCTCGTCCAATGCCTGCACGTGTCATTTTTATTGCATCGTCTAAGCTATTAATAGCCTTATCCTGACCAAAGATAACCAGTTTAAGGTTACGCCCCAGAGTTTTAAGCACCTGCTTATCATCGCTTGAAACAGTTTTAGTAGGAATTCTAGCAATACTGGAAACGATGCTCTCAATTTCTTTTACACCAATAGTTTTTTTGCGCTTAGATACGGGTTTAATCTGTTGATTAGCACCTGCTTCATCTATTACATCTATAGCCTTATCCGGTAAATGACGATCATTAATAAAGCGATGAGAAAGTTCCGCAGCAGTTTTTAAAGCTTCTTTGGTGTATTTAATTCCATGGTGTTCTTCAAAACGAGACTGTAAACCTTGTAAAATTTTAAATGTTTCATCTGCTGAAGGCTCATCCACATCAATTTTTTGAAAACGTCGTGCTAAAGCATGATCTTTTTCAAATACACCACGGTATTCCTGATATGTGGTAGAGCCAATACAACGAAGCTCTCCACTGGATAATGCCGGTTTAATTAAATTTGAAGCATCCATTACTCCACCAGATGTGGAACCCGCACCAATAATGGTATGAATTTCATCAATAAATAAAATGGAGTCTGGAATAGTATCTAATTGTTTAAGTACGGCTTTTAACCGTTTTTCAAAATCTCCCCGATATTTGGTACCGGCTAATAAAGCACCCAGATCCAAGGAATAGATAACACTATCCTGAAGTACTTCAGGAATGTCCCCATCTACAATTTTTTTAGCTAGACCTTCGGCCAAAGCAGTTTTCCCCACACCTGCTTCACCAACAAAAAGTGGATTATTTTTTCTGCGACGACATAAAATTTGTATGGTGCGTAAAATTTCTTTATTACGACCAATAAGTGGATCAATTTTTCCTTTTTTTGATTTCTCATTCAAATTAGTAGTATACAGTTGCAGAGGATCCTGATTTTTATCCTCAACCGCTCCCTGAGTATGTTTTTGCTCCTGATTTTCTGAGAGCTCTTCATCACCACCATCACCGTGAGAGATATAAGAAACAATATCAATTCTTGCAATATTTTGCTGGTGCAATAAGTAAACAGCCTGGGATTCCTGTTCATTAAAAATTGCAACTAGAACATTCGCACCATTTACTTCTTGTTGTTCAGATGCCTGAGCCTGAAAAATTGCTCGCTGTAAAACACGTTGAAATCCCAGAGTAGGCTGAGTTTCTTTTTTATCTTCTTCTGGGAGTAAAGGGGTAGATTCTTCAATAAAAAGCATCAACTCATTTTTAAGTAGCTCGACATTAGCATCACAAGCAATCAAGGCATTTTGTGCATTGGGATTGTCCAACAAAGAGAGTAATAAATGCTCAACAGTCATAAACTCATGACGCTTTTCGCGTGCATCGCGAAAAGCCATATTTAAACTAAACTCTAATTCTTTACTTAACATAGATATATCCTTAAAAACTAGGTTTTTAATAATTGGTTCCAAAATAATAGGTCTTTCAAACTAAGCCACATCCAAACTGCATAACAATGGATGTTCATTTTGTCTGGCAAACTCATTGACCTGATTCACTTTGGTTTCAGCAATATCACGACTAAAAACACCACATAAGCCTTTGCCCTCATTATGAACCTGCATCATAACGCGTGTAGCCTTAGCCCTGTCCATGGTAAAAAAATTTTCCAATATATAAACAACAAATTCCATTGGAGTATAATCGTCATTATTCAAAACAACCTTGTACATACGTGGTTTTTTGAATTTTGGCTTTGCGGTTTCTACTTGCTCTTCATGACCGATTTCATGATCTGACATTTTACTTAAAACACCTGTTTTTTATGTATATTAAAATTATTCCCTAATCTAATTATAAGGGCAAATTTCAGAAAACTAAAGGTTGACTTATTTATTGTTAAGCTTATTTAAGAATATAAGTATGCAAGTTAAGTTATTAAAAAAAGTTAAACTTTAAAATATAAATAAAAAATGTTTCATATATTTATATATTGACGAACGAAATAATTATTTAAATTAATTATTATTATTCAATGGACAGAGGCATTAGCAATTAGGCTTTTGCCTTTACTATATAGATAATATGCTACCGAAAGGACTTTAGTTCAAGTAAATCAGCTGAGCCAGATACAAACTTTAATACGCTAGCATGTGATGACTGTAAAACACCCTGATTATATAATTGCATATTAGATAAAAATAATTGCCTTGTATTTTGATCATAACTATCACTATAGAAAAGATCTAAATAGTTAACCTTAGTGACATTAGTTAATTTTAACACTATGGGATCGCTAGAAAATAACTTAAAACTTGCCTTATATGCTACTACAAAGTTGCTATCGGTTTGGTGAAATAATAAATAAGGAACTTCAAGTACTTGTGTTGAAAAATCATATTGAGATAATAATGTGCTATCACTACCTTCTGTTTCATAGGGTGGTACCCCAGTTAAATTACCCGCAGGACCATATTGGCAGACAATGTAAGTACTAAATGGAAAATCGGAGGAAAATAAAGAGCTTCCATCTGGTGCCTTTATAGGATTACATTGTGCAGCGGCACAGCCCACTTGTAAGGTATCTTGCCAGACCAGTTGGGTATAATGTCCGCACATTTTATTCGCACCACAGCTATTATTATTAAAATCATAATCTACAAACTCCCCTGCCCAGCTATCTACTGCTTGTTCAATAGTAAACACCTGTTCCGAATTACTGGAAGCTGCCACATACAAATTTTCACCGGTATGTATCCGATTGGAACTATGCTGCCATATGCATTGATTTGCATATAACTGAGCAGAATCAGCTAAATTAGGATCCCAGACCAAATCCAATAATGAAGGCTTTGCAATAGGCTGATTTGAATAATTTCCATTATTTACCTTTGTGCGCACATTATTGTGTGCCGCTACAGCCTGTACTGAGGAAATAGATTCTGCAATTGTATTTATAGAAAAAAATACCAACAGAAAAGCAATAAGTATTAAATGCGTTTTTTTTAACCTGTTTTTTAACATCCCTATTCTCTTTAAATTAGTCTAATTTAATTTTAGCATATTCTAAAAAAAAGAAAACAAAGAGCTTGCTACTGAATAATTTATTTAAAAGAGTAGAAACTATTATATCTGCAGGAAAGAGCTAAGGTGTTTATTGAGTAGGACGTAAATTCGCTAGTTCTGCATCAGTAAATAACCGAGAAACAGTCATAAAGCGTAAACCCAGTGGAATCTCCAGAGAGAAACTGGCCCCTCGGCCTTCTGTAACATCAATGGTTAAATGGGTATTTTTCCAAAATTCAAACTGGTCGGCTGCCATATAAAACTCACAACCGTGAATTTTACCCAACATAACATCTCGAGAACCGAGCATAAATTCACCCACTACAAAACACATGGGAGCGGAGCCATCACAACAACCACCACTTTGATGAAACATTAGCTCACCATGTTTATCTCGGAGTTGGTCGATAACATCCTTAGCTTTATCAGTTACATCAACACGTTCACTATACTGTTCTGAAGTCATTTTATTTTCCTCTAGGTAAAATAAAAAAATTGCTATAAGGATATGTTAAATAAACAAGCTTATAGCAATTTTAATAGATAAAATAAATTTTAGCCTAGAAAAAACCTAATTTATTTTTATCATAAGACATCAGTATGTTTTTAGTTTTACGATAATGATTTAACATCATTTTATGCGTTTCACGGCCAATACCTGATTTTTTCTGACCACCAAAAGAAGCATGAGCAGGATATAAGTGATAACAATTACCCCAAACTCGACCCGCCTCAATTCCTCGGGTAAAGGTCTGCATTTGATGAATATCTCTGGTCCACACACCGGCACCTAAACCATACATAGTATCATTGGCTATTTGTAATGCTTCTTCTTCATCTTTAAATGTTGTTACACATAATACCGGTCCAAAGATTTCTTCCTGGAATATACGCATACTATTATCACCCTTCAGTAAAGTAGGTTGAATATAGTAACCATTTGGATAAGTCTCATTTTTATAGGCTCCACCACCACATAAAACTTCTGCTCCTTCCGCTTTACCTATCTCAATATAATTTAAGATTTTTTCATATTGATCATTTGAAACCTGAGCTCCCATCATGGTATCAGGATCTAATGTATCACCCATTTTTATAGCCGCAACTCTTTCTAGACAACGTGCAATAAAGGCGTCATAAATACTTTCCTGAATTAATGCACGCGATGGACAGGTACACACTTCACCCTGATTAAAGGCAAACAAAACCAAGCCTTCTATCGCTTTATCGAAAAATGCATCATCCGCATCCATAATGCTTTCTAAGAAAATATTCGGAGATTTTCCACCTAACTCTAAAGTAACTGGAATAATATTTTCAGAAGCGTATTGCATAATCAAACGCCCGGTGGTGGTTTCACCTGTAAATGCAACTTTACGAATATCTGGATGTGTTGCAAGTGGTTTGCCTGCTTCCAGACCAAATCCATTAACCACATTTAACACACCTGCGGGTAATATATCTTGAATAAATTCCATTAACACCAAAATAGATGCAGGTGTTTGCTCGGCAGGTTTAAGCACTACACAATTACCCGCAGCCAGTGCTGGAGCAAGTTTCCATGTTGCCATTAAGATAGGGAAGTTCCAGGGAATAATCTGCCCTACTACTCCAAGAGGCTCATGTACTTCCATAGAGACAGTATTAGCATCCAGATCAGCAATATCACCTGATTCACCACGAATAACACCCGCAAAGTATCTAAAGTGATCAATTGCTAATGGAATATCTGCCGCCATGGTTTCTCTAATCGCCTTACCATTATCGCAGGCTTCAGCAGTTGCTATTGCATCAAGATTTTGTTCCATTACATCTGCAATTTTAAGCAACATATTACTTCTTTCTGTTACAGAAGTTTTACCCCATGCTGTAGCAGCATCCCATGCAGCTTCAACCGCCAGATCAATATCTTTGCTGGTTGAACGCGCTACACTATTGATGACTTCACCAGAAATGGGAGAGATATTTTCAAAATATTCTCCATCAACAGGGGCAACCCATTTACCACCAATAAAGTTTTCATATTGCTCTTTAAAATTATATGCTTTATCAGACATATTTTGTCTCCTTTGATATGAATTAATTAATTAATTATAAAATTCAAGTCCCCGTTATATAACTATTTTTTTGACTATGGAATAAAAGAATTCTATACGTTATACTTTTGCGATTAAGGACAGTAATTAAACAAAATACAATTTACCGCTTTGTTTAAAAAATAAATTGTACCAGAATCCTAAGTAGTTAGCCCTGAGTCCATATATTTAATATAGTAGGTGTAAATCGCTGTTAATAAACTACTTATTATTTATATAAAAGTAGCACAAAGAAATGCAAACATCAAAAAAAAATACGTTCACCACAAGTATTAATTGAAAATAAAATTAGTTTTGCTGGCCCCGATTCAGAAGTAAGTATCTATGATACTTATCAACAAGCTAAACGAGTACGCCTGGACGCAGGTGAATTACTACTTTGTGGTATGGTTACAGGTAAAAAAATAATGCACTATCAAAGCAGTCAAAATGATGCCTTTGGCCAGGTATTTTTACCTCATGAAAGTTTTGTTATAGCCCCTGGAGAAACCATAGAAATTGATTTCCCTACTGCTGCATTAAATAAACCAACAACCTGCTTAACGGTTGAAATTGCAAAAGAAAAAGTTACCAATATACATGAAAAAATGTATGATTCTATGCCAGACCTGGCGCATGACAGCCAATGGCAACCTGGCAGCTCGTTCCCTGTTTTACACACCCATCATTCCAGCGAAACACAGTCTTTGCTCAATCAACTGACCCTCTTATTCACTGAAAACCATCCCGATAGAAACCTATTAATTGATTTACTGGTTTCAGAATTAATTGTTCGTATGTTACGCCATAACACCAGAGAATTTTTAATACGCCATAGCATTAAAAATCCAAAAACCAATGGTTTAATTGCTGCTCTTGACTGGATTAATGGTAGCTTATCTAA
Source organism: Pseudomonadota bacterium (assembly GCA_045047105.1). Classification (GTDB taxonomy): domain Bacteria; phylum Pseudomonadota; class Gammaproteobacteria; order GRL18; family GRL18; genus JADGAU01. Next base: position 35,193 of record JASFYQ010000048.1, on the reverse strand, counting down.
ACCACTTGAAATTGATAAGCTATGCAAACATTCCTGTATGAGCAGAAGCCGCCTATATGTTATATTTAAGGAGCAGCTCGGCTGCTCACCAGTGGAATTACAACAACAACTGCGCTTAAAACGTGCCGCAGAAAGAATTAAAAATGGAGAGTCAATCACCACTATCAGTTACGATCTGGGTTTTAATACCCCCAGCCACTTTTGTAATCGCTTTAAGAATTTTTTTGGATGTACTGCTACTGAGTATAAATTAAAGTTTTAAATCACACCTGCTTATCACTTTAGCTATAATCCAAACAACTTAAAATACACTCGTAACATATTCATATTCCTATGTTTTTACCTTATCAATTAGCATTAGCATTAGCATTATAAGCAATTACTCAATTATTTTGACTTACTAATTATTAAAAAGTTACTTTAAAAAATTAATTTAATAACGATATAAAACTAAAATCACGCAAAACTAAAAGACTATAAAACATGCATACAAATCCATTATTACAAAACTCAAAGCTTGCTTATGAAGCCATAGATTTTAACGCCATTAAGGAACAACACTTTATTCCCGCTCTGACTGAATCAATCCAGCTGGCGCATAGCAATATAGAAAAAATTAAAGCAGAAAAAGAAGCGAACTTTGAAAGTATTATAGTTGCAAAAGAAACGTCTTCCGACAGACTAGAGCAAATTGCAGAAATATTCTTTTCACTTTATAGCGCCCACTGCACCGAAGCATTATCTGCAATTGCCGAAGAGTTTAATGAAAAACTAACTCAATATTCCAGTGATGTTAGTCTAGATAGCGAATTATTTGCCAAAATAGCAGCGGTTTATAATAAAAAAGACAGCCTGGATTTATCACCCGAACAAAAAACCGTATTAGACAATGCATACCAGGACTTTACACGAAATGGAGCCTTATTAAATGAAGATGATAAAACTAAACTGCGTGAAATTGACCAGCAATTAGCAAAATTAAATCTTAATTTCTCTGAAAATGTAAGAAAAGCAAATAATGCCTTTACTCTATACATAAATAATAAAGACGACTTAAAAGGTATGCCGGAAGGCGTTATTGAAGCAGCAAAAGAAACCGCCAAAGCAAAAAAAGAATCTACAGATGAAACCATAAGCGATCAACAACAATGGGCTTTCACCTTAGATTTTCCCAGTTATTTACCCTTTATGCAATATTGCCAAAACCGTAAACTAAGAAAAAAAATGTGGCAGGCTGCTTCAACTAAAGCGGTAAGTGGTGAATTTGATAATAGAAAAAATATTATTGATACGCTTAAATATCGTAACCAGAGAGCCAAACTACTGGGTTTTGCTGACCACCCTTCTTATGTACTAGAAAAAAGAATGGCAAAAAATCCACACACCGTAATAAACTTTATAAACGATCTGGTGGACAAGTCCTTAACAAAAGCCCAACAAGATTTTAATAAGCTGCAGGCCATGTATAAAGATATCTTTGCTGAAGATGATTTTAGAAAGTACGATACAGCAATGATTAGCGAGCGTTTAAAAAAACAGGAATTAGATTTTGATGATGAAGCTTTAAGACCATATTTTAAATTAGAGAATGTAATTGAAGGTGTTTTTAATATTGCCAGCAAATTATATGGCATAAAGTTTATTCAAAAAGAGGATATCCCTAAATACCATGAGGATGTTAAAACCTTTGTGGTTGAAGAAAAAAATGGTGACTATCTGGGGCTTTTTTATGCAGATTTTTTCCCGCGTAGCGAAAAAAGACCCGGTGCATGGATGACCACTTTTAGAAATCAGGGATTACAATTTGCAGAGCTAAAACGCCCCTTTGTTTCTATTGTATGTAATTTTACTAAACCAACTGCACTTAAACCATCACTACTCACTTTAAATGAAGTGCTTACACTTTTTCACGAATTTGGTCACGCATTACATGGTTTATTAGCCAAATCAACTTATCGATCCGTCGCTGGAACTAATGTACTCTGGGATTTTGTAGAACTTCCTTCTCAGATTATGGAAAACTGGGTTATGGAAAAACAATGCCTGGATCTTTTTGCCAAACATTATCAAACCGGTGAAACAATTCCCCAGAAACTGGTGGATAAAATTAAACAGAGCCAGCAATTTCTGGAAGGGCTTGGCACACTAAGGCAGATGAGTCTGGCCAATTTAGATATGCAATGGCATCTGAGTAATCCTGATGAAATTAAAGATGTACAGGCTTTTGAAGAAAAACAAATGCAAAAATTTGATTTTTATCCAAAAGAGGAAGTGGGTAATACGTCTTGCTCATTTGGACATATCTTCGCAGGTGGCTACTCATCGGCTTATTATAGTTATAAATGGGCAGAAGTACTCGATGCAGATGCATTTGCATATTTTAAGCAGCAGGGTATTTTTAACCCGGAAGTAGCACAAAGCTTTAAAGAAAATATATTAGAAAAAGGTGGCTCAGAAGATCCTATGCAACTCTATCAGCGTTTTCGTGGTAAACAGCCAAGTACCGAACCATTATTAAAAAGAGGGGGTTTAATCTAAGCCAGAGCATAATTAAATGGAACATATAATAGCGGCGCTGATACCTATATTTTCACTGATTTTAATAGGATATTTTTTTAGGCAAATAAAATTTCCCAGTGAAGGATTTTGGCCAAATGCTGACAGGCTAACCTATTATGTACTAATGCCATCTCTTTTAATATATAAACTGTCCACCGCCTCACTGGATTCTTTAGATGGTTTTAATTTTGTATTAACTGGATTATTAGGGATTCTGGCTTTAACTTTTATTTTGCTTATTGCTAATAACTGGATAAAAATAGAAGGTGCTTCTTTTACCTCAGTGGTTCAAGGGGCAATTCGATTTAAGTCCCCCAACGGGGTAATAAATCACAGTTACCGTATGAAAGCCAATAAAATAAGGCTTAACAGTCTCTTTCAGTGAAATGAAAAATAAAAATCAAAGAATTATAGTAACTGTTCAGCAACCTCATAATACAATATTCGAACTTGAAAATGAGTAAAAATGTATTATAATCCACTAAGGAAAGGTGCAGAAAAAAGTAATAATTAAATATTACCGTCCTTATTTTAAAGGTTAAATTTATCCAAAAATAGATTAAAGAAAAAAGCTAAAATGAAGTGTAAAATAGTCAAAATAGAAAATTCCAGTTATACAAAATAAACCCTGTTTTATGGATTTCTTATTAAGATTGGATAAAGATAGCGAGGGCTTATTGTTACTTACGGGTAATGGCAAACAACAACACCAGATAGCACATCCAAATGAACACAAGGAAAAAATCTATTGGCTGCAGGTTGATGGAGAAATCGACCAACAGGCTATTGATATTCTAACTTTTGGTATTAAATTAAAAGACGGTTTAACCCGCCCTGCGAAAGCCAAAATTATTCCAGCTCCAGGCTTATCGGACCGAATTCCTCCAATACGAGTTAGAAAAGACATTCCAACTTCCTGGATTGAGTTAATTATTAGCCAGGGGAAAAACCGCCAGGTTCGACGTATAACTGCCGCGATAGGATTTCCAACCTTACGTTTAATTAGAGTTCAAATAGACAAGTGGAAATTAGCTAAGTTCCAGCCAGGGCAATATAAAATCCTGAATAGTTAAATTTTATAAAACAAAATAAGCACATGAACAAAGATAAAAAAGTTACCGTAGGTCTTTCTGGTGGTGTAGATTCAGCCGTTACTGCCCTGTTATTACAACAACAGGGCTATGATGTATCTGCTATTTTTATGAAAAATTGGAATGAAGATGATGCAACAAATTATTGCCCTGCTGAAGAGGATTATGCCGATGCACAAACCGTAGCAGCTAAATTAAAGTTCCCTCTAAAAGCAGTAAATTTTGCAGCAGAATATTGGGATAAGGTATTTAAATTTTTTCTGGCCACATATAAACAGGGTCATACTCCCAATCCTGATATCTTATGTAATAAAGAAATTAAATTTAAGGTATTTTTAGATTTTGCATTATCAGATAAAGGCGGGGCATTTGGAGCAGATAAAATTGCTACAGGGCATTATGCTCAGGTTGATGAACAACAGGGAGAGTATTTTTTACTTAAAGGCAAAGATATAAGCAAAGATCAGAGTTATTTTTTATACACTCTGGGACAAGATCAGCTAGCTAAAGTTTTATTTCCATTAGGAGAGTTAGATAAAATAGAAGTTAGAAAATTAGCAGAGCAAAACCATCTGGATGTTTATGATAAAAAAGATTCTACTGGAATTTGTTTTATAGGAGAAAGAAATTTTAATAAATTTTTAGGTCGATTTCTTAAATCTAAACCAGGAGATATTATTTCAGATAAGGGCGAAATTGTTGGTAAACACCAGGGGTTAATCTACCATACCTTAGGGCAACGCAAGGGTTTAGGTATTGGTGGTTCTAAAAACTCCACTGGTGAGCCATGGTTTGCAGCAGAAAAAAACTTAGAAAAAAATCAATTAATTGTTGTTCAAGGTAAAAATAATCCATTATTGTACCAGCAGCATTTATCAGCCAGCCAATTACATTGGGTGAGTGGCAATGCTCCCAAAACTCCTTTTACCTGCACAGCTAAAACACGATATCGCCAACAAGATCAGCAATGCATTATTCAATCAATAGAAGATGGCATTTGTCAGGTTAGTTTTAGTCAATCTCAATTTGCCATTACCCCCGGACAATCTGTTGTTTTTTATCAGCAAATGATTTGTCTGGGCGGTGGAATTATAGAACATGCCAACTAGCTCATTCAGTAAACTGGCAGAGCAAATTAAACAATGGGCCAATGAATTTGGCTTTCAACAAGCGGCCATTACTGATACCAATCTACACCTGGCAGAAAAAAAATTCCAAATTTGGCTGGATAATAATATGCATGGTGATATGGAGTATATGTCCCGTCATGGTTTAAAGCGTACTCGTCCCGAACTACTTGAACCAGGCACGGCACGAATTATTTCATTACGGATGAACTATTACCCAGAAGATTTTTCCCATGCCGAACAAGTATTATCACAAGCTGATACAGGTTATATCTCTCGCTATGCACTAGGACGAGACTACCATAAACTCATCCGTCAGCGATTAAAAAAACTGGTGAGTAGAATTAATGAAAACATTAATAATAATCAGGATTATCAATATCGCGTATTTACCGACAGTGCTCCAATTCTTGAGAAATCTATTGCTGAAAAAGCTGGGCTGGGCTGGATAGGAAAACATAGCAATTTAATCAATAGCCAGGCAGGTTCATGGTTTTTTTTAGCAGAAATTTATACTAACTTACCCTTACCAATTGATCAATCCATTGCCATTAATGGTCATTGTGGTAGTTGTGAGCAATGCATTATTGCCTGCCCTACCCAGGCAATAGTTAAACCCTATGTAGTTGATGCAAGAAAATGCATCTCTTATTTAACCATTGAAAACAGAACAACAATTCCTATAGAATATCGCAAGGCTATGGGAAATCGCATTTATGGTTGTGATGACTGCCAACTGGTTTGCCCATGGAATAAATTCTCTTCACTAACCAATGAGGTAGATTTTTATCCACGCCATAAATTAGATAAAATTACCTTATTAGAACTGTTCAGCTGGAGCAAAAAGAAGTTTTTAGATAATTTTCAGGGCAGTCCTATTCGCAGAATTGGTCACCTATGCTGGTTACGTAATATAGCTATTGCACTGGGAAATTATTTAGCGCAGGATACGGAAGATACTCAAATTGTAGAAGCTATGAATAAAGCATTAAAACTATACGAAAGTGAAGCTATATTAATAGAGCATATCCAATGGGCCATAGGGCAGAAAAAATGAACTCTATTAATAGGCGTAATAAACACTAGGAGTTATAACTCCAGTTGATGGACAGTTCTTCTGACAATCATATGAGCTTCCTGTAAGAGGGGCTATAAAATTCTTAGGGAAACTAAAACTATTATCATCAGCATAATTTGGTATAAACTGGCTTTTATTTGATGGCATTGGTTTTATTAACATTCCATCTGAACAAGCTGTTGTATGAACATAGAGACAGCCAGTAATTTTTGGAGTTATAGTTAGGCTAACTTCTGCTTCATATACTCCCTCTGCTTTTGGTGTAATAGCAACCAGATGCGCCCCACGTATAACTGTATTAACATAGGCTCTATAACTATCGTTTTCAATTACCATATCTTTAACTGTAGTATTACTTTTAATTCTTACTCCATCAAGCTCTTCTGCTAAACTACGGTATGCATCCAGCTTTGCACCTCGAATGGCTAATAATTTCTGTTGTGCTAACGGATAGTTTTTAAAACTGCTTAGCGTGCTATATCCTATTGCTGAAATAATTTTATCAGCAGGTCTTGGCATAACAATCAAAGGTCTAGGAGCACATGCCGAAAGAAATAAACTAAACAAGCTAAAAATTATAATATATTTCATAATATGGAAATCCCTTAATCTTCAATATTGCTATTACAAATTTGTATTAAAATCCCGAGTACATTGGAGTTATGCTATTTGAAAGGGGAGTATAATTATACTGTGGAGATATATGTAAACAACTATCTGTTGGATAATAGAGACATTGTGAAGTTTGAGAAACTATAGTTATTGCAACTTCGGCTTCATATATTCCACCCGCTTTAGGTGTTATTGTTACCAAGTGTGCACCTCTTAACATAGCATGGACATAGGCTCGATAACTATCGTTTTCAATAACCATATCTTTTACTGTGGTATTACTCTTGATTCGCACACCATGAATTTCTTCAGCAAGGTTTCTAAATGCATCCAACTTTGCACCACGTATAGCTAATAATTTTTGTTGTGGGACGGGATAATTTTTATATACGCTCAGAGTACTATGTCCCACAGCTTCAATTGTTTTATTAGTAAATTTTTGCTGCATTTTAACATCTACATATTGTAGGGTATTAATTTTTTTTTGTTTACACAGCAGGCTAGAATCATTTGCAAGGGTACAATTTATTCTGAGTTCAGCTACACTATCCGCAGTTTTTGATGGTGATGAGCAGGATGATAAAATGAAGCCAAATATTACTACTAGAATTAAACGTACCATACAACTTTTCTCCAACAATGTACTAACCTCATTCCATATTAAATGTGGCATTTCTTATATCATCGGATAATTGGGTAAAAACTTTAATAATTAATACAAATTTAGCATAGTTTATTTCTGTAGAATATAAACTATAAAGCAGTAATCGGATATTACTTAGTTTGTGTATAAAAAGGAAATTTTGGATCCGCTAGCTGTAAATAAAAACCATTTGATTGCAATTCATTTAGCACTTCTTTAACATCTGCCTGTGCCAGAGAAGTTGACGGTTTTATATCAAGTATCATAACAAACTCTAACTTTCCCATAATATTAAGTAAGGATTCAGGAACCATAGAAAAATCATCTTTATTTGGAAGATAAAGATAACTGCCCAGTTTTTTTATACTCTTGTATATTGAACAAATCATTATTAATACTCTCTATTATGCTCTAGGGGTTACCACGCCAGTCTGGCCCTGGTATTTTCCATTTCTGTCTTTATATGAGGTAAGACAGGTTTCATCGGACTCAAAAAATAACATTTGTGCTACACCTTCATAGGCATATATTTTTGCAGGCAGCGGCGTGGTATTCGAAAATTCCAGAGTTACGTGCCCTTCCCACTCCGGCTCCAAAGGAGTTACATTAACAATAATTCCACAACGAGCATAGGTAGACTTACCCAAACAAATAGTTAATACATCTCTTGGAATTCTAAAGTATTCAACGGTTCGTGCAAGAGCAAATGAATTTGGAGGAATAATACAAACATCTGATTGTACGTCAACAAAACTGCCCTGATCAAAGTTTTTTGGATCCACTATAACGGAGTTAATATTGGTAAAAACTTTAAATTCATTAGAACAGCGGACATCATATCCATAACTGGATGTGCCATAAGAAATAATTTTTTCACTATTTTTTTCTCTAATTTGAGTCGCTTCAAATGGCTGGATCATATCATTTTCATTTGCCATTTTAGTGATCCATTGATCAGACTTGATGCTCATATATTACCTTTATATTAGTCGTAAGTATTTTGTGATGTATTATAAAGCAAAAGGGCGAATAAATTCGCCCTTTTGCTTATAAAATTATGAGTTTAATCAATAAATAATCAAAGCTTCATAGAATCTATTTATTCTGGTAACGAAGGGGTATCATCTGCTGGATCATAACCTTCTGGTAAATGATGAGCAATACCACGGTGACAATCTATACATGTCCAGTTATTTTCAATCGCTTCATCGTGACGATCTGCACTGCGGCTTTCTTGCTTGTCAAAATCCATTGAATCAAAATCATGGCAATTGCGACACTCTCTGGAATCATTGGCCTTCATTCTGGCCCACTCATTTTTAGCAAGTTGTAAGCGCTTAGCTTCAAACTTTTCAGGCGTATCAATAGTCCCTAAAATCTTATGGTAAACCTCATTAGATGCTTGAATTTTTCTTTTAATTTTAAAAATCCATTCTTTGGGAACATGACAATCAGGACAAGTTGCTCTAACGCCAGTTCTATTACTATAGTGAATGGTTTCTTGTAGTTCCTGATAAACATTGTCATTCATTTCATGGCATGAAATACAGAATTCTTCTGTATTTGTTAGTGCCAGGGTAGTATTAAATCCCCCCCAAAAAATGATACCCGAAACAAAACCAACACTTAGAATGGTCCCTGCTCCCCATTTTGCTAGAGTACTTTTAAACATATTATATCCTTATATTCTTATTAACAGAAAAGGCTCTATACAAAAATAGTATAGAACCTTTAAATTAAAACCTACTTGCCGCTTTCGTAGGTATTCTCAACTAACTCATCAGCTTTAACTTGAGTTACGTGACATTGAGTACAAAAATAACGTCGGCTTGACATAGTTTTTAATACTTTTCCATCGCGATCAATATAGTGACTATCACCTATTCTAGGAGCTTTTTCCTTTTTATAGGCTTTTTCACTATGGCACTTTAAACAGCCATTATTTCTTAATGAAATTCTATATTTTTCAGTTTTATGTGGGATCACAGGCGGTTGTTTTTTAAAATTACGTTTAACCCCCCCCTGAGTCACTTCAACTCTATGTTTCATCACTTTATTTGCATCTGCATCTAAAGCACTATTTCCACGTAAAGACTCAACGTTTGCAATAGCACTTATAGAAAAAGCCATAGCCATAAATGCCGTGACCATTAATATCATACTTCTTTTCATAATAGACTCCAAAATATTATTTTTTTGTTCTTGGTTTCAAGTAAAGCAAAGTAAAATTAAAAACATCTTCATCACAAATATCTATACAGCGACCGCAATTAGTACAATTATTCTCTAGAATAATTGGCCCCAACCCCTTTGAAGCCCCTTTTAATGCTGGTTTTATTACCTGTGGTTCAGGACAAACTGCAAAGCAGTCCATACAATCATCACACGCATCTCGATTTGTAGCACTTACCCTAACCGGGCTTTTTATATTGAGTAAACTATAAAAAGCACCTACTGGACAAACATGACCACACCAGCCTCTTTTTGATACAAATAAATCAAAAATAAAAACTGATAAAATCACCATCCACCCCCAGCCCATTCCGAAAACAATGCCTCGAAACATTACTGACACAGGATTAAATAACTCCCATACCAGCATGCCAGTAATAGCAGGTAAAATTAGCGTTAAACCTAATAACCAGTAGCGGGTATTGCGCGCAAACTGGAAAGTTGATTTAAGCCCTAACTTGCGTCTAAACCAAGCAGAAGCATCGGTTACCATATTAACAGGACAAACCCAGGAACAATAAACACGTCCACCAACGATAAGATAAAACGCCAGTACAATAACCGCACCAATTATTCCGTTTATAAACGGTGTATGCCCCGATAAGGATGCTTGTAATAAAACATACGGATCAGATAAGGGGATAACACCCAATATTACACTGGATGATAAATTACCTGATACTAACCAAACATCAAAAATATCAACCGCAAACAAAGGTCCAAGTAAAAACAAACCTAAAATGAGTAGTTGAGAAAAGCGTCTCAGTAATAACCACTTATGCGCCTTTATCCAGCCTTTTTTTTCAATTGCTTGTTCACCAGGACTTAATGTTTCCATTAATTTTTCCCGGTTTTTGTTTCTTGCATTTGAAGGTTTTTCAGTGTATCCAGAGGATTTGCTGAAAATGGACTGGCATCACTAGATTTATCATCTAGCGACAAACCACCTTGATTGTAGTTATATTGCACACCAGATGGTAAATTATACTGGTGTTCAATATCTGGTGTAACCAGACTACCTCCCTGTTTTTGTTTTTCCTTCCACCCCAATCGATAATGTTCTCCCATTTTGCCTTTTGCCAGGGCAGAAGGGAAAATTCTTATCGCAGCATCTTCTAAAATACATGTTTGCTCGCATTTCCCACAACCTGTGCAGCTATCGGAATGAACAACCGGGATAAAATTAGCATGTTTCCCTGAACGTCGATTGTGTTGCATTTCAATGGTAATAGCCTTGCCCTGTACTGGACAAACATTAAAACACACTTCACATCGTAAGCCCTGAAAAGCAATACATGTCTCTTGATCAACTAATACAGCAAGCCCCATTCGGGAGTCATCAATATTAGTTAGCTTATGATCCAGTGCATTACTTGGACAGGCTAATACGCAAGGAATATCATCACACATTTCACAGGGTACATCTCTGGCAATAAAATAAGGTGTACCTGTTTCAATTTGCTCACCTAATTCTGCCAGCTTCAAGGTATCAAAAGGACAGTCACGGACACACAAACCACATCGAATACAAGCTCCAGAAAAGTCATCTTCGTTGATAGCCCCGGGCGGTCTTACTGCCCAGGCTGGAAATGAAGAAGCTAAACGAGAATAACTCGCCAACCCCATACCCAAAAGCCCTATACCACAGGCAGTTTTTAAGGTATCCCCTAAAAACTGGCGGCGTTTAGCACTTGTAGGTTTATTCCCTGATTGCGTAGTCTGATTTTGCACTAATATTTACTCTGTCTGATATTTTAATTTACTAAAACTAAACTTATGCCTTAGAGATCTTAACAGCACATTTTTTGTAATCTGTTTCTTTAGATAGCGGATCAGTTGCATCTAAAGTTAACTTGTTTACAAGACGTCCTGCATCAAACCATGGAATAAACACCAAACCTTCTGGTGGCTTATTACGTCCACGTGTTTCAACACGTGCGGTAATTTCTCCACGGCGAGTAACTAATTTAGCCGTTTGTCCACGACGCAATTTACGTTTTTTCGCATCTTTTTTATGCATATAAACTACTGCATCAGGAACTGCTTTGTACAATTCAGGTACACGGCGAGTCATAGAACCAGAATGCCAATGCTCAAGAACACGCCCTGTAGCTAACCACAAATCATACTCTTTATCTGGACTTTCTGCCGCTGGCTCATAAGGTGCGGTAATAATATTTGCTCTACCTGTTTTCTTCTTACCATAGAAGTAAACTTCCTTATCACCTGCTTTAGGATTATGCTTTTTAACATAGGGATCATAACCTTCACGGAAACGCCATAAAGTTTCTTTACCATCTACAACAGGCCAACGCAGACCACGAGTTTTGTGATAAGCATCAAAATCAGCTAAATCATGAGCATGTCCACGTCCAAAAGAAGCATATTCTTCAAATAAACCTTTTTGTACATAGAATCCAAATGCATCCATTTCATGGTTATTGTACTTATTTCCAGATCCGTCAGTAATTTCCTGTTTAGGGAATTTATTAACTTCACCATTTTCATACAATACTTCATAAACCGTTTTGTCTTTATATTCAGGTTTTTTAGCAATTAAATCTGCTGGCCAAACTTCTGATATTTTAAAACGTTTTGAAAATTCCATAATCTGCCACAAATCAGACTTAGACTCTCCTGGAGCTGAAACTTGTTCACGCCAGAATTGAGTACGGCGTTCCGCATTACCATACGCACCTTCTTTTTCGACCCACATTGCAGTTGGTAAAATCAGGTCAGCAGCCATAGCTGATACGGTTGGATAGGGATCAGATACAGTAATAAAGTTCTTAGGATTACGATAGCCTGGATAAGTCTCTTCATTCATGTTTGCTGCGGCTTGCATATTATTGGTACACATTACCCAGTAACCATTTAATTTGCCGTCTTTAAGCATACGGTTTTGTAATACAGCATGGTAACCTGGTTTTGGATTAATAGTGCCTTCAGGCAATTTCCAGATTTTTTCTGCAATATCACGATGGGCTTTTTTCTTAACCACTAAATCAGCAGGTAGGCGATGAGAAAAGGTTCCTACTTCACGAGCAGTACCACAAGCAGAAGGTTGTCCAGTTAAAGAGAATGGGCTATTGCCAGGCTCAGAAATTTTACCCATCAATAAATGCACGTTATACATCAAACCGTTAGCCCATACACCACGTGTATGCTGGTTGAAACCCATAGTCCAAAGCGAAGTAATTTTCTTCTTAGGATCGGCATACAACTTAGCTAAACGTAAGAGTTTTTTCTCTGGCACACCAGATAATTTACTCGTATGTTTAAGTGTATAAGGCTTAACTGATTTTGCATATTCTTCAAAAGAAATTCCAGATAATTTACCACCTTTACCGGTTTTTTTCTTCTCCAGTTCATGCGTTGGACGTAAACCATAACCAATATCTAAAGGAGTTTTCTTAAATGCTACGTGATTATCGATAAACTTCTGATTATACGCTTTATTTTCGATAATATAATTTGCAATATAGTTTAGGATAGCCAAATCAGTTTGTGGTGTGAATATCATGCCATTGTCGGCAAGTTCAAACGAACGGTGCTCAAAGGTAGATAAAACATGTACTTCACAGTCTTTTTTAGTTAAACGAGTATCGGTAATACGAGACCATAAAATAGGATGCATTTCAGCCATATTAGAACCCCAAAGCACAAAAGCATCAGCATGTTCTAAATCATCATAACAACCCATTGGCTCATCAATACCAAAACCACGCATAAATGCACCAACAGCAGAAGCCATACAGTGACGGGCATTGGGATCTAAGTTATTAGAGCGTAGTCCACCTTTAATAAATTTAGATGCGGCATAACCTTCCCATACAGTCCATTGCCCTGAACCAAACATACCGATAGCGGTAGGTCCTTTTTTCTTAAGAGCATCTTTCCATTTTTCAGCCATAACATCAAATGCTTCATCCCATGAAACAGGGGTAAAGTCACCATTTTTATCATATTTTCCGCCTTTTTTACGCAATAAAGGCTGAGTTAAACGATCTTTACCATACATAATTTTGGTTAAGAAATAACCCTTAATACAGTTTAGACCTTTATTTACTGGTGCATCTGGATCGCCTTGATTTGCGACCATCTTGCCATTTTTTACACCAACTAGAACACTACAACCTGTTCCACAGAAACGACAGGCAGCCTTATCCCAACGGATACCATCATCTTTTTCAGCAGCCAATGCAGTTGTTGCCACAGGTAAAGTTACCCCTGCAACACCAGCTGCAGCAACAGCTGCATTGTTTTTTATAAAATCACGTCTTGTTATACTCACTTATACGCTCTCCATTTTAAAAATACTATAATGTTAAATAGGTTTATCTAAATCTTCATCATTTTCTTCTTGGTGGTAAACCATTGCAGTATCAATAACACCTGGAATTTGGTTAAATTCCGCCATTATTTCTGATAACAAACGTTCACCGCCAGCTTCGATTGTGACAATAATTTTACCTTCTTTAACACCCCCAAATACGTCAATTCCTTGACGTTGCTCTAAATTGCCCTTAACTGATTCCGCTTTACTCGGATTACAATGAACAATCACACTACATATATTCATTAACTTACTCTTATTACTTTATTAATAAAAATTAATAGTATTAAATCAGGCTCTACTTTCTTCACCAGAGTCAATTACCATGCTATCAACGGGACACATTGCAACACAAAAACCACAGCCATTACAGTTATCAATATTGATTTGCGGTATAGCAACCTGCCCTGCAACTAATTCAAATAGAATAGCTTCTTCATCACAGGCTTCAAAACAAATACGGCAAATAACATTTTGCAATGGCAAACATTGCTGAGTTATTTTCACTTTATGGGACCATGCTGGAGTATTATCTGATATCTGTAGTAATGCCTTTGTTTTACAAACATGCAGGCAATCTTCACAAAACTCACAACCACTATTTATAAAATTAATCTCAGGAAAACCACCATCTCCTCTGATAATAATTTTTTCTGGACAAATGCTAATACAATCATCACAACGGTTACATAGTTCAATAAATTGTTTTTCTGCAACAGCCCATGGTGGGCGAACAGTTTTTGTTTTATTTAGGCGAGCTTGAAAAAAACTTCTACGGCTGATATCGGACATCAAAAAAACCTGTTTTGACAATCTATTTGAACTAAGTAAACTTTAATCCTGCGGCTAAATGTTGTCATTGATATATATCAATTTAACCTTATATAAAGGGGTAGATTAATATATTTATTTAGGGGTAGCTTTAAACTATAAAGCCCATTTGGAATTTAAATATAAAAAGGGATTTTAACTAAAAATACTCCTACAGGGAATTGTAGGAGTATCGATTTATTGCTATATTAACAGGGTGTTATTCTATAGCTTATCAGAGTAATGGGCTCTGATTTTACTCTGCTTCAACCAAAACGGTAACAGTTACATTAACATCTGAATGTAGATGAATAGTTATTTCATATTCGCCTAGCTCTCTGATTGCACCAGAAGGCATACGAATTTCACGCTTAACAATCTCTACACCAGTTGCAGTAATTGCATCCGCTATATCAGCATTTGTTACTGAACCAAACATACGACCTTCTTCGCCAGCCTTACGTACAATAACAACTTCTTTGCCATTTAATTGCTCAGCCCTAACATTTGCAGATTGTACCGACTCAGCTGCAAGTTTTTCCAGTTCAGCGCGCTGAGATTCGAATCTCTCAACATTAGCCGCTGTAGCAGGAATTGCTTTTCCCTGTGGAAGTAAAAAATTACGACCAAAACCCGATTTAACACTTACTTGATCACCTAAGGCTCCCAAGTTATTAATTTTTTCTAATAAAATGATATTCATTATTTTTTTATCTCCGAATACATGATAGATCAATCATGTTGATCTGTATAAGGTAGTAAAGCCAGGTATCTGGCGCGTTTAATTGCTGTAGACAATTGACGTTGATATTTTGCACTGGTTCCAGTAATACGACTAGGTACAATTTTACCATTTTCCATAACAAAACCTTTTAACAGGTTAAGATCTTTGTAATCAATTTCCTTGATACCTTCTACCGTAAAACGGCAATATTTTCTACGTCTAAAAAAACGAGACATGATGATATTTCCTCTTTCTTTTTACTTAATATTTACTGAGTTCTATTCTGCTGCTGTAGTTTCACTAACTTCTGCTTTAGCTTTAGTCTCAGGCTTTGCTTCTGTTTTATTATCAGAGCTTGATCTATCAGAGCTTGATCTATCAGAGCTTGACCTATCAGAGCTTGATCTATCAGAGCTTGACCTATCAGAGCTTGATCTATCAGAGCTTGACCTATCAGAGCTTGACCTATCAGAGCTTGACCTATCAGAGCTTGATCTATCAGAGCTTGATCTATCAGAAGATGATTCTTCACCATCTTTCATCATTATAGAAGCTTCTGTTACAGCAGCTTTGGTTTTAATAACCATGTTGCGAATAACAGCATCATTAAAACGAAAGCCATTGTATATTTCATCTAAAGCAGTTGAAGTACACTCAACATTCATTAAAACATAATGTGCCTTATGGATTTTATTAATGGGATATGCCAATTGACGACGTCCCCAGTCTTCCATGCGATGTATTTGACCACCATCACCTTTAATAATACTGCTATAACGCTCTATCATTGCTGGCACCTGTTCGCTTTGGTCAGGGTGCACAAGAAAAACAATTTCGTAATGTCTCATAAAAAGTCCTTTCGGTTAATTTATTTCATAGACTATTGAGAAGACAGACTATGACTAATTAGCTCAGTTAAACCAAACATTGTAGTTTAAATAAACAATTTAAAAAACTGTATATAGAAAACAATGGCGGTTAATCAAAGCAAGGAATAAAAGCGAGATAGTATATGGGATATTAGAGAGAATGTCTAGATATATTTAACTTCTAAAATTTCATACTCAATATCTCCACCCGGGGCTTTGACAATGGCAATATCCTCTACTTCTTTACCAATCAAAGCACGGGCAACGGGAGAAGTTACAGAAATTTTATTTTTCTTAATATCTGCCTCGTCTTCACCTACAATTTGGTAACTTATTTCTATGTCTTTTTCTTCATCATAGATAAGTACAGTAGTTCCAAAAACTACTTTGCCATTATTGTGCAATTTAGTAACATCAATAATCTGCGCATTGGATAACTTGCCATCTAAATCTTTAATCCGAGCTTCGATAAACCCCTGCTCTTCTCTAGCTGCATGATATTCTGCATTTTCTTTTAAATCACCATGTGCTCGTGCTTCGGCAATAGCTTCGATAACAGCTGGGCGGCGAACACTTTTTAGCTCTTTTAATTCAGCAGTTAATGCTTCTGCTCCAGCAACGGTTATAGGTACTTGGTTCATAAGAAACTCTTTTTTTATATTATTAGATTACACTACAATTTATCATAATACAGCTTTGCGTACATAATAGTAAAATTACAATTTATAGTCATTTTCTTTTAAAGCCTGAAGTTGATAAACTTCTATATCCCCTTCTGTTTCGCCCATAACAGAAATGGCTTCACACATTGCCTCTGCTCCAGTCATAGTTGTTGCGTAGGTTACTTTATCTTGCAAGGCTGCACGGCGTATAGCCGATGAATCTTCAATGGCTTTTTTACCTTCGGTAGTATTAATAATCCATGCTATTTCATTATTTTTAATCATATCAACAATATGAGGACGACCTTCTTTTACTTTATTGACTATTGCAGTTTCAATACCATTTTCAGCCAATAAACGTGCGGTTCCTCGAGTTGAAACCAGATTAAAGCCCAGAGCAACAATTTTTCTTGCTAATTCTGCTAAACGCGATCTATCTGCTTCTCGCACACTAATAAAAGCAGTACCGGATTGAGGTAAGCTTACACTCGCAGATAATTGTGATTTAGCAAAGGCTTCACCAAAGGTTTTACCTATGCCCATTGCTTCTCCTGTTGATTTCATTTCCGGGCCTAAAATAGGATCTACTCCGGGAAATTTGACAAAAGGAAAAACGGATTCTTTAACAGAGTAGAATTCAGGCACTTTTTCTTCTAAAGCATTTTGTTGTTTTAATGTTTTACCTGTCATACATAGTGCTGCAATTTTTGCCAGAGAAACACCCGTTGCTTTTGATACAAAGGGAACCGTTCTGGATGCTCTGGGATTGACCTCTAGTACATAAACATCATCACCCTTAATTGCAAACTGCGTATTCATTAGTCCAATAACTTTTAACTTTTTAGCCATTATTTCAGATTGATGGCGCAATTGTTGTTGAATTTCCTGAGATAAATTATATGGAGGCAAAGAACATGCCGAATCACCTGAGTGGACTCCAGCCTGCTCAATATGTTGCATTATTCCACCAATTAATACATTTTCTCCATCACAGATAACATCTACGTCCACTTCTATAGCATCATCAAGGAAACGATCTAATAATACCGGAGAGTCATTAGAAACCTTAACTGCATCACGCATATAAACACGTAGTTCGGATTCATTGTAAACAATTTCCATAGCACGCCCGCCCAGAACATAAGAGGGTCTTACTACTAATGGGTAACCAATTTCTTCGGCTAATGCAACCGCAGAGTCAGGATCCCTTGCTGTACGATTTGGTGGCTGTAATAATTCCAATTCATGAATCATTTCCTGGAAGCGTTCTCTGTCTTCGGCAAGATCAATAGAATCGGGGCTGGTACCAATAATTTTAGCTCCTGCCGCTTCTAGAGCTTCTGCAAGTTTTAAAGGTGTTTGTCCACCATACTGTACAATAATTCCATCTGGCTGCTCTAATTCAACTAAATTAAGAACATCTTCAAATGTTAAAGGCTCAAAATACAATCGATCGGAAGTATCATAGTCGGTTGAGACAGTTTCTGGATTACAATTAACCATAATAGTTTCGTAACCATCGTCTCTACATGCCATAGCTGCATGTACACAGCAATAATCAAATTCAATACCCTGCCCAATACGGTTAGGACCACCGCCTAGAATCATAATTTTATTTTTATTACTGGGTTTTGACTCACACTCGTATTCATAACTTGAATACATATACGCGGTTGCAGATTCAAACTCTGCTGCGCAGGAGTCAACTCGTTTATAAACGGGTAATACACCTAATTGTTTGCGATATTTACGAACGGTTATTTCATCAGTGGCTAATAAATTAGCCAGTCGACTATCTGAAAAACCTCTGCGTTTTGCCTGTCGCATTGTTTTTTCATCTAGATCAAGGATATTTAAACCCTTAAAATTATCTTCGAATTCAATTAACTCTTCTATTTGAATTAAAAACCAGGGATCAATACCCGTTAATTCCTGTATTTCATCAAGGGTTAAGCCTTTACGAAATGCATCGGCTATATACCAAATTCTCTGCGCACCAGGAATACGTAGTTCATGCTTTAAAAAATCTAGCCTATCACCATCCGTCTCACCTGCAACTTCAATAGATACATCATCGAGTATCTCATTAAAACCATCACTATCTACTTCTAGAGAACGTAAAGCTTTTTGCAAAGATTCTTGGAAAGTTCTGCCCATAGACATTGCTTCACCTACTGACTTCATTTGCGTAGTCAAAGTTGCATCGGCCTTGGGGAATTTCTCAAAAGTAAAGCGAGGTATTTTTGTTACCACATAATCAATGGAAGGCTCAAACGAGGTAGGAGTTGCACCACCAGTAATTTCATTTTTCAATTCATCCAGAGTATAACCTACCGCTAGCTTAGCGGCTACTTTGGCAATGGGGAAACCTGTTGCTTTGGATGCTAAAGCGGATGAGCGTGAAACCCGTGGGTTCATTTCAATAATAATCAGTCGACCATTTTCAGGATTAACTGCAAATTGTACATTTGAACCACCCGTTTCAACGCCAATCTCACGCAATACTTCCAGTGAAGCATTACGCATAATTTGGTATTCTTTATCCGTTAAGGTCTGTGCTGGAGCAACAGTAATAGAATCACCTGTATGTACTCCCATAGCATCAAAATTTTCAATGGAACAAACGATAATGCAATTATCGTTGCAATCTCGCACTACTTCCATTTCAAACTCTTTCCAACCAATAATAGATTCTTCTATTAATAATTCTTTAGTGGGCGATAAATCTAAACCACGTTCACATATTTCTACATATTCTTCTTTGTTATAAGCAATGCCTCCCCCACTTCCACCCATGGTAAACGATGGGCGAATAATGATCGGGAATTGACCCAGTTTTTCTTGTACATCATGTGCTTCCCCCATACTATGGGCAATAAATGATTTTGGCATATCCAAACCAATCTTACGCATGGCTTGCCTAAACAGATCCCTGTCTTCTGCTTTATTAATAGCGTCTTTATCCGCACCAATCATTTCTATCTGGTACTTTTCTAATACTCCGTGTTTATCCAAATCAAGAGCACAGTTTAAAGCAGTTTGACCGCCCATTGTTGGAAGCAAGGCATCCGGGCGTTCTTTTTTTATAATATTTTCAACAACTTTCCAATGTATAGGCTCAATATAGGTTGCATCTGCCAATTCAGGATCGGTCATAATTGTTGCAGGATTAGAGTTCACCAAAATAACCCGGTAACCTTCCTCTTTTAAAGCTTTACATGCCTGGGCGCCAGAATAGTCAAATTCACATGCCTGACCAATGACAATAGGACCTGCACCAATAATTAAAATACTTTTAATGTCTTCACGTTTTGGCATTTATTTTTCCACTAACCCTTCTTTATATAGTTGGGGTAAATTGTTTAAGGTAAATTGTTTTGTATATCTCAAGTTGATAATTAAATTTAGCTTTTTTATTTACTAAGTTTTCATCATATCAATAAACTGATCAAATAAGGGCGATATATCATGTGGTCCTGGACTGGCTTCTGGGTGCCCCTGAAAACCAAAAACAGGTTTATCTTTATGACAAACACCCTGAATAGATTGATCAAAGAGTGACTTATGGGTTATTTCTAAACTATTTGGCAAACTCGATTCTTCCACAGCAAAACCATGATTTTGACTACTAATCATTACCTGCCTGGTTTTAAGAACAGCAACAGGATGATTACCACCATGATGCCCAAATTTCATCTTTATCGTTTTTGCTCCACAGGCAAGAGATAATAACTGATGCCCTAAACAAATCCCAAAGATAGGCTTATTACTATCAATAAGCTGTTTAATTGCTTCAATAGCATAGCCACAGGGTTCTGGATCACCTGGACCATTAGATAAAAAGATACCATCTGGATTTAAGGCTAAAACATCTTTTGCAGAAGTTTGTGCGGGAACCACGGTTAATTTACAGCCCCTATCCGCTAATAAGCGTAGAATATTTCGTTTTACTCCAAAATCATATGCAACCACATGATAGGATTGTGCTACTTTTTCACAGGCATTTGCTATATGGCCTTCACCTAAAACCCAACTTCCTTCTGTCCAGGAATAACTATTTGCTGTGGTTACTTGCTGAGCCAGGTCCATTCCTTTAAGACCTGTAAATTGTTTGGCTTTAGCAATGGCACTATCAATTATAACCTGGGCATTGTCACCTGCTAGATTTTTATCAGCAATAATACAACCACCCATTGCCCCCTTAGTGCGTAATAAGCGAGTTAACTGTCGAGTATCAATATCTGCTATAGCAACCAGTTGATGTTTTTTCAGATAACTGGATAAATCTCCAGTACTACGCCAGTTTGATACCAAACGAGGTAAATCACGAATAACTAAGCCACTGGCATAAATCGAATCCGATTCCTCATCTTCATTATTGGTTCCCGTATTACCAATATGCGGATAGGTTAGAGTAACAATCTGTTTTTTATATGAAGGATCCGTTAGAATTTCCTGATAACCAGTCATAGAGGTGTTAAATACCACTTCTCCAATCGTTTCGCCCTCAATGCCAATGGACAAACCATGAAAAACATTCCCGTCTTCCAAGGCTAAAAGTGCTGGCACTTGAATAAGATTATCCAAAAAAACCTCCCTAAAGTAATGTGCTATAAACAGACTTAAAATTAAACTGCGATTGTACTAAAATCAGGATTTTGTGTCTATTAAAGATAAATATTAATTGATAATTAACAACTGATAAATGATAATTAAGTAAATCTAATATTTATACTAATGAAAATCAGCGAGGTTTAATTATATATGCATATTTTAGTTACAGGCGGAGCAGGTTATATTGGAAGTCACACTTGTTTAGAACTTCTTAATGCTGGTTTTCAAGTGAGTGTTGTGGATAATTTATCGAATAGTAAAATTGAATCACTGCACCGAGTTAAAAAACTTTGTAACAACCCATCAAACAATAGCATTGATTTTTTTCAAGAAGATATTTTAAATGAAGAAAAGTTAGAAGAAATTTTTCTTCAACAAAAACCCGATGCAGTAATCCACTTTGCTGGACTTAAAGCGGTAGGTGAATCAGTTGAAATACCTCTGGATTATTATTACAACAATATATCAGGAACTATTAGTTTATTGCGTGTAATGAACAAATGTAAGGTAAAAAACTTTGTTTTTAGCTCCTCTGCAACGGTTTATGGAAATCCTGCTACTGTACCAATTACTGAAGACTTTCCTCTTTCTGTAAGCAACCCCTATGGTCGCTCAAAATTAATTGTTGAAGATATGGCTGGTGATATTTATCTTTCTGATCAAGACTGGAACATTGCCCTACTACGTTATTTTAACCCTGTAGGAGCTCATAAATCTGGGCAAATTGGTGAAGATCCCAATGGTATACCTAATAACTTACTACCTTATATATCACAAGTAGCAATAGGAAAACGTGAAAAGCTCTCTGTTTATGGTAATGATTATGATACCCCAGATGGCACTGGGGTGCGCGACTATATTCATGTTGTTGATCTAGCTCAGGGACATCTTAAAGCATTACAAAAATTAACTGAAAATCCAGGTCTGGTCACCTATAATTTAGGTACAGGAAAAGGTTATAGTGTTTTAGAAATGCTAACTGCTTTTGAAAAAGCCTGTGGATTTTCTATTGCCTATCAAATCGTTGATCGGCGAGCAGGAGATATCGCACAATGTTATGCCGATCCTTCTTTTGCAAAAAAAGAGATTAATTGGCAAGCAGAAAGAGGTCTGGAAGAAATGATGGCAGATACCTGGGCATGGCAAAAAAATAATCCAAATGGTTTTAGTTAGTAATTTAAAATAAAGAGTTAAACATTTTTTTTAGCTAAAAGGCTAAAATCATTTAACTGTGAAAGCTCTCACATTAATTTATTATAGGCAGAATAATCTATATAAAAATACAATAATTCAAAAAGTTAAATAAATAATGTTGAAACAAGTTACAATTGAAAATGAAAATGCACAACTTAAACATCAATTGCAAAATATTTTAAAAAATGCTCATGAAAACGAAGAAAAACTAAAACGTTTTGAGCAAATTGAGTTTAAGTTAATGGAAGCCAATAGCTTAATTGACTTATTGGATGTGTTAATCCTTGATTATCCATCTTTATTTAATTTAAATTTTTCTACACTTATTCTAGTTGATAGCAACTCAAGCATAAAACCTTTACTAACAGATAAAACCATAAAAAATAATTATGCAAATCGCGTTTCTATTTTAGATTTACCTTTTTCAATTGAAAAAATAATCCCGTTATCTAAGAAAATGTTTCTGGGTGATTATCAAATTAGAACACATAAATTATTGATTGATCCAGTAAGAAAGAATCATAAAAACATAAAATCTATTGCTATTTTACCGCTGCTAAGACACGGAGAAATTATTGGTATATTTAGTTGTGTAAGTACTCAAAAAAATCGCTTTGAGCCTGACTCTGGCACTATTTTTATGAAGCGCTTAAGTTATATAATAAGTGTTTGTATCGAAAATGTACTAAATTATGAGAGGCTTAAACTCTGTAGTTTAACCGATCCATTAACCAAAATTCGTAATAGGAGATTTTTTGATCAATCTCTTATCGAAGAAGTCACTCGAGTACAACGCACCCAATTACCCTTGTCTTGTTTACTTATTGATATTGACCATTTTAAAAGGGTAAATGATAAATATGGCCATTCGGCAGGAGATGAAGTACTTGTTCAAGTAGTAAAACGAATACAAAAAACATTAAGAAGTCATGAAATTTTAGCACGTTATGGTGGAGAAGAATTTGTTTTAATACTACCTAAAACTGAAAATACTGAAGCTTTAAAAGTTGCTTCACGAATTATTTCTACAGTAAATACAACACCTATTGCGATAGATGATAAGCAGGAATTAACTATCACTATTTCTATTGGCTTATCAACCTTATATAAAGAATTTAATAGCGAAGATATTAACTTTTATGGACTTACTTTAATTGAACATTCAGATCAAGCCTTGTACCAAGCCAAAGAAACGGGTAGGAACAAGGTTTGCAATAATGGTTTTTGTTAATATCCGCTTTTATTTAAACTAAGTTTACCTATGACTGCAAACCTACAAAATATTAATTTATTTTTATCTGAACCCCATGATTGTAATTATCTAGAGGGAGAAATGTCTTGCAGTCTATTTATTGATCCTGCTCTATCTCCCGATAAAAACACCTATAGTTCTTTAATTGAGCATGGTTTTAGGCGCAGTGGAAATAATTTGTACCGACCTCATTGTAAATCTTGCCAGCAATGCATATCAACCCGAGTAAAGGTTAAGCAATTCAAATATAAAAGCACTCAAAAACGTTGTTTACGTAAAAATAAGGATCTTACAATAAACATTAAACCTGCTCAATTTGAACAAGAACATTTTGCTTTATACACTCAATACTTAAATCATCGACATATCAATAGTGGTATGGATGGTGCAACTGAACAAGATTATATTAATTTTCTCTCTTCATCGTGGAGTGAAACAGAATTTGTTGAATTTAGATTAGGAACGAAACTGCTTGCCTTAGCAGTTACCGATGTAATAGGTAATGGCTTATCCGCCGTTTATACCTATTTTAGTATTGAACAACAGTATCAAAAACGTAGCCTTGGTGTTTATGCAATATTATGGCAAATTGAAGAATGTAAACGCCGTGGGCTACAATGGTTATATTTAGGCTATTGGATTGCAGGAAATAAAAAAATGTCTTACAAAAATCAATACCAGCCAGCTGAATGTTACCTCAATAGCAAATGGATAAAGTATGAAAATTTAATAGATACTAAAATAGCTAAAAATAAACCATAAAGAACGGTACGCTTTGGACGATAATAGAAAATATAAACTAATATAAAATACTCTTATTTCACATGGCTATTACATAGCTTCTTATAAATGCACAACAAAGCAGAATAGAATATGATAAGTACTATAAATAGGCTAACAGTGCAGTATGAAAAAAAACATAAACATCGCCCTAACCTGTTATATATAAATAATAAACAGCTAGAACTATTGATAGAACAGTTTTGTGAAACTAAAATTGATGTTATTTCGCAATTAATTGGTATGGAAATTATTATTGTGCAGGATCTACAGCAATCCTATGTTTCTTGGGCGCAAATTTCGTGGAAACACAACTCCATAGCTTAAATATTTTCTCTTTCTAAAACGAATATTCCTAGACATTAAGTCTCACATTTTTTATTATCTGTCCTATAATTTTTAACAAAAGCAAGTTATAAAATTCTTTTTCTATAGTAAGAACTGTTGCTATTTATTAAATAGACATCTCAAATTTAAAGATTTTAGTCTGTAAAATAAAAACCTTGAATATAAATTGTGGAGATTAGTATGGCAATTTTTAATGGTTTAAAACGCCAATTACGTTCTGTTATTCAATGGCAGGATCCCGATCCTAACACCCTACTCTACCAGTGGACAGACAATGGCGATGAAATTAAAAATGCGTCCAAATTAATTGTTGGTCCAGGTCAGGGATGCATCTTTGTTTATGAAGGAAAAATTCGTTATATTTTAGAAAAAGAAAAACTTATCTCCTTAAAAACAGATAATATTCCTTTTTGGACAAGCATTAAAAAATTTATGCAACTTTTTGAAAGTGAGCATAAAGTGGGTATTTATTTTTATCGTAGAACTAAAATTTTAGATCAAAAATGGGGAACGACTTCTCCCATAAAATATGACGATCCTAAATACAACTTCCCCGTTGGTCTAAAAGCCTATGGAAATTATAGTTATCAAATTGATGATCCACGCAGCTTTTTTGTAAATATAGTTGGCAGTGGTGGTAATTATTATATTGATGACTTTAGAAGTATTATGTCCGATCGAATCATTCATCCACTGAGTGATTTTTTATCAGAAAGTCGTTTCTCTTATGCAGAAATTGATGCTAATCGAGATGAAATTACCGCAGGAATGCAACAACAACTGGACGATGATTTTGCTAAACTGGGTTTTAAAATTACTGACTTTCGTATTGAAGGTACAGATTTTGATGAAAATACCCTTAAACGTATAAATCGCATTGCTGATCTAACCGCTGAGGCACATGCAGCAAAAGCGGTAGGCATGAGCTATGCGGGAGTACAACAAATTGAAGCTATGCGAGAAGCTGCCAGAAATGAAGGGGGTGCAGCAGGTATAGGCATGGGGCTGGGTGCTGGAATGGGCCTGGGACAAAGCATGGCTCAATCCATGGGGAATAATTTTGTAACAACTGAACAAACAAGCACTCCTAATAAAGGCGATCCCATGGAAAAATTAACTCAGTTAAAAAAAATGTATCAATCAGAATTAATTAATGAGCAAGAATATACTGCAAAGAAAAAAGATATTTTAGATAACATATAACTCCATTTACTCTTTAATTTTCCAAATATTATGTCCAGATGTAGCACTTGCTCTGCTCCCCTTTCCGCAAACTCTAACCTCTGTATTTATTGTCAGGTCAGAAGTGATGTGGACTTACGCAATAAATACCAATACGATATAGTAAATAAAAACTCTGTGCGTATCTGCCCTGAATGTGATATTCCTCTTAGCACTATAGATCTAAATATAAAGGGGGAATTTCAAATAGAGCGTTGTAATAAATGTTTTGGATTATTTTTTGATCCTGGAGAAATTGAAGATTTTTTAGAGCATTCAGTTGCTGGAGTTATACATATTAATCAACAGCACATGACTAATATTAATCTTGATCGATATAAAAAAGATAAAAGTATTCGCTATAGAAAATGCCCTGAATGTAGAAAATTTATGCAGCGTTCAAACTATGCACACAAAAGTGGGGTAATAATAGATCGTTGTCAACAGCATGGAGTATGGATAGACAGTGGAGAAACAACACATTTAATGGAATGGAAAAAAGCAGGAGGAGAACTATTACATGCAAAAGTGAAGCTGCAGCAGGAAAATAATCATCGCTCAAAAACCTATAAAATGTATTCAAATGATAATCAACAGGGAAAAAAACACTCATTTGATATAGAAGATGATCTCTTAGAGACTATTAACCGTTTATTTAATCGGCTTTTTTAGTTTAGAGATTTAATTAAACAGAGCTATTGTCTGACTTATTTCTTCTTGTGATTTTTCTAAAACTTGTAAACTCATCTCTGGCGTTAATTGCCCTAATGCTAACTTTTTAAAACTGGGGACTTCATCAATATTTGGTAACTCTTCCCACATAGGCATTCCAATACGAGCATGTAGCTGGGCAATATTGACGATATCACTATAATTTGGCTGCTCCGATTCATCCCTAAACCAATCGGTTGAATGTTTAACAACATCAATTAACTCTTCAGGAAAATCCCATTTTTCTAGCAAATTATCACCCACTTCTGCTTGTAGGCCATATAAAACATTATCGATCAATTCTCCATCTTCAATAATGGCTAAGTTATCACCCAGATTATTTAATACAGCAACAGCACCTATATTATGTAATAAGCCAGCAAGTAATGCTTTTTCAGAATCAAAACCTGGTGTTAAGCGAGCTAAAATGGAACTAATTGCAGCCACCTTAATACTATGTTGCCAAACCTCTTTCATCTTAGCTTTGATAATTGCAGAATCAGAATTAAATAATTCTTTCATAGCATATGAAAGCACCAGATTAACCAGCTTTTTAGAGCCAATGCGCATATAAGCAGCCTTACACGACTCAATCTTTTTACCGGAAGTATTATACATAGCACTATTAGCTGTTTTTAATATTTTGGTTACAATTGATTGATCCATATTAATAACTTTACTGACTTCATCTGCGTCACTGTCTTCACTTTCAACAGTCTGGCGAATTTTTAGAGCAATATCAGGTAAACTGGGTAAGATTAATTTATCGGTGTGTAATAAAGAAAGAATATCAAAAAGTATTTTATCGTAGGCTTCATCGTGATTATCACTTTCATCAATAGAAAAAGCTTCAATTTCAATTTCCTCGGCATCTTCCATTGCAACTGCACGCTCTATAACTTCGAGAGGCATAACAATCATTCGTACTTCTGTAAGGCTTGAAACCTGGTAACGACTCGGGCGTAATTGGGCAATTGAATTTTTTGCACTGAGGCAGTCAGCAGAAATAATGCCTTCTTTTCCATCCGCTGCAATGAGTTTTAATTCACCCTCAACTAATAAAAATATATTGGTATGTTCAGCACCAAGTTTTAACAGAATTTTATTAGCTGGAATAACTAATTGTTTGGCATTACTTTTGATATAACTGATTTGTAATTCAGTAAAATCAGCAAACATATTAAATTTTTCGATATCTTCAATTGGTTCAGTTTTCATAATTTCTTTATATATCCAGTGATTACAATCACATTCTATAGTATTTTATGAGATTTAAACAGTAAATTTGAATAAAAAAAGTTAAAATTTATTGACAAACACATTAGAATATTATAATATTCTAATCACTGTCTACTTGGTAACTCAATTTCCACAGTTTCGTAGAAGCTTATGTTACCAAAGAGATTCTTATAAATAAATGTTAGGAGAATAATTATGTTTGCTATAGTACCTATTATTATATTAGCTGGCGGCCTTTCGGTTGGTGCTTTTGATGATTCAAATCTTGATAACTCAACAGCTGAAATGACTTATGAAAAATCTGAATTAACACTGACTATACAGGAAGTAGCTGCTCTAGAAGCATTTCCATTAGACTAAAAATTCTAAACAAAACTTATCCCTGACTGCACCTTATTAAGGTGCAGGGGTTATAAATCTTAATTTAAAAACTCAGTTCTTCTTATTTCTTTTCTCGGTCTTTTCTAGACTCCTCTTTTTTAGCAATACTTTTCTTCTTTTTATTTTTACCATCATCAATTGCTCGAGAAATTCTTAATTGTTGTCCAGCAACCCAAATCTTTTTAACATTATTAAAAATGTCCATAGGCATACCTTCTGGTAAATCAATTAAACTATAATCATCATAGATATTAATTCGCCCGATATACTTACTTTCCAAACCCGCCTCATTAGCAATCGCACCAACAATATTACCCGGTTTTACATGGTGCTCATGTCCAACTTCAATACGATATCGAATCATTCCTTCATCAATGGGCCTATTCTTTTTAGACACTCCACCGCGATCTCGCTTACCTTTTTCTTTCTTAAACGAGTTATTGCTATAAGAATCATCACAACTACCTCTTTTATCCGAGCGACTCCAACTACTATCTGCTTTTTTGATAGGCTTGTTCTTTAACAAAAATGGCGTATCACCTTGTAACATTTGTGCCAGGGCAGCTGCAATCTCTATTGCAGGAATATTATGCTCCTGCTGGAATTGTTCGATTAATTGTGAGAAAAAAACTAAATCTTCATTTGCCAGGGTATCACTAATATTTTGTTTAAACTGAGAAATACGTTTGTCATTTATCAGTTCAGTTGATGGCAGCTCCATCAGTTCAATTTTCTTCTTGGTTGCTCGTTCAATAGCATTTAATAAACGGCGTTCTCTTGGTGCAACAAACAAAATTGCATCCCCTTCCCTTCCTGCACGCCCTGTTCTTCCAATACGATGAATATAGGCTTCAGTATCATAAGGAATATCATAGTTTATTACATGACTAATACGTTCAACATCTAAACCACGTGCGGCCACATCGGTGGCAATCAATATATCCAATTTTCCCTTTTTTAGATTATCAACGGTTCTTTCACGCTGGTTTTGAGCAATATCCCCATTTAGTGGAGCACACCTATATCCTCGAGCTTCTAATTTTTCAGATAGCTCTACGGTTGCAGTTTTAGTTCGCACAAAAATAATTATGCCATCAAAAATTTCTGCCTCTAAAATTCGAGTTAAAGCATCCAGTTTATGTAAACCACTTACAGGCCAGAAACGTTGACGAATGGTTGCAGCTGTTGCGGTTTTTTCCTTAATAGTAACTTCAACTGGATTATTAAGATAACGCTTAGCTATACGACGGATTTGTTGTGGCATAGTAGCTGAAAATAAAGCAATTTGCCTATCTTCTGGAGTCTGATCTAAAATCCACTCTACATCTTCAATAAAGCCCATGCGTAACATTTCATCTGCTTCATCTAATACTAAAGTAGTTAAATTATTAAGCTTTAGGGTACCTTTACGCATATGATCCATTACCCTTCCAGGTGTACCAACTACCACGTGAACACCCCGATTAAGAGAACGTATCTGGCCTCTATAATCTTGTCCACCATAAACAGGCAGGACATGAAAACCTTTTAAAAATTTAGCGTATTTTTGAAAAGCTTCAGCCACCTGAATAGCTAATTCACGAGTAGGAGCTAATACTAATACCTGAGGATCTTTTTGCTTTAAATCCAGATTGGATAAAATCGGTAAAGCAAATGCAGCAGTTTTACCCGTACCAGTTTGAGCTTGCCCAACCAAATCTCTTCCTTCTAATAATAGAGGAATTGTTTGTGCCTGAATTGGTGAAGGGGTTTCATAACCTACTTCATTAATTATTTTAAAGACTGCTTTATCTAAAGCTAATTCATTAAAGGAGGGTATAGTCTTGCTAGTCATTTGAGATACCTAATATAGATGGGAAGCGTATTATAACGGTTTGCATAATATCTTGCATTCTTTATTACGAGTGAATATTATAATCAGCTAATTTACTTTTGGAAAAAGCAAACATGTGGTTTAAAAATTTAAAAATTTATCAATTTACCCAATCATTTGAGCTATCAGATCAACAACTTAACGAACAACTTAGCAGTGCTGAATTTTCGCCCTGTAGCAAACACCAACTGAGTTCATACGGGTGGCTTTCCCCTCTGGCAAATATTTCAAAAAAACCTGAACAAATGATGATACATGGCAGTGCTGATTTTGTGATTTTTTGTGCCAAAGAAGAACAAAAATTATTACCAGCAGCGGTAATTAACGATTTATTACATGAAAAAATAGCCACTATTGAAAGTAAAGAAGGCCATAAAATTGGCAAAAAACAAAAAGATTTATTAAAAGAAGAATTAGTAATTGACTTATTACCCAGAGCCTTTAGCCGTTATTTTCAAAATTATGCCTATATTGATCGTATCAATCAATTATTAATAGTTGATGCAGCAAGCAGCAACAAAGCAGAACAGCTTACTGAATTTATGCGTAAAACAATTGGCACGCTACCTATCATCCCCATAACTCCAACCAGTCCCATAGAGCAAACATTAACTTCATGGCTTGCAAATAATGATATTCCAGCAGAATTAGAGCTTGGTCAAAGTTGTGAGTTAAAAGACCCGAGTGAAGATGGCGGGATTGTTCGTTGCTCCAAACATGATTTAATCAGTGATGAAATTAAAAACCATATTGAAGCAGGAAAAATGGTAACTAAACTGGCTCTTATCTGGCAGGATAAAATTGAATTTACCCTACATGATGATATGTCCATTAAACGTGTACGCCTCACCGATACCCTGATGGATCAAATGGATGATAGCAGTGATGATGATGCAATAACACGATTTGATGCAGACTTTAATCTAATGGCACTGGAGTTTTCTCAATTTATTCCTGCATTATTAGCAATTTTTAATGCTGAAAAAACTGCATCTTAAGCAGCTGAATAAGACCTTACATTTCAATTATGCAGTTATTGGCTTAAATAGCCAAATAACTGCATATTGTTAAAGCATAAAATAACTACTTATAACTAGCTATCTCCTAAAATAGCAAATGCCTATTCATAATATCAAAACACCTATCAACAAAATCCGTTAATTTAAAATATTTACTGATCCAAGTACATAATTAGTTACTAATATTCTCTCAAAACCCCATCCCATTTGGGCTATAAAAAATACAAGTTTTTTAGCTAAAATATTACTTCTATTTTTTAATAAAAAGACTTGCTAAATATTCTCTAATTGTTACTATTTACAAAACAAACACAATATATAGTGAGCAAAAGAACATAGCAAACACTATATATAGATTATCAGTATTTTCTCTCTACTTACTATAAACACAGTAAAGACCCTAAATTATAACACTAATAAAAGTTGAGGAACGCTTTAATGACTGCCCAATTACATGCCATATCACCCAAGCTAATAGAAATTGCTCTGCAGCAAACATCAGCAGATATATGGGATAAAAAATACCGTTTAAAGACTAAAAATGGTGAAAATATTGATAAAACCATTGATGATACCTATAAGCGCGTTGCTAAAGCACTTGCAGATGTTGAAGCAGATGATATATTACGTGAAAAATGGCATAAAGAATTTTTATGGGCACTAAGACAAGGTGTTATTCCTGCAGGTAGAATTATTTCCAATGCAGGAGCACAGCACCATAAACCCGCCACATCAACCATAAATTGTACTGTTTCTGGAGCAATCTCTGATTCTATGGACGATATATTAGGCAAAGTGCATGAAGCAGGTCTTACCTTAAAAGCAGGTTGTGGCATTGGTTATGAGTTTTCAACTCTTCGCCCTAAAGATGCTTATGTTTCAGGGGCTGGAGCCTATACTTCTGGCCCTCTTTCTTTTATGGATATCTACGACAAAATGTGTTTTACCGTATCTTCAGCAGGAGGAAGACGTGGGGCGCAAATGGCAACCTTTGATGTAGGCCATCCTGATGTGGTTGAATTTATTCGGGCTAAGCGTGAAGACGGACGGTTAAGGCAATTTAATCTATCTTTATTAATCACTACCGATTTTGTGGAAGCTGTAAAAAATGAGCAGGATTGGGCTTTATCCTTCCCCATCACAGAAAAAGAAGCAGAACGTGATGAAATTAATTTAAATGATGATACACAAATTTCCTGGCGTGATTTACCTAATAAAGACGGTTACATAGTCAATGAAAAAGGTCTGGTTGCCTGTAAAATAACTAAAACTATGCCTGCTAAACGTTTGTGGGACATAATCATGAGCTCAACGTATGATTTTGCAGAACCAGGATTTATCCTCATTGACAAAGTAAATGAGATGAACAATAACTGGTATTGCGAGAATATTCGTGCCACCAACCCCTGTGGAGAACAACCATTACCTCCTTATGGTAGTTGTTTATTAGGCTCTATAAACCTTACCCGTTTTGTTAGTCAGGCATTTACAGATAAGGCCTATTTTGACTGGGACTTATACAAAAAAACCATCACTATTTTTACCCGTATGTTAGATAACGTAGTTGAAATCAATGGTTTGCCACTTAAAAAGCAACAAGATGAGATTTATAGAAAACGCCGCCATGGCATGGGTTATCTTGGCTTAGGAACTACTTTGACTATGCTCGGTTTACGTTATGGTGAATCAGAGTCTATTGATTTTACCGAACAAGTAACTAAAATACTCGCTATTGAAGGCTGGAAAGCAGGTGTTTCATTAGCCAAGGAAAAAGGCTCTGCTCCGATAATGGAAGAAGAATTTAAAATTACTGGAAAAATGTTAAACAAACGCCCAGAAATGTTAGCTGATGGTTTAAAACTGGGTGATACTATTAAAGGTAAAGTTTTACATAGTAAATACAGTCATTATATGCAAAAAGTTGCAGATATAGAACCTGAGCTTATGAAAGAAATGGCTGAAATTGGCTGTCGCTTTACTCACCATAGCTCAATTGCTCCAACAGGCACCATTTCACTCTCTTTGGCAAATAACGCCAGTAATGGCATTGAGCCCAGTTTTGCTCACCATTATTCGCGCAATGTAATTATTGAAGGCAAAAAGACTAAACAAAAACTGGATGTTTTCTCCTATGAATTATTAGCCTATCGAGAGCTAATCAATCCCAATGCAATGCCCTACACTGATAATGAATCAGAAAAACTACCTGACTACTTTATTTGTGCAGATGATATCAGTCCCAAACAACATGTTGATATCCAGGCTGCAGCACAATTATGGATAGATTCATCTATATCTAAAACTGCTAATATTCCAACCGATTACCCCTATGAAGATTTTAAGGATATCTATCAATATGCATATGATAAGGGCTTAAAAGGCTGTACTACTTTCCGCTTCAATCCAGAAGCATTCCAGGGGGTATTAGTTAAAGAGCAGGATCTTAAAAATACCACCTATCAATTCACTCTGGAAGATGGTCGCGTAGTGGAATTAAAAGGAGATGAAGAAGTTGAATACGATGGAGAATTACATAGTGCAGCGAATCTATTTGATGCATTAAAGGAAGGCTATTACGGGAAATTTTAAAAATTATAATTTTACGTTGAAATAAATACAAAATACAAAAGAAAAAGGTATAAGACCATGGTTTTAAAATTGGATAAAAAAATCGTTTCCTACAAAGTAATTACAGAAGAAGAGAAGCAAGAACAAACTGCTAGCAATGATGAATCTATACAAGACGTGGAAAGCATGCATGAAAATCTTAGCCGCCCAGAGATGTTATTTGGTTCTACCTACAAAATAAAAACACCACAGTCTGAACATGCTATGTATATTACCGTGAATGACATGATTTTAAATCACGGTACAGAGCACGAAGAGCGCCGCCCCTACGAAGTTTTTATTAACTCAAAAAATATGGAACAATTCCAGTGGGTTGTGGCTTTAACTCGAGTAATTTCGGCTGTTTTTAGAAAAGGTGGTGATGTAACTTTTTTAGTAGAAGAGTTAAAAGCAGTATTTGATCCCAAGGGTGGCTATTTTAAAAAAGGCGGTGTTTTTATGCCCTCTATTGTTGCTGAAATTGGCTGTGCAATTGAATCCCACCTAAAATTAATCGGCATGTTAAAAGCACCTGAATTAGATGAACATCAACAAAAATTAGTGGATGCTAAACGTAAAGAATATCAGGAAAAACACACACAGCAAAATAATCAATCTGCCGATTCAGCAGGAGATTTCCCGGAATCTGCTCAATTGTGTGCAAAATGCCATACTAAAGCACTGGTATTAATGGATGGCTGCATGACCTGCCTGGGTTGCGGCGA
This sequence comes from Pseudomonadota bacterium, assembly GCA_045047105.1. Lineage (GTDB taxonomy): Bacteria > Pseudomonadota > Gammaproteobacteria > GRL18 > GRL18 > JADGAU01. The sequence continues at coordinate 486 of JASFYQ010000048.1, read as the reverse complement.
TAGTAAATGTGGGTAATAAACCACAATAATTGTACGTTTGACCATATGTGTGGTTCCCCATAAGCGGCGACTTGGACCCCATAAGTGGCGACTTTGGGCCCCATAAGAGGCGACTAATTTAAATTAGAGGAATTATAATGAGCAAAGGACGAGATAGAACAATTTCAAAACATGCTGATGGTACTTGGGCAAATAAACGCCATGATGCAAGTAAAGCATCAAGTCTTCACAAAACTCAAAAAGAAGCTGAACAATCTGCACATCAAATGTTAACAAATCAAGGTGGTGGTAAATTAATTACCCATGGTGTTAATGGTAAGATTCGCAGTAAAGATACAATAGCACCTGGAAATGATCCATTTCCACCAAGGGATTATGAGAATTAATATGGATGATTATATGAGAAAAATGATTGATTCAATTAACGATCCATTTAAGGGAATGTATAATCCTCTCGAGGATATGCAATCCCTAATGAAACGTATA
>JASFYQ010000047.1:0-5117 GCA_045047105.1 Pseudomonadota bacterium | reverse complement strand
GATGTTAATTGTGATGTTAAGTTTTTAATTTTTTGATCTTTTTTATCTAACTGGCTTAACACATTATTTAGTTCACTGTCTTTAGATCCTAACTGGCTTAACACATTATTTAGTTCACTGTCTTTAGATCCTAACTGGCTTAACACATTATTCAGTTCACTGTCTTTAGATCCTAACTGGCTTAACACATTATTCAGTTCACTGTCTTTAGATCCTAATTGGCTCATTAATTGGGAGACTTTATTATCCTTATCTGTCATTTGCTCCATTAATGCCTGCACTTTATTGGCATTTTTATCTAATTGGCTAGTTAGATTTTTTAACTCATTTTGTGAAGAAGTGATTTGCTCTTGCATAGAACTATTGCTTGTATTTAATTTATCAAGAGCTAGTTTATGTTCTTTCTTTTGATGCTTGAGCTGTTGCTCCATAGTGGATTTTTGCTCTAATAATTGTTTATTGGTAGCAGTTAACCTATTTATATTTTTTAATTGCTTTTTAGCCTTTTCCTGGCTTTCGCCTAGCTGAGATTGCAGTTTATTATTACTGCCTTTGCTAGTAGATAATTGTTGTTGAAAATCAGTTAACTCTGTTTGTTGTTGCGTTTGTTGCTGCTTCAGTTTATTTTCTGCTTGTTTTAATTTGGTTTCTGCCTGTTTTAGCCTGGTTTCGATAAGTTGATTATTTTGGGTTGCATCTTGATATAGTTTGGTTAATCTTTTTTCTTCTCCACCACCACAGGCAGTTAAAAATATCAGAATAAAAGTTGAAATTAATAAGTAGTGTAAATTGCTTTTTGCTTTTAAAAAGGCTAAGGCAAATTTAATCTGGTTCATGATTTTTCTCCCTGATTATTTTTTAATGGCATAATAACTTTAGGTGATTATATACAAAATTTAAAAAAGATGTCCAGAAGTTTTAGTTTGTCTCTATTTATTGTTCTTTTGACATATAAAACCCTCTCTATATCTGCTTTTGTAAGGATAATTAATTTTATATTTAAATCAGTTAGTTCTGTTTGAATTGAAAAGATAACTATAGATAATTGAGCTAAATTACTGTTTAAATAGTTTTAGTTTCATAAAAGTATAATTTCTTAATAAATAAGTAAAATATTCAAGCTTTAGGTAAATAATGCTTATCTGAGCTAAGGTTTTGATGGTGTTATTATAATTGCTGATTATTTGTTTTAATTTTAGTATACTCGTTGGTAATTAATTAATTAATTTGGTAGTGCAATCATGATCGATGATGACGGATATAGGTTAAATGTTGGCATCGTGATTTGCAATCAAGACAATCGCTTGTTCTGGGGGCGTCGTATAGGGCAAAGCTCATGGCAGTTTCCACAGGGTGGAATGAGTCGATATGAGACAATAGAACAAACATTGTTACGTGAATTACGAGAGGAAACAGGATTAGAAAAAGGTGACATTGAAGTAATCGCTCAATTATCAGAGTGGATTTCTTATGATTTACCAGAAACCTTAATTAGGCGTTATAAACGTCCTGTGTGCGTGGGGCAAAAACAAAAGTGGTTTTTACTTCGGTTAAAAAGTCGGGATCAAAAAATAGCCTTGGATTTATCTGAGCGCCCTGAATTTGATTCCTGGAAATGGGTAGATTATTGGCTACCATTAAATGAAGTAATTTATTTTAAACGTGAAGTATATAAAAAAGCCTTAGTAGAATTTGCTCCATTTTTGGGTTATTCAGCAGATAAGGTATTCTCTTAGCCTATGAAGCAAAAAAGCGTAAAACGCATTGGTATGTTACAAATACTCAGGCGTATAGTACAAAAAATTAGTTTGTGTGAAAGCTTGAATGATGTTTTAAACATTATTGTTAATAATGTTAAAAAAGCAATTGATGCGGATGTGTGCTCTATTTATCTGCAAAGTGATGATAAAACAGATTTTGTGCTGATGGCAACTAATGGCCTAAATCCTAAAGGTGTGGGTAAGATCCTGATCCCCCCTGGAGAGGGGTTAGTGAGTCTGGTTGCTGAAAAAGGTGATCCAGTAAATATTGCTAATGCTTTAGAGCATCCTCGTTTTAAATTGTTTGAATATCTTGATGAAGTTCAATACCATGGTTTTAGTGGTATTCCCATTATCTCGCATAAAAAAGTATTAGGTGTTCTGGTTGTTCAATCTATAGAGCATAAAGCTTTTACAGCGGATGAAGTTAATTTTTTGCTTACCATTGCCGCGCAACTTTCAACCGCTATTTTACATGCCCAAGCAGTTGAATACCTTCCTGCTATGCATAAAGATAATCGCCCTCTAATGGGCTTGCCTGGAGCTCCTGGTGTTGCTGTGGGGCAAGCAATTATTATTGCCTCCTCACAAAATTTAAGCTCTATTCCTGATCGACCTGTAAGCGACACAGATAAAGAACTGGCACTTTTTTCCAGGGCTTTAAAAAATGTTAAAGATGAAATTAAAGTCCTTTCTAAAAAATTATCTAAAGAAAAGCTACCTTCTGAAGATGTAGCTATTTTTGATGCATATTTATTAATGCTAGATTCAAAATCATTTTTTGAGAGTACCGAAAATCATATTTTAGAGGGTAACTGGGCAGCAGGAGCTTTAAGAAAAACCATTGAAGAGCATATTAATTTATTCAGTGAAATGGATAATCATTATCTTCAAGAGCGAATGAAGGATATTTCTGATTTAGGGCAAACTATTCTTGATCAGATGCTGGGTAATGCTGAGGAAGCACCAGAGTTAATAAAAAACTCTATTCTTATTGCCGAAGATTTTTCAGTTATGGCATTATCAAAATTGGATTCGAGTCAGGTTAAAGGTATTGTTTCTGCAAAAGGATCACGTACCTCACATATTGCAATTTTAGCCAGGGCTATGGGCATTCCTACGGTTATGGGGGTAACTGAATTACCCTTCAGGCAATTGGGTGGCTGTCAGGTTATTGTGGATGGTTATAGTGGTAAGGTTTTTCTTTCTCCTCCAGCCTCTATTCGTAAAGAGTACATGCGCCTGGTCTTGCAAGAAGATGAGCTTGCTGAATCTTTAGATTTATTAAAAGATAAACAGGCTATTACTACCGATGGATATGCTATTCCTCTATACGTAAATATGGGTTTAGAGGAAGGCATTAGTTCGAGTAAAAGTACTGGAGCAGAAGGTATTGGTTTATTTCGTACCGAATACCCCTTTATGATCAGCCAACAGTTTCCTGGTGAAAAAGATCAATCAAAAATTTATAAAACGGTATTAAAAAGTTATGCTCCTAAACCCGTAGTCTTACGCACATTAGATATCGGTGGAGATAAAGCCCTAAGTTATTTCCCCATTGAAGAGGAAAATCCATTTTTAGGCTGGCGTGGAATTCGTATTAGTTTAGATCATCCGGAAATATTTATTATCCAGCTACGGGCAATGCTTATAGCTAATATTGATACTTTAAATTTACATATTTTAGTACCGATGATTAGCACTATAGAAGAGATTGAAGAAAGTAAAATATTACTCTCCCGTGCTTATTATGAACTGCTGGAAGAAGGATATCAAGTCTCTATGCCACAGTTTGGGGTAATGATAGAAGTACCTTCATTGATCTTTCAAATAAGACAAATTTCTAAGATTGTAGATTTTATCTCTATTGGAACCAATGACTTAATTCAGTACTTATTGGCTGTTGACAGGAATAATCCGCAGGTAGCACAAATCTATGAATCCATGCACCCTGGTGTTGTGCAAGCATTAAATAAAATTATTAATGACGCACATCTAGAGAAAGTTCCTGTTAGTGTATGTGGTGAAATGGCCAGTGATCCCATGGCATGTTTATTATTATTAGGTATGGGCATTGATATTTTAAGTACCAATGTGGCTTCCTTGCCGCGAATTAAGTGGGTTATTAGAGAATATTCCAGAGTGGAAGCCAAAGAAATTTTAGCACACGTTTTAACTTTAGATAGTACAAAAACTATCCGCCAATATTTAAGTGAAAAAATTGAAGAAAAAGGCCTCGGCGGACTGATTCGGGTTGGAAAATGAAAAAAAGAGTTTTATTTAAGGAATGATATTCAACTTTTCTTATGCCTATGAGCAAGTCTCAACTACGGCATGCTTTAAACAAAAACCAGAAGACTTTATTGTTCAGGAACAGCTTTCTTTTACGCCTGATGGCAGTGGTAAACATGCTTTTTTATGGCTAGAAAAAAAAGCTTTAAATACCCAGTATGTGATTAAATTATTATCGGAGTTTACTGGCCTTGCAGCTAGGCATATTGGTTATGCGGGTTTAAAGGATAAACAATCCATTAGCAGGCAATGGTTTAGTATTAACCTGCAAGGTTTAAGCGAGCCGAAGTGGCAAGATTTTTCCCATCCAGATATTACTATTAAAACGGTCACTTATCATAATAAAAAGCTTAAAGTAGGGTCGTTAACTGGCAATGATTTTGTTATTTTATTGCGTGATATTCAAGCTTTTAATTGTGAAGAAATTGAACAACGCTTAGATAAAATCAGTGAATATGGTGTGCCTAACTATTTTGGCCCACAACGTTTTGGCATTAATAATCAAAATATAAGTAAGGCTCAAGACTGGTTTGAGGGAAAAATAAAGATCAACCATCGAGCCCAGAAAAGTATTATTTTATCTGCTGCCCGATCCTATTTGTTTAACCAATTATTATCTCAGCGAATAGAATTATATGGCTGGCATCAACTGATAAATGGTGAAGTGATGATGTTAGATGGTACGCGATCAATTTTTATAGTGCCAGAGCAAGCAGATAGTGAAACTATACAACGATTTAATGAAGCAGATATTCATCCCAGTTTATCACTATGGGGGCAGGGGCAATTAAAATCGCAGGCGCAACTTTATGATCTAGAAAATAACTTAAAAGACGTATTTCCCAACTGGTGTAAAGGCCTGGAAAATAAAGGCCTAAAACAGGATCGGCGAGCAATGAGGGTATTACCCAAAAACCTGAGTTTTAGCTGGTTGGAAGGTAAACATCTGCAACTTAAATTCTCTTTAGCTCGTGGTTGTTATGCAACTTCCATTTTAAGAGAACTGGTAAATATTGGCATAGAATAAGCATGTTTATGAAAAAATAGTTTAGAAGAACAGTTTAG
>JASFYQ010000046.1:0-9571 GCA_045047105.1 Pseudomonadota bacterium | reverse complement strand
TTGTCTTGTCTTGTCTTGTCTTGTCTTGTCTTGTCATAAATTACTCCTCATTACATTGTTTATTTGGTTCAAATATACACCAAAAACACATCAACTAAAAACCTAACGAAAAAATAAAGTTGACCCTTTGGACACCGTTCCGTTTCACTCCACGGCATCCAAAGGGCAACTAACTAGGATGTTATGTTTTAAAACTTCACATCTTCAAATCTAAATATTCAGCGGTAAATATATTCCTTAAACAGAATTACCAAAAAAAAGAGGGGCATAGCAATGCCATCTCGCCTTCAGACTAGGTCTCTTATAATGTTTTTGTTCATCAGCTTGCAAATTTGCTAGCGGCTTCCTTCAGACCCAATCTCACGGTAAAGCCCTTGCCATTTACTAGTAGTTATGACCATAATACCTACTATATTTATGGTTTAATGGTCGTAATCTTTCTATAGAGGACTTTCACCTTATTAGTTCACGCCCATGCTGGGCGTACACAAATAGCTCAATTTGACTCAAAATCTTCATCGGTTTTGGGCTATTAAGCATCGAGAATTTCAGAGCAAAAATAAACTCTCTGGAATGGTTTTGGCTAAATTAGCTTAAACGTGTTTTTTTACAAAAATGAGCATCACATGAAAAGAGCATTGGTAATATTAGAAGAATACGATCCTATCTGGGCATCCAAATTTCAGGCCGAAAAAAATTTTCTCCTGGAAAAAATTGGAGCATGGAACTTGGGCAATATAGAGCACGTTGGTAGCACTTCAGTCATTGGTTTAATAGCTAAACCAGTGATTGATATTATGTTCGGCGTGAAATCTCTCGAAGAATCTAAGCCGGCAATCGCTGTATTAGAAGAGAATGGTTACGAATATTGGGCATATAAAACAGATGTTATGCATTGGCTATGCAAACCCTCTGATGCATTTAGAACGCATCATCTCCACCTAATACCTTATAAAAGTCCACTCTGGAAGGAACGTATACAGTTCCGAGATTTACTGCGCTCCAATGACGAAATTGCTAATCAATATGCTAATTTAAAAAGAAAGCTAGCGTCCCAATATAAAGAAGATCGTGAAACTTACACTCAAAAGAAATGGCCATTTGTTCAGCAGGCATTGCAAAGTAATTGACATGAGACATCAAATGCTAATCGGATAGCCGAGGGTTTTTCTCCCTTAGCCTCCACAGCAGCCCTCATGCGGATCCGCAAGGGGCGGTTCCCAAAGATGTTTTAAAGTAAGCCTATCAAACTGTTTGCTTACTCCAGTGCTGGTTACTGCTTTTGCGCCAACACTCCTCGACCCGGTTGACTGCCATTTAAGCAGATCTCCCCAGATAAGAACATAAACTTTCCTTGCGCAACTGTATCCTTTACGGTGGCCGTTAGATCACCTGGCTTTGATGTCTTGAAGTGTTTTTATTTTATTATTTGTACCTTCCATCGGCCCAGAAGAGATTTTATTAAAATCATAATAAGCTAAAATTTCATCAATAGCAATACGTTGCAGGTGTTTCAGTTTTGCCACATCTGAAATAGGCACTAAACGGTATAAATCAATGGCATAGCGTTCAAAACTATGAGTATATATGAGTATAACTGCATTTCTCTTTTTTAATAGCACTTTGATGCCGATTACAGCTCATTATAAATGAGACTGATTAAAAAGGAGGAGTTCATATCATCACAGGGTGACTATTGCGATGCCCCTCTTTGGGGGTACGAATAAATCCAAAATTGTATAGAAAAACCTTAATCTTCAGCACTTTATTCATTTTCGTACAGTCCAACTGTGTTTTCTAGATGCCACCTCTACCGTTATTAGCAGTAGTGCAGCCGCCACACCAGTTATTGTTCCAACACTTTCGTTCTGGTCTCTGTTAATGTTAACTGCTTTGGTAGGAATTTTAGGTGTAAATAAAGGAAAAAAGTAAAGTCTTATAACGATTATTAAAAAAATTTTATAGATCGCGAGGCCAATCCTGCTAAGTTTTATATTTTTCTTTTAATATAAATTTACCTGGTTCTATCATTTTATAAGCCCCTATATTAGATAAACTCCACTGCCCAATCTGAAAACGAATTAGTCGCAGTGTTGGAAAGCCAACTGCTGCAGTCATACGACGAATTTGACGATTCTTACCCTCTTTTATAAATAGTTCTATCCAAGAGGTGGGGATTTCTTTTCTCTCCCTAATAGGGGGGTGACGTTCCCAAATATCAGGTTCTTCAATAACTTTGGCTCTAGCTGGTTTTGTTAAACCATCTTTAAGGGGGATTCCTTTGATTAACTGCTCAATGGCATGCTCATTTATTTTCCCATCAATTTGTACCCAATAACCTTTTTCTTGTTTATGGTCAGGATGTGCTATCTGGTGTTGTAGTTTGCCATTATCCGTAAGTAACAATAAGCCCTCACTATCTTTATCCAGTCTCCCTGCAGGGTAAACGCCTTTGATAGTTATAAAGTCTGATAAGGTTTGCCGTTTAACGGGATTTTTTTTATCCGTAAACTGGCTTAAAACATTAAATGGTTTATTAAACAGAATTAACATAGGTAAGTTTCTATAGCTATAAATGAATATTTTACCCTATTTGAGGGAATAATGTTTCTTCAAGTCTTTCATTTTAAGCTGCTTGACCTTATTATGGTATTTTGCTTGGTAAGCTTTTGCTTACTCAACTCTTGCTTATAACTATAGTCATGGATTCAAAATGAATAAAAAACCTATTTTTCTTGGTGTAAACATAGACCACATTGCCACCCTGAGGCAAGCAAGAGGAACTATTTACCCTGATCCAGTTCAGGCTGCAATATTAGCTGAGGAAGCAGGAGCAGATAGCATTACCTTGCATCTTCGTGAAGATCGCAGGCATATTCAAGATCGAGACGTTATTGTTTTGAAAGATATCCTGCAAACTAAAATGAACCTGGAAATGGCTGTAACGGATGAAATGTTAACTATAGCAGAGCAAATACAACCTGCAGATTGTTGTCTGGTTCCAGAAAAAAGACAGGAGTTGACTACAGAAGGTGGTTTGGATGTTTTTTCACAACAACAAAAAATTACCGATGCATGTAGCAGATTAGCAGCAGCAGGAGTTCAGGTCTCCCTGTTTATTGATGCGGATAAAAAACAAATAGATGCGGCAGTAGAAGCAGGTGCACCAGTTATAGAAATTCATACAGGACACTATGCTGATTTAACTGCTAAGGCGCAGCAAGATGCACTGGATACAATAAAAGACAGTGTTGAATATGCTCATAGTTTAGGCCTGCAAGTAAATGCCGGCCATGGTTTGCATTATCACAATGTGCAAGCTTTAGCAGTGCTACCTCAAATTGTTGAGCTAAATATTGGCCATGCTATCATTGCCCGTGCAGTGTTTACTGGCTTAAAAGAAGCAGTAGCAGAAATGAAGCGTTTAATGGCTGAAGCAAGAAGGTAAAATATGAAAAAAAATATAAGAATAAGTTTTTTTATAGGATTTGTTGCTTTAGTTAATGTTGCAAATAGTTTTGCATCTGGCATAGATTATCACCTTTTTGTAGAAGTGAATCCAGCGAATAACATGCTTTATGGTCGGGTAGAAATTACTCCTTCCACTACTTTAACAATGAATATTTCTGGATTAGAGCAAGTACGTGTAAATGGTACTAAAGTAAAACTTAAATCAGAAAAAGCATCACCACATGAGACTCAGCATTCACTACAGCAAATACAGTTAAAAGCAGGACTTAAACAAACCATTCATTACCAGAAAACACTAAATTCTTTTGCTGCTTATAGTGATAAAGATAACGTAGTCCTTGCTGGCCTATGGTATCCAAAAATAGAACAATTGGCTAATTACCACTTTACCGTTAACCTGCCTAAAGAATTCATAGCTATTTCTGAAGCAGATCAAATAAAGACTAAACTGGTTGAATATAATCGTATTGAATACCAGTTTATTTTTCCTCATTTGCTGGACAATCTAACCCTTGCGGCTTCTACTCAATACCAAAGTAAGTATAAAGACTATCAAGGCATCCGCATTGAAAGCTGGTTTAAACAAGCTAATGCACATTTGGCAGACAGTTATATTGAACACGCTATTGAATACTTACAATTGTACCAAAAGCTTTTAGGGGAATATCCATATAAGCGTTTTGCTATGGTAGAAAGCCCTTTACCCAGTGGTTATTCTATGCCCAGTTATACTTTGCTGGGGAGTCAGGTTATTGCTTTGCCTTTTATAGTTAAAACCTCATTAGGCCATGAAATTTTACATCAATGGTTTGGTAATAGTATTTTCATTGATTATCAACATGGGAATTGGGGAGAAGGTTTAACAAATTATCTGGCCGATTATTATTATGCCGAACAGCAAGGTCTGGGGAAAAACTATCGTAAGGGTATTTTGCGTCAATATGCAGCTTATGTGAATAAGAATAACGCTTTTGCTATAAGAAAATTTATATCTCGTAGAAATAAAAGTAGCAGTGCTATTGGTTATGGAAAAGTTGCAATGATTTTTCATCAGCTTAGCCAATATTATGGTAGAGAAAAGTTTATTATAGCATTACAGAATTTTGTTAAACGTAATAGCTTTAGAAAAGCATCATGGCACGACCTACAACGTGAGTTTGAAGCTGTTGGAGGAGAATCTTTATATGAAGACTTTAACAACTGGTTAACACGTAAAGATATAGCAACTATAGCTATTAATAAACCAGCCGAGCTAAAAATTTCTAAGGGCAAGTTATTCCTTAACTTTAGTTTACAACAAGTATTAGCAGAAGATACACAAGAGAATAAACCCTATCATCTGCATGTGCCCATGGTATTACATTATCCTAATCAAAAAGCAGGCAATAAAAAACAAACAGAAATACTACATTTTACCCAGACTACACAAGATTTTAGTATTGAGCTTGATGAACCACCAACGCGTGTTTTTTTGGATCCGCAATACCACCTTATACGTCATTTAGACAATAATGAAAAAATTCCAGATATGGCCTGGTTGATGGGTAAAGAAAAGCTTCTTTTATTAGTTAAAGACAGTGAAAAAGAGCTTTATCAACCCTTAATTGATGGTCTGAGAGTAGAGCATATTAAAGTAATTAAGCCTTCAGAATTAAATTTTGAGCAGATAAAATCCAGCTCAATTATTATTGCAGGTGAGAATAATTTTTTAAAAGAAATGTTATTTGCCAAGCAAAAAAAAGTATTAGTAAATAATCCTGAACTGAAACAGGGTCAATTAGAGTCCAAACAAGGGGTAAAATTAGCAGTTAAACGGAACCCATATAATGATAATGAAGTTATTTTGTTATTAACTGCTAAAGATAAAAATCAGGCAACACTGGCGGCAAATAAAATAAGCCACTATGGTAAATATAGTCAACTTGCATTTATTGATGGAGTAGTTGAACGTAAGCAGGTTTCTGCAAGTGAAGAGGGCATTAAGTTATTTGAGCAATCAGCTACTCAGGCAATCAAACCTGCACAGACAATTTCTTTAGATGCGATTGTTGAGCAGTTTAAGAATAATCGTATTCTTATGATTGGTGAACAACATGATTTATTTCAGCACCACCTTAATCAACTATTATTAATTAAAAAATTAAACCAGGCAGGATATAAAGTTGCTATTGGGCTGGAAATGTTTCAACAGCCTTATCAGCAAGTCCTGGATGATTATTTGGCAAAAAAATTAACTGAGTCAGAATTTTTAAGCAAAAGTAAATACTTTGAAAAATGGCGCTATGATTATAATTTATATAAGCCAATAATTGATTATGCTATAACACAAAAATTACCCCTTATTGCTTTAAATATTGAAGTAGATATAAGCCGTAAAGTGGCAAAAAATGGAATGCTGGCTTTAGAGGGTACAGAAAAACTGCAATTGCCTAAGTCAATGAACTTTGAGAATAGTGACTATAGCTCTGATCTAAAATCAGTATTTCAGGCACATCAAATAATGCCAACTAAAAGTCAGGCTAACTTTAACTTTTTTCTACAAAGCCAGATTCTGTGGGATGAAAGTATGGCTCAGGCAGCTAATGACTTTTTACAAAATAATCCTCAACATGTTTTAGTTATTCTAGCAGGAAATGGACACCTACGTTATCGTTATGGAATACCTGACCGCCTACAACGCCTCAGTGGAATAAATCCTATTGTAGTAGTGCAGGATGAGCAATTTGACTTAGATATTGCCGACTATATTTTGATTACAACAGAAATTGAGGGTACAACTATTCCAAAAATTGGTGTGTACTTAGAACCAGAAGGCTTAGATGAGCAATCAGAGTATCAGGTAATTATTAAAGAGGTGACTAAACCCAGTGTGGCTTATAGTGCTGGATTAAAAAAAGGTGATATTATTTTGTATCTGGCAGGAAAAGCATTACAGTCTTTTGCTGATTTAAAATTAGCTTTATTATATGCCGATACCAATCACCCCGTAGCCATAAAAATTAAGCGGGGAGAAGAAACATTGGAAAAATTTTTGAATTTTAATAAAAAAACTCAACCCCATGGTATTTTTTCTCATGAAAATGAGCACAGTAAATAGTATTTTTTGTCACTTATCTAAAATAAATAGCACATGAAAACATCTGCCTGGCAACAAATTTTTATACGAATACGTAGTAATAAAATTTTTGAACTTACTGTAGTTTTTATCATTATCTTTTCTGCTTTAGTCGTGGGGGTTAAAACTTATTCAGTATCGCCCATGCTTGAAAGTATTATTCGAGCGATGGATTGGTTTATTACTTTTTTTTTTGTTACTGAAATAACTATTCGGTTTATTGCAGAAGAGCAGAAAAAGAATTTTTTTAAAAATGCCTGGAATGTTTTTGATACGCTGATTGTAACCGTAAGTCTAATACCAATTGAGGACAGTGAGCTGGCTATTATTGGTCGTTTAATCCGTATTTTTCGAGTTTTACGCATGATCTCCATGATCCCTGAATTACGGATGTTGCTTAACTCATTAATTAAGGCGCTTCCTCAACTAGGTTATATTTTGCTGATGATGTTTATTATTTTTTATATCTATGCAGCAATAGGTAGTACCTTTTTTGAAGCTATAAATCCAACTTTATGGGGCGATATTAGCATCTCTTTATTGACCTTATTCAGGGTGATGACCTTTGAAGATTGGACTGATGTAATGTATGAAAGCATGGAGGTTTATCCTCTTAGCTGGATTTATTATTTATCGTTTATCTTTTTTACAGCCTTTGCTTTTTTAAATATGATAATTGGAATAGTAGTAAATGTGTTAAATGATGAGCATGAGTTGATTCGTCAGGAAGAACAAGAAAAGCGCCTTACTATAGAAGATTTAGATAAAAAGATAGATAACTTAACGGCGATGATTGAAAAACAAATGAACAAGCAATAAAAAACCGATCGCAGAGATCGGTTTTTTTACCTATAATTTAGGTCTTAATTTATCTACGACCACGTTTCTTTTTAGGTACTTCAAAAATTACTTTTAATGAATTCCCATTAAAGTTTTTTCCATTTAAACCAGATATGGCTGCTCGAGCCTCATGGCCTTCCATTTCAATAAAGCCAAAACCTTTACACTGATTGGTAAAAACATCAGTAACTAGTTTAAGAGAACGTACGGTTCCGTATTGTGAAAATAACTCATTTAGGTCTTTATCTTTGGTGCTAGCTGGCAGGTTACCAACAAACAGTTTTTTCATCGTTATAATCCTTTGTTAGAATAGGGTGTGGTTTAACTTATAACTCACAAAATTAGCAATTATATCTTTATTGTAAGCTAAAGGGCTTTAAATTAATGTAAGCGATAGGCTTAAATTAATTGTGCCAGAATCTCTGTTGCTTGCAAACCTTTAACCTAGAAAATGCAGTTAAACTTACTACAAATGCCTAAAGCACTAAATCTTAAGGATTTCTGTAAAATTTTGAATTCACCATAGGTGACTACGAATAAATCCAAAATTGTACAGAAAAACCTAAATCTTCAGCACTTTATTCATTTTTGTTACAGTTCATATACGTTTTCTAGGTTTAAGGAAATTCCAACTTGATAACTGACCATTATTGTCTGTGCTTATAAATTAACTCCTCAAATATTACTTGAAACAGTATCTTATGCACACAAATGACGCAGTAGAAGGTTCAGAGATATGCCGATAATTCGGTGTTCGGGGAGTTCTAAGAAAGCCAGCTTGAGCCAGTGCAAGCTCAGCTACTATAACCTATTTAGCAGATAAAATCTTGTATTATTATGATTTAATTATATTAAAGTTTGAATTGATGATAGTATTCCATACTCTGTTGAGTACTATTTGGTGCTAACTTTATTATCAGGAAATGAATAAATGAAAATATGGGTGGATGCGGATGCATGTCCAGTTGTGATAAAAGAAATCCTATTTAGAGCGGCTAAACGGGCAGAAGTTTTATTAACCTTGGTTGCCAATCAGGCAATGCATATCCCATCATCAGAATTTATTAAATCTATTCAGGTTAAGTCTGGTTTTGACGTTGCAGATAATGAAATTGTTAAGCGGGCAAATAGCAATGATCTGGTCATTACAGCGGATATTCCATTAGCAGCAGAGGTTATTGAGAAAGGAGCTTTTGCTCTTAGCCCCCGTGGTGAATTTTATTCTACAGAAAATATTCGAGCACGCTTAAATATGCGTGATTTTATGGATACTATGCGAGCCAGTGGAATCCATACAGGAGGTCCACCTCCGTTAAATCAAAAAGATCGACTAACCTTTGCCAACCATTTGGATAAATTATTAACAGAGCATGTAAAAAAGAGATAATTTATGGTTATTAGTTGTTGACAATAGAGTGCAGGCGTATATAATTTACTTAGCTTGAAAGTACGTTTTATATTTATGCACACCACTTTGATGTCATGTTTTAGTTTCGTCATGTTCTTCATAAGTAATAGCAACACTTCTGGCCAAACGAACTTTTAATTGTTTTTTTAAAAGTTTTTAATTACTCTTGAATAAATAGGAATATGATTATGTCTACTACTACTGGCACAGTTAAATGGTTTAACGAAGCAAAAGGTTTTGGTTTTATTGAGCAAGAATCTGGACCTGATGTTTTTGCACACTTTAGTGCTATCTCTGGTACTGGTTTTAAAACTCTTGCAGAAGGTCAAAAAGTTGAGTTCACAGTAGCTCAGGGACCTAAAGGACCTCAAGCTGAGAACATCGTAACAATCTAATTATAATAATATTTCACGCCCGAGCTGCTTTAATTTTAAAGTAAATTAGAATTATATTAGTATTTCACTAATATATAGTGGATTATAAATTTTGTTATTTAAAGGGCAAACCTTAAACGGTTAGCCTTTTTTTTTGCCTGTGAATAATTAAAATTTGGTGTTGTGAGGCTGTCGCTAACTATAAATAGCTTGCAAATAACAGTTGCAAAAAGCCTATTAGATGTCAAATGGGTATTAATGTTAGTTAAAACTGGTGATTAGCTGGATGCAAATCTAAAGAGTAAAGTCATGAAGTAATTATTGAACTCTTTTTAAGTAAATGGCGCGCTCGACAGGAGTCGA
>JASFYQ010000045.1:0-30177 GCA_045047105.1 Pseudomonadota bacterium | reverse complement strand
ATATCCGGTTTTAAACAGGTTTTGGTTATTTTTTGAACAGTAGGTGAAAAACGTACTTTAGAATGGGTAGTTTTAGATAAAACATCACTGACCGAATTAACTAAAATGGATAAGACATCATCCGTATTACGAATTAGTTTATTTTTAGCTACCATTTTAACCCCTTATTTTAATTTTAATTTATTTAATAATCTTTATTTAGATCTTACTTTAATTTTGAACTAATTGCTCACAACGGCTTTTTGCAATAGCACGAGGAAGTGCTTTTTCTTTTTCTGTAATTATAGATTTTATTGACGATTTTTTAGATGAATAGTTATTTTGAATAACCTTTTTAGATAAGTAAATAATAGCACCATTTTGGCATATTACCTCATACTCTAAATGGTTTTCACCTACAACATCTGAGCTGCTTACAAAATCACATTTATCACTTTTAATGGCCAAATAAGCTGCGTATTTTCTATATAAATTAACCTGATTAAGTTGCGCTCCATATTTAGTTACTATACGGTACCGGGGACTATTTTTAGTATAGTCTTTAATCGCTCCCGATTTAATAAAAGTATTTAAATCAAGCAACTGCTCAGAGTAACTGGGCTCAGAGTAAGTAAGAGTAATTAATAAAGAACTAACTAAAAAAGTTAAAAGAGAAAAAAATTTCATAACGTCCCCCCAATATGCTACTAGTAAATAAAAGTTTTCATTTAATTAACCTAAAAACCATTGCAGTTGGAACGTAGCGAGAATGAATAAAGTGCTGAAGATTAAGGTTTTTCTAGATAATTTTGTCTTTATTCGTAGTCACTCTACGGGTGAAGCCAAAATTATTAAGAAATCCTTAAGGTTTAGTGCTTTAGGCATTCGCAGTAGTTTTAACGGTTTTTAGGATTAAGCTAGGCTATCCATTTTCGTGCATTATAAAACATACGCATCCAGGCACTGTTTTGATCCCTACGGTTTGATAACCAGGTATTTTGAATTTCTCTAAAAACACGTTCAGGATGAGGCATCATTATGGTAAAACGTCCATCTTCACTACATAAACCGGTTACACCATCTGGAGAACCATTGGGGTTAAGAGGATATTGGCCAGTGCTTTGTCCATTATTATCAATATATCGCAGGCTGACTTGTTTATTTTGCTGCAATGAAGTTAGGCTTTGCGCTGTTTTAAACTCGGCCTGACCTTCGCCGTGAGCAACTACAATAGGCATTTTACTGCCTTGCATATCAGTAAAAAATAAAGAAGCGGATTCTAAAACCTCAACCATTACCGTACGCGCTTCAAACTGTTCAGATTGATTTGAAATAAAATGCGGCCAATGTTCTGTGCCATCAATTAACTCATGTAAGTTAGACATCATTTGACAGCCATTACAAACGCCTAAACCAAAACTATCGTTACGTTTAAAAAAGCGGGAGAACTCATCTCTTGCCCTGGAGTTAAATAATATGGACTTTGCCCAGCCTTCTCCAGCGCCTAATACATCGCCATAAGAGAAACCTCCACAGGCAACCAGACCTTTAAACGATTCGAGTGAAACTCTGCCTGATATAATATCAGACATATGTACATCATGGCTTGCGAAACCTGCGCGATCAAATGCTGCGGCCATTTCTACCTGACCATTAACACCCTGCTCTCTTAAAATAGCAATAGCAGGCTTAGCACCGGTATTAATAAATGGCGCAGCAATATTATCTAAAGCACTATAGCTTAAAGAGCTGGTTAGTCCTTTATCGTCTGTATTTTTAATGCTTAAAAACTCTTGCTCTGCACAGTCGGCATTATCTCTTATTTTTTGGATATGATAAGAAGTTTCTGACCATTTTTGTTGTAAATCATCCCGATTATTTTGATATAGACTCTTAGCCTGATAAGTAATTTCAACCCGATCGGATGAGTTAGTCGTTGCAACAATAGTAAAACAATCACTCAAACCATGAGTTTTAAGATATGTGCTAACTTCATCCACATCGGTTTGTTTAAGCTGAATAACCGCACCTGCTTCTTCACTAAACAGGGTGGCTAAAATATTTTCTGGCTGTTTACAGCTCTTATCCAGATTAATAGTTAATCCACAATGGCCGGCAAATGCCATTTCTAATAAGCAAACCAATAACCCGCCATCTGAAATATCATGATAGGCTAATAATTTATGGCTATTATTTAAATATTGAATAGCATTGAAAAAATCATTTAATTTGGATGGGTTTTCAATATCAGGGACATTTTGACCAATGGCAGAATAAACCTGAGCTAAAGCAGAAGCACCTAATCTATTTTTAGCTGCGGACAAATCAATCCAGATTAATACATTATCGTCTGCAGTTTGTAGTTGCGGAGTGAGTGTTTTGCTTACATCTTCTACCCGAGCAAAAGCAGAAATTATGAGTGATAAAGGTGAGGTAACGGCTTTGTCTTGCCCATCTTGATTCCAGACAGTTTTCATTGACATCGAGTCTTTACCCACCGGGATAGTGATATCCAGTTCAGGACAAATTTCCATTCCCACAGCTTTTACTGCATCATATAAACCGGCATCTTCTCCCGGGTGGCCTGCGGCTGTCATCCAGTTTGCTGATAAAACCATATCACTTAAACTATTGATATTAGCAGCAGCTATATTGGTAATTGCCTCGGCAACTGCCATACGAGCAGAAGCAGCATGGTCTAATAATGCCAGCGGAGCTTTTTCGCCAATGGACATGGCTTCACCAGTCAGGCCTTCGAAACCAGTAGTGGTTACCGCCACATCAGCAACAGGTATTTGCCAGGGACCCACCATTTGTTCCTGAGCAATCATTCCAGTAATAGAGCGGTCAGCAATAGTAACTAAAAACTTCTTATCTGCAACGGTAGGTAAATGTAATACTCTATCTATTGCTTCATCTAGTTTAATATCAGCGATAGCAAACTCTTGCTGCTGCGTTTGTACATGTTTAACATCACGTAACATTTTTGGTGGTTTACCCAATAACACATCCAGGGGTAAATCAATGGGTATATTATTAAAAATAGAATCGGTTAAAACCAGTGTCTTCTCTTTAGTTGCCTTGCCTATAAATGCATAGGGAGCACGCTCACGTTGACAGATTTGTTCAAATTCTTGCTTTTGCTCTTTATTAATGGCTAAAACATAGCGTTCCTGTGACTCATTGCTCCAGATTTCCATTGGTGACATGCCGGGTTCATCATTAGGCACTTCTCTTAGTTCAAAAATGGCTCCTTTGCCTGCATCATTTACCAGCTCAGGTAAGGCATTAGAAATTCCCCCTGCTCCAACATCGTGAATAGAAACAATAGGATTGTTTTCTGCTTTTTGCCAGCAACGATCAATCACTTCCTGACAGCGACGTTCCATTTCGGGGTTGCCTCGTTGTACTGAGGAAAAATCCAGGTGTTCACAACTGCTGCCCGAATTCATTGAAGATGCTGCCCCGCCACCTAATCCAATTAACATTGCAGGGCCGCCAAGAACAACAATATCCGTTCCCACTGGAATATCATTTTTTTCTACGTGTTCATCATTAATATTGCCTATGCCACCAGCAAGCATAATAGGTTTATGGTACCCTCGAACTTCGGTTGTTTGTTTGCCATCAATAGTGGCATTGATGCTATTTTCATAGGTTCTAAAATAACCACAAATATTAGCCCGACCAAATTCATTATTAAAAGCAGCCGCTCCAATTGGAGCCTGAATCATAATATTTAATGCTGAAACAATACGGTCGGGCTTACCATAGTTACTTTCCCATTGCTGAGGTAAACTGGGCAATTGCAGATTAGAAACAGAGAAACCACATAAACCTGCTTTGGGTTTAGAGCCTCTTCCAGTTGCACCTTCATCACGAATTTCACCACCAGAGCCTGTTGCAGCGCCAGGAAAAGGTGATATTGCAGTTGGGTGATTATGGGTTTCAACCTTCATCAGGATATGTACATCCTGCTTTTTATATTGGTAGATACCGGTTTCAGGCTGAGGATAAAAACGCGAGGAATTAAAACCGCTCATTACCGCACAATTATCTTTATATGCGGATAAAATGCCGCGAGAATTATTTTTATAGGTATTGCGGATCATAGAAAATAATGAAATATCTTGTTGCTTACCATCAATAATCCAATCGGCATTAAATATTTTGTGACGGCAATGCTCTGAGTTTGCCTGAGCAAACATCATTAGCTCAACATCAGATGGGTTACGCTCTAATAACTTAAAATTCTCTACCAGGTAATCGATTTCATCTTCTGCTAATGCCAGACCAAATTCTTTATTGGCTTTTGCCAATGCCTCAGTTCCACCTGCCAGAATATCTACATTACTTAATTCAGCAGGACTATGCACAGAAAAGAGTTTTTCTGCATTAGCCATATCAAGTAACACTTCCTCTGTCATTCTATCGTGTAATAAAGCGTGTACAGCTGATAATTGAGATTCAGATAATGTAGCGGAGGAATTAAGGCAAAGTTGATACAAGCTACCACGTTCTATACGTGTAATTTTTTCCAGTCCACAATTGTGTGCAATATCTGAGGCCTTACTGGCCCAGGGGGAAATGGTTCCAATACGGGGAATAACAATAAAGTTAAAATTATTAGCTGTGTCACTAGTCTCAATTGGCTGGATTTGTGCAGCTTGTGAACCATAGCTAAGAAGTTTTTTAAGAGTGTTTATCTCATTATCAAGCAGTGATGGCTGTGATTCTATAAAATGAATAAACTGGCTATTTATTTGCTTAATATCCGAACTGATAAGTTGTAGCCGGGACAATAATTGTTTAGATTTTGAATCAGTTAATGCGGTTGAACCATTCAATGTGAGCATAAAGGATCTCTTAAATAAATTGTTGTAAAGTCTATTTTACCTAAAAGAAACCATTTGCTCTATGAAAAATTAAAGCAATTGAATACTAAACTTAATGCATATTCAATTGATCTAACATTTCAGCTTCTAATTCCAGCCCAACATCAAAACCCGGGTTTATTATTACCCCCATACCGCCGCCAATTTTTTCTATAATCCATTTAAATTCAGCTAATAAACCTCCACCATATCCTGGAAATTCAGTAACAAAGGATTTAGCTCGCTCAGGACTGGTAAATAGTACCACAACCTGTTTATCATTTTCATCTTCGACGGTTAAAGGAATTGCATTTTTAGAGTCCTGAAAGCCACCGATAACGTGTTTATCTTCTTTAATTGGCATAAACAGCTCCATGTCCATCAAATCCTTTAAAAACTGTTCTCCAGATATTTCACCATTTTGTGCATTTATTAAATGTTTTTCTAAATCATTTTCGGGTTTAAAATCCATAACTTACCTTTGTATTATCGTTAAATTTTGTATTTGCTTTAAACATTGTATTTGCTTTAAACATTGTATTTGCTTTGTAGCGGTGCAGGTTTTCCATATAAATAACCTTGCCCATAGTTAAAACCTAATTGCTTTATTTTGGTGTCTGTTTCTTCAGTTTCAATACCTTCAGCTACTAATAAGTTTCCTGTTTCCTTTATCATTGCCGCTAAATGACTAATAATACTGAGTTGTTTTTTATCATCTAACTGCCTGATTAAGCTAATATCGAATTTAACAATATCAACAGGCATGGAGGACAAGTAGCTTATTGAGGAATAACCACTGCCAAAATCATCCAGAGCAATTTTAAAACCTAAATCCTTTAATTTATTAATACTTTCAGTAGCATGGTTAATATTTGTAATAAGTGAAGTTTCGGTAATTTCTAATATAATTTTATATTTTGACAAATAAGGTACAAAAACAGATATTTTTTCAATGATTTGGTGGTGAATAATGGAAGGCCCAGATACATTAATCGAAACTCCTGTATTCTCTGGAATTTTTCCTTGCTTAAAGTCATTAGCAATTTGGGTGAAAATAGCCGCGTCCATTTCATAATCCAATTTTTTTGCTTCAATCAAATTAAAAACTTCTCCAGGCATAATTATTTCACCCTTGTTTTTAATTCTTAATAAAGCCTCATAATAGGATACTTTATGATTGTTCAGATCGATAATTGGCTGATAAAACATTTCAATGCCCGTGCCACATTCAATTGCATCAAAAACAATATTATTTACTTTGCTGGATAAAACACTTTCTGAAGCTTTCTTTATTTCATCCGTATAGGCCACCAAAAAATTTTGACCTGGGCGTTTAGCGTGGTAAACAGCCATATCCGCCTTCCATAATAAATCGGATATGCTTTTGGGGTCCCCAAAATTACTATGGGCTATACCAATACTGGCACGAACAGGTTCTTTTATTCCTTGTTTTGAAAAGGAAATTTCACTGATTGCCTGCCTACATCGCTGTGCTGCATTTAATGCTTTTTCCAGAGTTAAATTAGGTAAGATACAAGCAAATTCATCCCCACCAATACGATATAAATTTTCCCCTTTACGTAAAGATTTCTGTAACGCCGCTGAAATTTTTTGTAAAACAATATCACCGACTATATGCCCATAGGTATCATTAATAGATTTAAACAGGTTTACATCAAATAAAATAAGTGAAATATCACAGCGGGTATCTAAAAAAATTTCATCCACTTTTGCCCATCTTTCTTCAAAAGCACGACGATTTAAAACACCTGTCAGACCATCATGATGAGCCATTTTCCAAAGCTCTTTATTTTTTTCGTCAAGGTTTGAGTATACCGCTTGTAATTTCTTTTGATACTGACTGAGTGAAATAATAACTTTATCCAGTTCCAGAATATTGCAATCTACCTTTAAACTAGGCATATGTTGAAATTCTGGTTGATTGTTAAATGCATCAATATAATCAGAAATTTTAGACAATGGGCGCGAGAGAAAAAAGCTTAATAAAAAATAGAATAACATAGCAAAAACACTGAGTAATAGCGTATTAGTAGTTATTGCTTTATGGAGCTTATCAACCACTAAAAAGAATTCTTTATTTTGTTTAATGGTAAAACTGAGGTAATTAATAAACTCTTCGGTTTTAATAAAACTTTTATTAGAGGTCGGAGTAAAAATAGATTCACTTTCAATGTGATTAAATTGCCTGACTTGAAGTAAAGGGGTCAGGATTTTACTTTTGCTAACAATATAACCTATAGTTTTATTTTTATGATCTCTATCTATTACTCTTGAAATCATAATTAAAGACGGTTTTTTATTTTCAATAATAAAATAGGGCTTTATTTGATTAATATTTAGCTGGGCAGGTAACATCGAGGTGCTAAACAAACCCAGGCTTTTTCCTGTTTTATCATAAACGGATACATCACTATAATACTCAGGTAAAATATTTGAACTATACAACCTATTTGTTTTCCAATAAGGATAATATTCAGGGTTCTCTATTTGTTGGTATACTTCATCCCATGCAGCAAATTTATCAGTAATATATCTACTCTTATCCACTACAGTGTTTATTGCAGTAATTAATTCAAATTTTCCCGTATCATAACTTGTTAACCTGATTTCATCCTCTAGCTGATGAATATCCCAAAAAGCAACAATACTGCTTGCAATAAAAATAAGTGTATAAAGAAGGATAAAAGCCAGGGCATATATTTTTATAGATATTCGTTTAATTTTCATATTTCGATTTATTTACTACGATTTTGTACTAAGAATATCTTCAACAACATTTAATAAAGAAAATTCATATTCATAATCAAAAAAATGATTAGCACCTTCTATGGGGATAATTTTTACATTTTTATTAGCTAAACTTTTGATCCATTGTAGATCAATAAATTTATCATCTGTGCCATAAATTATGGTTTTGTTAACTTGGAGATTATCCAATTCTTCCTCAATATATTGTTTATTTAAATTATAATAGGAAAGATAGTTAGTAGCCGTAGTTATGTATTTTTTACAATACGATAAACCATATTCGGCTATTGCCTTACTTCCTTTTGCAACCTGTTCACGCGCTGCTTGAGCATTTTCTGGCGTTTCAAAGGAATATGAAGTTAATACACCAAAATGAGGTATTGCCAATAGAATGATCTGTTTAACTTTATTTTTATTTGAAGCAGAAGCATTTAAATAATTAATTAAATGTATGGATCCCGAACTATGCCCCAAAATAACTATTTCATTAGCTACTTTTCCTTCTAACCATTTAGCCCATTTTTCAATTTCTTTAATATCAGTTTCCAGGGAATGCAAATGAATAGCTTCACAGGGTAAGCCCTGTTTACGCTTATTTACTCCCAAAGATAATGTTGGAGTAAGCACCGTATAACCCGACTCATTTAAGGATTCAGCAAGACGACTTACGGTATGAAAGTTATGGTTAAGTAAAAACCCATGCAAAATCATAATTGCGGGCTTATCAGTATCTCCTGAGTAAAACTCTGCATTAGAGGTAATTTTTTCTGAAATTTTTAATTGGACTTTTTCTGCAAAAACAATATGAGAAACTGCTAAAACAAAAAGAACTAAAACAATAGATAGCTTATTTATTATTTTTATTACTAACACAAAAAAACCTCACTATTCAAAGATTAGTAGTTAGTATAGATCGAGTTTTTTAAAAAGTATAGAACCATAAATAATAGAATCATAAATGGCTTAAGCGGGGTCAGCTGGGATAAACAATTACAGACTGATACAAATTAACCAGCAGTTGTAAAATGGATAAATCCAGATTCATCGCTTTATAAAGTGCAAATAGAAATAATAGTTTTGCAATTTATAATAGAGAAAAATCTGGAACAAACAGAGAAAATCTAGTCGTTTTTAATTACAATAGTAGGAAATTTATTAGAAAAATCTTTTGCCTTTAAAGCTAATTTTGCAGCAATTTTTCTAGCCATTTCGATATACATTTGAGTAATACGGCTTTCGGGGTCAGCAATAACAGTTGGCGTACCGTCGTCTGCTAATTGGCGAATAGTAATATCCAAAGGCAGATCACCAAGCAAAGTTACATTTTCTTCATCGGACATGCGTTTACCGCCACCCTGGCCAAAAATACGTTCCTCATGTCCACATTCACTACAAATATGAATTGACATATTTTCAATTACACCAAGTACGGGAACATTCACTTTTTCAAACATTTTAAGACCTTTACGAGCATCTAATAATGCAATATCTTGTGGTGTAGTAACAATAACAGCTCCACTCACAGGTATTTTTTGCGCCAGAGTTAATTGCACATCACCTGTACCTGGTGGCAAATCTACAACCAGATAATCCACATCCTGCCAACGTGTATCATTAAATAACTGTTCCAAAGCCTGAGTTACCATAGGGCCACGCCAGATCATTGGAGTATCATCTTCAACTAAAAAACCTATCGACATGGCTTGAATACCATGATTAATCATTGGATTTAAAGATTGTCCATCATCGGATGATGGTTTACCGGATAAGCCCAACATACGAGGCATACTGGGACCATAAATATCTGCATCTAGAATAGCAACGGTTGCCCCATCAGCAGCTAATGCTAAAGCAAGGTTTACAGTAGTAGTTGATTTACCAACCCCCCCTTTACCTGATGCAACAGCAATAATGTTTTTTACACCCTTAACTGGTTTAACACCCTTTTGTACTGCATGGGTTACAATCTTACTACTCACATTCACCTTAACAGTATCCACACCATCTAAGGTACTGATAAGATCGGTTACCGATTTAATCAGGTCATTCTCATAACCTTGATGCGGGAAACCTAATTCAATATCAATGGATACAGAGTTATCTTCTATATTAATATTTTTAAGACAATGAGTTGATACTAAATCCTTTTCCATATAAGGATCAATATACTCTTTTAATTTCTCTTCTATTTGTTGTGAGGTTGCCATACTGTGATTCCCTTTTTATAGCGTAATATAATTTACCCGAGCAATCCAATCAGGTAATATACCTGATTGGATTGCTCATAATAAAATATCCTAGATATTAAACTCGACTAATATAGATGTTTTTTGGTACAATTTGCACCAATATTCGCACTAATAAAAAATATAACAACCATATATTTAGGTTGTTGTTTTTATCAGTTTTATAACGGTTGCCAACTCTTATTAAAAACAAAAGATTATTGGCCCAAAGCTTTTAACGATAAACAGAAAAACATGTCAAAATCAAGAAAAATACTGGTTACCAGTGCTTTACCTTATGCCAATGGCTCCATTCATCTGGGTCATCTGGTCGAATACATTCAAACCGATATATGGGTTCGCTTTCAGAAATCACAAGGCAATAAATGTATTTATGTTTGTGCCGATGATGCGCATGGAACCCCCATTATGTTGCGTGCTCAAAGTGAAGGTATTTCACCAGAACAGTTAATTGCAGCAACAAAAATTGAACATAGCCAGGATTTTAACGACTTTTTTATTAGTTTTGATAATTTCCATACTACCCACTCTGATGAAAACCAATATTTTGCAGAACTAATATACCAAAGACTATTTGATCAAGGACATATTGCAACTAAAACCATTTCTCAGGCTTATGATCCTGAAAAAGAAATGTTTTTACCTGATCGTTTTATTAAAGGGGATTGCCCTAAATGTAATGCACCTGACCAATATGGCGATAATTGTGAAGTATGTGGAGCCACCTATAACCCGACTGAGTTAAAAAATGCAACATCAGCGGTATCAGGTGCAACACCTATTGAAAAAGAATCACTACATTACTTTTTTAAATTAGATGATTTTCAATCTATGTTAGAGCAGTGGATTGGTGAAGGGCATTTACAAAAAGAAATCAGTCATAAATTACACGAATGGTTTGAAGATGGACTACAACAGTGGGATATCTCTCGTGATGCCCCCTACTTTGGTTTTAAAATCCCTAATACAGAAAATAAATATTTTTATGTCTGGTTAGATGCCCCCATTGGTTACATGGCCAGCTTTAAAAACCTTTGTGATAAAACAAAAGATCTTGATTTTGATGATTTCTGGTCAAAAGACAGCGAGGCCGAGCTTTATCATTTTATTGGTAAAGATATTGTTAATTTCCATGGTTTATTTTGGCCTGCAATGTTAAAAGGCGCTGGATTTAGAACCCCTAATGCTATTTGGGCACATGGATTTTTGACCGTTGACGGACAAAAAATGTCAAAATCCAGAGGTACCTTTATTAAGGCTAATACCTATCTTAAACATTTACATCCTGAATTTTTACGTTATTATTTTGCTGCAAAATTAAACAATAGCATCGCTGATCTGGACTTAAATTTAGATGATTTCCGCCAGAGGGTAAATAGTGATCTGGTTGGGAAAGTAGTTAATATTGCCAGTCGCTGTGCAGGATTTATTAATAAACGCTTTAATAATACCCTTTACCCAAGACTGGACAAGGTTGAATTATTTGAACAATTTAGTGCTGCAAGCCCCCAAATAAGCACATATTATGAAAATCGTGAATTCAGTAAAGCAATCCGCGAAATAATGAAACTGGCTGATCTGGCTAATCAATACATTGATGAAAATAAACCCTGGCAATTAATTAAACAAGAGGGCATGGAAGAAAAAGCCTATGCTGTTTGTACCATGGGATTAAATTTATTTAAACAACTGATGATTTATTTAGCTCCCGTATTACCAGAAATTGCTAAGAAAGTAGACCTGTTTTTAAATACTGAAACCAATATTTGGACTAATATAGATAAACCATTACTTAATCACGAAATCACAAAATTTAAAGCTTTAATTACCCGGGTAGAGGAAGACAAGGTTAATGCCATGTTAGAAGACTCTAAAGAAGTATTAATTGAAGAAAATAAAAAAACGGGTAAAAAATCAGATAATAAATCACAGCAAAACGCTAATAAAAAAGCAAAACAGGATAACCATGCTATTGCCGAAACCATTGAATTTGATGATTTTGCCAAAATTGACTTACGCATAGCAAAAATTATAAATGCTCAGCACATTGAAAAAGCAGATAAATTACTCCAAATAACAATTGACCTTGGTGAACATGGACAACGTAATATTTTTGCAGGGATTAAAGCCGCCTATAAGCCTGAAGATTTAATCGGCAAATACACGGTGGTGGTTGCCAACCTGGCACCACGCAAAATGAAGTTTGGAGTATCTGAAGGAATGATTCTTGCCGCAGGACCAGGGGGTGAAGATTTATGGATTTTGCATCCCGATGAGAGTAAAAGTAATCACGTTACGGCAGGTTTGAAAATTAAATAATGGCTGAATATTTCCTTTTATTAGTTTCAACAATTTTAGTAAATAACTTTGTTTTAGTAAAATTTCTTGGTTTGTGCCCGTTTATGGGCTCATCACGAAAAATTGAAGTTGCCTCCGGCATGGCTCTGGCAACTACTTTTGTGCTTACCCTTGCCTCTGCATCCAGTTATTTAATAAATGTTTACATTCTTTTACCTCTTGAAATTGAATTTTTAAGAACCATTGCTTTTATACTGGTTATTGCCGCAGTAGTAAATTTTACTGAAATGGTAGTGCATAAAACCAGCCCAGTACTATATCAAGTATTAGGCATGTTTTTACCTCTTATCACTACTAATTGTGCAGTATTAGGAGTAGCGCTTTTAAATGTTCAAACAGGTTATGGTTTTTTTGAATCTATCCTCTTTGGTTTTGGTGCTGCAATTGGTTTTTCTATGGTTATGGTCTTGTTTGCAGCCTTGCGCGAACGTATTTCAGCATCCGATGTTCCTGAAATTTTTCAGGGGGCTCCTATTGCCTTAATTACTGCTGGAATTATGTCAATTGCATTTTTAGGCTTTTCAGGTTTGGATAAAGGACTATAATTTATTATGTTTAGTGCTATTATTGCTATTACCTTATTAGCCGCATTTTTTGGGATGGTATTAGGTGTTTCAGCTATTATTTTTAAAGTTGAAAGCAACCCTATTGTTGATAAAATTGATAAATTATTACCTCAAACACAATGTACTCAATGTCAGTATGCTGGTTGTAGGCCTTATGCAGAAGCAATATCTAAAGGCGAAGCCCCCATCAATTTATGCCCTCCAGGGGGAGAACAAACCATTATTGCCCTGGCTGACTTACTGGATATTGAAGTGCTTCCTGCACCTGAAGATCACGGTCCTGTAGTTCAAACTGTTGCCGTTATTGTCGAAGAAGATTGTATTGGTTGTACGCTGTGCATACAGGCCTGTCCGGTAGATGCCATATTAGGTGCTGCAAAACAGATGCATACCGTTATTGAGTCAGAGTGCACAGGATGTGACCTTTGTGTCGAACCCTGTCCTGTAGACTGCATCTTCATGATTCCAGTACAAACCACACCCGTTACCTGGAAGTGGCCACTACCTCAGAATCATACTAACCAAACTTTATCATCTGCAAATCTGGGTGCTGATAGCTCCGTACTTGCCAGTCTTGGGGCGGATAAATAATATGTCAGAGATACTTGAAAAAATTAACCTGCAAATAAAAAAGTTATGGACATTTCCTGGTGGCTTAAATGTTCCCGCACGCAAAGCAACAACCCATAATTTACCTATACGTCAGGCTAAAATCCCTAACAAACTGATACTTCCTGTATCACAACATATTGGTCAGGCTGCGATACCCGTGGTTAATATTGGCGATAAAGTATTAAAAGGGCAATTAATTGCTGATCTGGAAGGTTTTGTAAGTGCAAAAATTCATGCCCCCAGTTCTGGAGTCATTAGTGATATTGGTTATTACTCACTACCTCACCCTTCTGGGCTTAGAACCAATTGCATTGTTATTGAAACCGATGGTAAAGATCAGTGGGTTCCTCATAGAGGCGCTCCACAGCAAGGCCCCAGAAGTCCTAACAATCTAACCGCTTATGAAATTCGCACCTATATAGAAAATGCTGGAATTGTTGGACTAGGTGGAGCGGTATTCCCAACAGCGGTAAAATTAGATGTTACCCCAGGAGCACAAATTCATACACTAATAATAAATGCCGCAGAATGTGAGCCATATATCACCTGTGATGATGTATTAATGCAAGAAAGAGCCGAAGAAATTATTCTTGGGGCTCGATTATTTCAAAAAGCATTAGGAGCCGATCGCTGTATTATTGCCCTTGAAGATGATATTCCCGATACATATCAAAAAATGCTAAAGGCAACCCAAAATTATACCGATAATCTAGTACAAATAGTGCAGTTACCTGAAAAATACCCTTCAGGTAGTGAAAAACAACTAATTAAAATGCTTACTAATAAAGAGGTGCCCTATCAGCAAATACCTTCTAAAATTGGCATTATTTGTATTAATGTAGGTACTGCAGCATCGGTATATCAAGCAGTTTATACAGGAGAACCATTAATTTCCCGCATTGTTACTATTACCGGCAATGCAGTAAAAAAACCAGGAAATATAGAGGTTTTATTAGGCACTCCATTTAAAGACATACTAGAGGATGCAGAAATTGATTACGATCAGCTAGAACGGCTGATTATGGGGGGCCCAATGATGGGCTTTACTCTTGCAGATATAGATTTACCCTTAATTAAATCCTCTAATTGCTTATTGGCTGCGGGTTATAATGAACTTGATACACCTGCTCCAGCAATGCCTTGCATCCGGTGTTCACGCTGCGCAGATAGTTGCCCCATGAAACTATTACCTCAGCAAATGTATTGGTTTGCCAAAGACAAAAATTTAGAAAAAACCGTTGATTACAATATTTTTGATTGTATTGAATGTGGCTGCTGTGCTTATATCTGTCCGAGTAATATTCCACTGGTACAATATTTTCGCTTTGCAAAATCTGAAATTCGCAATGCTCAACACGGCAAAGAGAAAGCAGATATTGCCCGTCAACGCCATGAATTTAAAGAACAACGACTTGAATTAATTAAGGTAGAAAAAGCCGCACAGGCGGCTAAGCGAAAAGCTATGCTTGCTAAAAAGAAAGCAGCTGCAGCTAAAAAAGAAGCCTTGGAAAAGCAACAACAAGACTCAGCCAAAAATACTGAGGACAAACCTATTGCAAGTGATGGTGATAATTCAACAGATAAAGAGCAGGATCCCATTAAAGCCGCTATGCAGCGAGTACGAGAAAAAAAAGAAAAAATGAAAAAAGAAAGTACTGCTATAGCAACAACAGCAACAACAGATGAAAATACAGACTAAATTATGTTTACACAGCTAAGTTCACCTCATTATAAATCATCTATATCTGTTCCAAAGATTATGCGAGCGGTGATCTTTGCTCTTGTTCCAGGTATTTTAGTCATGTTCTGGTTATATGGCTGGGGTGTTATCAATAATATTATAATCTGTGTTTCTCTGGCTCTGCTTTTTGAAGCCATGGCATTAAAACTAAGAAACCGCCCGATTCAAGCCTATTTAAGTGATTATAGCGCAGTATTAACCGCTGTTTTATTAGCCCTGGCACTTCCTCCTTTAGCACCCTGGTGGTTAAGTTGTGTAGGAATATTTTTTGCTATTATTGTAGCAAAACAGTTATATGGAGGTTTGGGATATAATCCTTTTAATCCTGCAATGGTGGCTTATGCTATTTTATTAATCTCTTTTCCAACTGAAATGACTACCTATTGGCAGTCACCCATATTAGTACAGGATGTATTGGATAAACAATCTCTGGGTTTTATCTCCAGCCTGACCTTCCAGTTATTTGGGCAACTGCCAGTAAACCTGAGTTTAGATGCACTAACCTCGGCAACCCCTCTGGATCAAATCAAAACACTCTTAAGCACTAGCTCTTCTAGCATTTCTGAAATTAAATCGTCGGCACAATCCTTTGGTAGCTTTGGGGGATTAGGCGTTGAATGGGTTAACCTGGCCTTTTTGGCGGG
The DNA here is from genome assembly GCA_045047105.1 of Pseudomonadota bacterium. GTDB lineage: Bacteria > Pseudomonadota > Gammaproteobacteria > GRL18 > GRL18 > JADGAU01. Next base: position 14,388 of record JASFYQ010000045.1, on the reverse strand, counting down.
TGGAATTTGGCTGATTTACAAAGATTATATCCGTTGGCATATTCCGCTAGCTTTGTTAGCTGCTTTATTAATTATGTCCTTTGTATTTGGTTATGCTGTTGATGCAGACACTCATCCTTCTCCTATTTTTCATCTATTCTCTGGCGCTACTATGCTAGGGGCATTTTTTATTGCAACCGACCCTATTAGCGCAGCAACAACAGTAAAAGGCAGATTAATTTTTGGTGCTGGAATTGGCTGCCTTATTTATATTATTCGTGTTTGGGGAGGTTTTCCTGATGCCATTGCATTTTCCGTTATATTAATGAATATTGTTGTCCCCCTGCTGGATCACTACACACAACCAGAAGTTTATGGGCATGCTAAATAATGACTAATCAAAAACAACAGCCTGGCATTATACGTAATATGCTGCTTAGTGCCGCTTTATTAGGTTTTTTTGGCCTTGTAGGAACATCTATGGTTTTAGGGGTTCACTCAGTTACCAAAAAGCAAATTGAACAAAATATTAAAGCCAGCTTATTACAAAGTCTAAATAATATAATACCATCCACTACTTATAATAATAATCTATTGGCCTCTACATTACAGATTCCAGCACATTACATGCTCGGTAAAAAAACCCGTCCGACTACTATTTATCAGGCCTGGATGGATAAGACACCTATAGCCATTGCTTTTGATATTATTGCCCCAGATGGTTATAGTGGGAAAATTAAATTATTAGTCGCTATTAAAAAAAATGGCGAAGTATCCGGTGTACGTGTTGTCTCTCACAAAGAAACACCTGGCCTGGGAGATAAAATAGAGATTAAACGCTCGGACTGGATCACCTCATTTAATGGAAAATCATTAACCAATACCGATAAAAAGAATTGGAAAGTTAAAAAAGATGGTGGTGAATTTGATCAATTTACTGGGGCAACCATTACCCCCAGAGCTATTGTAAAAGCAGTTTATAAAGCCTTACAATTCTATGAAATTAATCAAAAAGAGCTTTTTATGAGCCAACAAGAGTACGATCAACTACAATAAAACTATGACAACACAAGATAATACTTCCGTTAATGAAGCGGTATATCAGCCTATTGTAAAAGAAGGCCTGTGGAAAACCAATCCTATTTTGGTTCAAATGCTGGGCTTATGCCCGCTTTTGGCTGTATCTAATACGGTTATAAATGCATTAGGCCTTGGTATGGCGACTATTATGGTACTAATAATTTCGAATGGTTCTGTATCTCTGATTAGAAATATTGTACGCAAAGAAGTTCGCCTACCTGTTTTTGTTTTAATTATTGCCTCTGCGGTAACGTGTACTGAGCTGATTATGCATGCCTGGTTTCATGAGTTATACAAGATTTTGGGTATTTTTATTCCGCTGATAGTCACCAATTGCGCAATTATCGCCAGAGCAGAATCATTTGCATCAAAAAACAAGTTTTTACCATCATTATTTGATGGTTTAATGATGGGGATTGGTTTTACTTTAGTATTAGTTGTTTTAGGTGCATTAAGAGAAGTAGTCGGTTCTGGAACATTGTTGGCAGGGGCTGATTTAATGTTTGGCGAGCAGGCAAAAAATTTAAGCATGGTAGTAATTTCTGATTATAAGGGCTTTTTATTAGCCATCTTACCTCCTGGTGCATTTATGGGACTTGCACTATTATTTGCAGCAAAAAACTGGATAGATCTACACCAACAAAGGAAACAAAAAAAATCTAAGTTACTGGAAAATATTACTCTAGAAACCAGTGAAAATCATTGATAAAGTATAGTTATTGCTAATTCAGTGACCCAGGAAAATAACTCAGACAACAAAGTGAGTAAGCAAGCAATTGCTTTAAAATACGATGGCACTAGTTCGCCACAAATTACCGCAACTGGACAAAATGAGTTAGCCGAAGAAATTATACGTATAGCTAAAGAAAATAATATTCCTATTCAGGAAGATCCCGATCTAGCAGTACTACTTGCACAACTCGATCTATATGAACACATCCCTGAGAGTCTGTATTTTGTAGTTGCAGAGGTTCTTGCTTTTACCTATCTGGCGGCGGGAAAAACACCCAATGACTTTAAAAAATAATTAGTTGTTTTTTGCAGATAAAGTAGCGGCAGTTTTTGTCATAGCTAGCTGATATAACTGAAAAATATGACGAATTTGTTTAACATAATAAACGGCTTCTGAACCACGAACATATCCATACCTGGCTTTGCGTGCATATTTATTTTTCGCAAGTAATAACATCGCACGTTCAGTATTATCAAACCATCGATCCGGATCCAAATCTAATTGTTTAGCTAGTTTTCTGGCATCCTGTAGATGACCAATTCCTGCATTATAGGCCGCAAGTGAAAACCAGTTTTTATCTTCAACCGATATATTTTGATTAAACTGCTTTCTAATCCAATGCAAATATTTAGTTCCAGCTGCAATTGAATTTTTGGGTATATGCAAGTGTGATATCTGCAGTTTTTTAGCAGTTTTTGGCATCATTTGCATCAATCCTTTTGCCCCTACCCAGGATTTAGCCAGCGGATCAAATTTACTTTCCTGATTAATTAAGGCGCTGACCAATAACCAGTTTAATTTGTATTTATAACTATATTTTTTAATCAAGTTATCGTAAATTGAGATTTTTGAACCATTGATCAAATGAACTTGTTGCACATCCTTATAAAACAATTGGCTACTTTGCTTAAAATATTTATTATAGGTAACATTATAAAAAGTACTTTTATAGTATTTTTTTATAAAAATATTTAGCGCTTTAAGCAATTGTTGATTATTTTTACGCACCATCCAATGGTAAGTTGATTTATCCAGTCTATAAGCATCCGTAAATTGAACCGGTAATTTTAATCGTTGTTTATCAACAACTATTGCAGCTGAAACAATATCCCCTCGCCCTTCTTTTAACCATTGATACATCTGCTTAAAATCTGATGCAACCATTACTTTTAGAGTTAGCTTATGATCAAGGGCAAATCGTTTAATCAGATCATATTCAAAGCCCATCAGTTTATTTTTCCACAAAAAATAAGAGGATGGATCATTTTGAGTAATCAGTCGTAACTGACCCTTTTTCTTTTGCTGTGAAAAATCACCTAAAAAAATATTGGGCAAATCATGTGCTAGACGATAATTCTCAATAAAATAATTTATAGAATCTAATAATTGCGGGTTTTCTTTACGTATGCCCCAGGCAATAGCATTTTTTTCATTAATGGTATAGGCTACTTCAATATCATCCCGATATTTCATAGCAATTTCGATTTGCTGGCTATCACTAATAGTTGCTTCGTAATTGCCCTGTACCATAAAATCTAATACTTCATCTGGAGTAATTTTATCATCTACAATAACCATTTTTAATTGCTGATATTGTTCTTTTAATTTTTGAGCAGTTTGCCAATACACCTCAGATTTCTGTACACCAATACGCATACTTTGTAATTCATCTAAATGAAAATTAGCCGGGTTTAATTTATTATCTTTTTTTACGCCTTGTTGAATTGAGATTTTAGGGCGAATTAATTGCTGATAAGTAAAAATAAGACTATGGGTAAATGCAATTTGGTTTAAGCGTTGTTCACTAACCAGTAAGTTGGAAGCAATCACATCACCATAACCTTTGATAAGTGCAGGAATTAATTGTTTTTTACTGGCATAAACAATAACTGGCTCTAACCCCAGCTGTTGGGCATATTGAATGGCTAAATTAGCACCATAATCTGCGGGTAATTTTTCTCTTGGTAAGTAACTATGGTTTTCAGAAAATTGTGAAACCAAAATGCGTAATTGCTTCTTTTGTTTGATAATATCCAAGTCACTTTTATCTGGTCGATTAATGATTTTAGAATTAAATTCAATCAGCGATTTTTTAGGAGTGCGTTTAATTTTTTTTTCATCTGTACAGGAAATTAAAAATGTACAGCAGCTAAAAATAATAATAATGAAATAAACTTTTCTCATAACTTAAATAGATTATTTGATCAATACAGGGGTATAAACTTTAACTCTATCAAATAATTCTATCAATTCCGAATTTCTCATTTTAATACAACCATGGGAACTGGGAATCCCCATTATATCCTCATCTGGACAGCCATGAATATAAATATAACGACGCATGGTATCACTATTATAAAGCCTGTTTTTACCTCGCTCACAGCCACTAAGCCACATAATTCGAGTTAAGATCCAGTCACGTTCAGGAAACTGCTTACGTAAGCTTGGTTGATAAATTTCACCTGTTGCTCGTCTAGCAACAAAGACTGTATTTTCAGGACAATTTAAGCCTATTTTAGCTCGAATTATATGTCTTCCTCTGGGAGTACATTCACTGCCAGAGAACTCTCCTGCACCATTTTTTGCAGTAGAGACTATGTACTTTGCAATAGTTTTTTCTGATTCAACTAAAATTAATTGTTGACTGTTTATATCAACTTCTAAATAAGAAACAAGTTGGGTTTTGTCTATGTTCATAATAATACAATAAAAATAAATGCAAACGGCTGAAATCCAATATCCAGTAGCTAATAAATAAAATTAATTGTACCATTAAATTCTCTAGAGAAACGCTCAAATATTAATTTATACACTGAGTTCTCTATTTTCTATAAATTTGTCACTAATTTAATAATATAGTGAGTATAGTAATTATCAAAATAATAACTATTAGTTTCTATTCTATTGACTCATATCAAAACAAAAAGAGGAAAAAATTGAATATAACTAAAGATAGGACTCTAGGAGCTTGTCCGAGAACATGAAGTCTAAAAAAATTATTTTCAAAACTGTCATTTTTATTCAATAATGTTATTGTACAATTATTATATACCACAGATCTTTCAAAATGTCTTGCAATAGCAAGTCCATGAGATGAAACTAAGCACATGATTCAATTAAGCCTATCACAAAATAAAAAGTCAGCCTTAGAAGCATGGCATAAACATTCAAAAGATGTTAAAGAACGAGATTGCATTAAAGCCGTTTTACTTCGCTCAGAAGGTTGGACAGTAGAAATAATAGCCCAGGCACTGAGACTGCATGTGAAAAGTATTTCTTGTCATATTGAAGATTATCAAGATTCAGAAAAGTTAAAGAGAAAGAGTGGTGGCTCCAAGAGTAAACTGAATCAAGAACAAATAGTAGCTTATGAATATGATAAGGTTAATGCGGATAGCATTTCATTTTATGGAGTCTTTATGTATGAAAAGTGCCAATATAGGCATTATTCATTTAGTTCCTGATGGTGCTGGTTATCATAGCACTATTAAAGTTAAGGATAGAGCGAAAGAATTAGGAATTAAATTACACTTTTTACCTCCTTATAGTCCTAATAATCCTAATTTAAAGCCCATTAAACGATTATGGAAAGTAATGAATAAAAAAGTAAGAAATAATCAATTTTTTTATAATGCTAAAGAATTTCGACAAAAAATCAATTTGTTTTTTAAAGTAATTTTACCTGAAATGGGGGGTTCATTAGAGAGTAGAATTAATGATAACTTTCAGGTATTTGATCGGATATTTCCAGGTTGATTGGCTATATTATGAAGAATAAATACTACTTTGCTATTATTGGCTCCCTAGTTATTACTAGCAGCTTATACGCTGAAGAAAATCTAAATTCTTTTATGAATCTAAGTTTAGAAGAATTAATGCAAGTAAAAGTGTTTATTGCCAGCGGGGAAGAACAATTATTATCTCAGGCATCGTCTGTAGTCTCTGTTATTACAGCTGACGACATAAGAAAAACTGGAGCAACTAACCTAACCGATATATTATCCAGTGTTCCTGGGATTCATATCAATTTTAATAGTTTTGCTAATAGGCCCTTAATTCACATGCGCGGTTCCAATAGCTTTCAAACACTATTAATGGTAAATGGCACTCCCATGAGAGATTTGATCTGGGCGTTTGGGATATTTTGGAAGGGTTTACCTGTTAGTGTAATTGAACGTGTAGAAATTATTCGAGGTCCAGGTTCTGCTGTATACGGTGCGGATGCCAGTGCAGGTGTAATAAATGTAATTACTAAAACAGCAGGTAAAATTGAAAACTCTGAAATAGGAATAAGATTAGGCAGCTATAATAGCCAAACAGCCTGGATGCAAACAGGGGGGAGCTGGAATGGATTTGATCTAGGTATGACAGCAGACCTGTTTAAAACCGATGGACATGCTCCTCTTATTTTAGCAGACAAACAAAGCTTTAATAATACAGGTTATTCTACAGCACCCGATAATGCACATTATGGCTGGAATAATGCAGATTTACGTTTTTCCATTAAGAAAAATAACTGGACCATGCTTGCAAATTATATGCGCCATGATAATTTGGAGACAGGATTAACAGGTGCTGGTAATTTTGACCCTATAACCAGTGCAAATGATGATCGTTTTGATCTGGATTTACTCTATAAGAATAACCAGTTTGCCAAACATTGGGGCATTGATGCAAAATTTCATTTTCAGGATCTCAGTTACAGATCAAATAATGGTTTTTTAGAAAGCCCTCCTTCCAGTGATTATCCAGATGGAATCATTAATCATATCAGTTCAGCTGAACGTCAGCTGGCTATTGAAGCAACCAGTTTGTATTCGGGCATTAACAAACATAGCATTCGTATTGGTCTGGGTTATCAATGGAAAGACTTATATTCAATTAAGCAACAAATTAATCAAGGTATTGGGCCAGATGGTAATCAGCTCCCTATCGGTAGTCCTGTAGTGGATATTAGCGATACCCCATATGCTTTCTCACCAGAAAAAAATCAAAATATCCAATTTTTATTTGTTCAGGATGTATGGGATTTATCTAAGGACTGGCAGTTAACTCTTGGCATGCGTTACGATAATTACTCAGATTTTGGTGGTACACTTAATCCTCGTATGGCTCTGGTCTGGCAAACTACTCAAAAATTAACCAGTAAAATTTTATATGGCCAGGGATTTCGGGCCCCTTCTTTTCAGGAGTTATATACCGATACATCTAGAACCCTATCTAATGTAAGCCTGAGCCCAGAGCAATCTGAAACTACAGAGCTGGCATTTTCTTATGCTGCAAATAAAAGTATTTTGCTTGCTTTAAATATATACCATCTTAAATATTCAGATTTTATCAGTCCTGTAGCAGTAGTTGGACAAGTAATACCTCAATTTCAAAATACGGGTAAACATAAAATATTAGGTACTGAAATAGAAGCACAATGGCATGCGAGTAATCAGCTAGAATTATCTGCTAACTACACATTTATTAATCCAGATGATAATCAATACCGTGTATATAAAGAGCCTGAACAACAGGCATATTTACGTATAGACTGGGAATTTTCACCCACATGGAATTGGAACATTCAAACAAATTGGGTGGCAGATCGTACCAGAAAGGATGGCGATAGCAGAACAGCTATAGATGATTATATACTTTTAGATACAACCTTACGTTATATGGGAGTTAAACACTGGGAATTTGTAGCGTCTATTCGAAATGTATTTGATGAGGATGCCAGGGAGGCAACTGGAGAATCTATAACACATGATTTACCACTGCCAGATAGAAATTTTTATGCAGAAATTAACTATAAATTTTAGCTGAACAGTCATGAATTCTACATGCGAAACCTACTCTCTAAATCAAAAACTCATCTACAACAACAATCCATAAAATTGAGTTTAATAATAACTATTTTATGCTTTAGTCTTTTGTGTATAAACACTGAAGATGCTATAGCACAAACTCAAAACGATCGCACTCAGCAGTTAAAAGTAGCATTCATCTTTAATATTGCTCGATATGTAAAGTGGCCCAATTATGTTAACGATACCTCTATAGTTAATCTCTGCTTTATTGAACAAAATCCATTTAATTCTGCTATACAAAGTATTAATAATAAATACTTTGGCAATAAAAGAATGTCTGTTAAATCCAATATATATCTTAATAAAAAAAATAATTGCCAGATAATTTTCTTAACTCAGCAACAAATAAATAACATTGCTCTGGATATGCAGAACAAAACTCAGGCTGAAAATCACAACCGCTACAGCTTATTGTTTGATAAAAACATCCTTATTATGGGTGATAAAACTAATAACGCCATTAATACAGAAGAACTAGGTCCCCTGATTATTACTCTTATCCGCAGAGGTTCAAATATTGGACTGAATATAAGTATTGAGCCTTTAAACGAATCTAATATAAAGCTCAGTTCGCAACTACTAAAATTAAGTAGGAGCAACTAATTATGCAAGCATTTAACAGCTATTTCCGCACCTTATCTCTGCATCTAAAAATGTTATTTATCACCTCGATAACCGTTTTTACTGCATTATTTTGCTCCTTTATATTATTACTATTATTTGATGCAATTATCCACTTAACTGATTTAAAAAAACAATTAACCATAACGGGAAAAACTCTCAGCTCCAATATCCATTCCTCTTTAGTTTTTGGTGATCAAGATTTTGCAAATGAGGTAATGGCTAGTTTAAATATACAGGAAAATATTCTGGTCGCTACTCTATATAAAAAAGATAATAGTTTATTTGCACAATACCAACATACTAAAAATATAAAAGCCCAGTCTTTTAATAAGAACTTATTAGAAGGTATTTCTCGTCAGGGGTTATCTTTAATTTATATTGAAAAATTGTACCTGGACGATAGATTAATTGGAACTTTATCCATTAATTATCAGCTCAAATCATACCTCTACTTATTATTATTAGAAGCATCACTGGGATTTCTAATTTTTCTTTTTAGTGCTTTTGTAGCCTATAAACTCTGGTTAAAACTGCAACCCAGCATTACCCAACCTATTTTTGAACTATTAAGCTCAATTCATCAGATTACCGAAAATAATGATTATTCATTACAGGTTCCCAAACAAGTTGAGGATGAACTAGGAGAGCTTATTGATGGTTTTAATGAAATGTTATTACAAATTCAAAACAGAGATAAATTAATTGAGGCCAATACTAAACAACTCGAACTGCGTGTTGCAGAGCGTACCCAAGAATTATTGCATGAAAAATTAAAAGCTGAAAGCGCCAATCGTACAAAAAGTGAATTTTTAGCAATGGTCAGTCATGAAATACGCACACCATTAAATTCAATTATGGGATTTTCTTATATAACATTACGTAGTAATCTAAGTCAGGAACAAATAAATAATGTAGAAAATATATACCAATCTGCAGAATCTTTATTAGGCATTATTAGTGATATTTTAGATTTTTCTAAAATAGAAGTAGGCAAGTTTGAAATTGATATCCAACCCTTTAGCTTAAACAAGATTATCCATTATATCCATAACTCAATGAGTGTAATCGCAGCACAGAAGGGTTTAAATTTTGGCATTGATTGTGCCACTAATATTCCTAAATTCTTATTAGGTGATGCCAAACGACTGCAACAAATTCTAATCAATTTAGTAAGTAATGCTATTAAATTTACTGCTCAGGGAAATGTCAATATCTCTATAACTTGTGAACATAATGACTCAAAAAAAACCAGATTAGCATTCAGTGTTTCAGATACGGGTATTGGTATAACAGAAGAAGACCAACATAACCTATTTCAATTATTCACCCAGGTAGACAGTTCAATTACCAGGAAATTTGGTGGGACTGGGCTGGGGCTAGCTATTAGTCAACAACTGGTAATGCTAATGGGAGGAAAAATTTTTGTAAGTAGTTATATAGATCAGGGAACAAACTTTTATTTTTCTTTAGACTTTGAACGATCAAATTTCATAGATGAAAGCAGCAATGATATTAAACCCTTTTATAAGGATATACCATCTGAACTTACAGGCTGTAGAGTTCTTGTTGTAGAAGATCAATTTATCAATCAGCAAGTAGTAGAAGTTATATTAAACCAGGCTGGAATCGAGGTATCAATTGCTAGTAATGGTATTGAGGCCATTAAAATACTTGAAAGTAAAAAGCACTATTTTGATATTATTTTAATGGATCTTCAAATGCCTGAAATGTCAGGTTATGAAGCAACAGAATATATTCGTAAGAAAATTCAACTGATAGATATTCCCATTATCATTATGACTGCTAATATTTTAGCTGGAAATAAACCAAAGCTTGAAGAATGTGGAATGAATGATTATATACCAAAACCATTTGTGCCTGATCAACTTTATAGTATTTTAGTAAAATGGTTTAAACCAGACAGTCTTTCAATTCAAGCAACAAAAGTACCCGCTAACATTCAATATAATAAGACGGATGTATTACTAAAGAACCTTCCTGGAATTAATATAAAAATAGGCCTTAGTTCTTCGGCTGGCAATCTGCTACTATACAAAAAACTATTATTACAATTTTATAATAGTAAAAAACAAATTTTTAATGACTTACAATTAGCCTTTATCAATAAGGATATAAAAAAATATCATTTTATAAGCCATGCCATGACTGGTCTATCTGGAACATTAGGAGCTCAAGAATTATTCAAACAGTCCCAAAATCTTGTGCTAGAGTGTAAAAATGAAGAGCTTAACAGACAAAGCCTGGATCTTTTCGAACAGGCTTTTAATGAAGTCATGACTGGTTTAGAAAATTTTGAAAAGAACTCTCAAACTGAAATTACGGCTAAATAATTAATTGTTTAGCCATAATTAGTGCTGATTCCGAATCGTTTTACTCACTAAAGACAAGCCATCATAAATTCCATCTTTATAGACCTTGTAGCCAGATATATTTTCTCTATAAAAACTGATATTAGACATATACCATAAAGAAACATAAGGCAAAAGCTGGTGTAACTCTTGTTGTAGTTGCTGATAATATTTAATTTTATCTGCAATATTGATAGCCTGATCACCCTTATCTATTAATTGATCAATAAAAGGCTTATTTAATCGCCCCCTATTAGCTCCTTTGGGCGGCATTGCTTTACTATGAAATACATAATTATAAATATCGGGTGATTTAATCCCCACCCACTCTAAACTATATAATTGAAACCTTCCCTTTTTTATATCACTATAAAAAGTTCCCCAGTCATAGCTTTGTATACTGAGCTTAATCCCTACCTTACTTAATTGGTTCTGAATAATAGTTGCTTTACGAATACTAAAGGGATTATTTGAGGTTTTAAAAGTTAAAGCGAGTGGATTTTTTTGGTCATACCCCAAAGAATTGAGGATTTTAATAGCTAGGTCCGGATCATATTTATGTGCTTTTAGTTGCCTATTTGCCACCCAATGATAATCAGGGAAAAAACCATTAGCTTTTATGGCTGCATCACCTAATACATAATGAATAATTTCATCTCGATTAATAGCATGAGCAATAGCCCTGCGTAATTGCTTATTCTTTGTTATAGGATCCATTAAATTAAAACCAATATAGCTATAATTTGAGCCCATAACTTGCTGATGATTTATATCCTTATGTTTTTTTAAATAATCTATTTGCTCTGTGGGCAAATTGTTTTGAATAATATCTAACTCACCTCTTAATAGTTTTAAAATACGTACCGTAGGATCTTTTACACTTACAAATTCAAATAATTGCAGATCCCTTATCCTTCTTAATTTTAAGAGTTGATCATTAGGCCATTGAATAAAGGAAAATTCTCCACTGCCTATGGGCTTAGTATTAAATGGATGCTGTTCAGATAGTAATTGATGAGGTAGGATGCCAATAACCAATAATCCAGGAAATAATGAATCTGGACGGGACAAGTAAAAATCCAGAGTATTATTATCTATAAGCTGCATTTTTTTTATATGTTTTATACTATTGCGATGAGGTGAAACCTTCTTATCACTTAAAATGCTTTCATAGGTTGCTTTTACATCCACCATAGTTAAAGCTTTGCCATGATGAAATTGCGCTGCTTTAATTAATTTAAAGCGATAATGTGAAGGACTAAGTTGCTGCCAATTAGCTAATGCAGGAACTACCTTAGTTTTTTCATCAAAATCAACCAAACGTTGATAAAGAAGGCGATTAATACGTGAAGAAATTGCATCCGTTGCATAACGAGGGTCAAAAGTAACGGGGGTATTTGATAGACCAAAGCGAATGGTTTGGTCTATTTTTTTATTATTACACGAGCTAAGGCTTAAACTGAGCAATAAAGTTAGAAACAATGCCTGCAATACAGGGGAACCAAGCATTTTATTTACCAATTCTTATACGGGTTAACAACTAATAAGGAGTGATCATTTTTTAATAAAAATTTACGTTCTATTTCAATTGCCATAATTTTTATATGCTATAGTTTAAAAATGCTAATAGTTTTATATACAGGTAATTATTATTATTTTATAAATAAAGCAATGGATTCCACATGTGCGGTGTGGGGGAACATATCCATTATGCCTGTTTTAACCAGTTTATATCCATGTTGATTAACCATAATGTCAGCATCTCTGGCAAGAGTGGCAGGATTGCAGGAAACATAAACCACTATTTTGGCTCCAAAATAAGGCAGGTACTCAACTATTTCTTTAGCTCCACTACGAGCAGGATCTAATAAAATACGGTCATACTTTTTCTTTGCCCAGTTAGATGCTCTAAAATCTTTTTTACCACTATTAATAAATAAGTCACTGCTATAAAAATCTGCATTATCAATGCTATTTTCCAGTGCATTTTGTTTTGCCCGAACAACTAACTCATCACTGCCCTCAACGCCTGTGACATGCGCTGAATTACGTGCCAGAGGCAAAGTAAAATTACCTAAGCCACAAAATAAATCTAATACCCTATGTTCTGCTTTGAGATCTAATAAACTAAGCGCTAAATTAATCATCTGGCGATTAATAATCATATTTACCTGAGTAAAATCATTAACCTTAAATTGATGCTCAACCTGGTATTCAGGCAGTTGATAAGACAAGGCTTTAAGCTTTTCCTCTACTGGTGATAATAGCTCGATACTATCAGGTCCAGCAGATTGCAGGTATAAATTAAAATTATATTGCAAAGCAAAAGCCGATAATAATTTTTTATCCTCTTCCGTTAAGGGTTCAAGATGTCGTATCACCAGGGAGGCAATATCATCACCAATTGCCACCTCAATTTGAGGAATTTGCATATAACAACTTAGCTGGAAAATAACTTCCCCTAATTTAACTAAACGCAATCCTACCGACGGGTGTAAAACCTGACATGAAGTCATCTCGGTTAAAAAGTTACTTCGTTTTTCGCGAAAGCCAACCAATAATTTCTGCTTTTTAATGACATAACGAACACCGAGTCGAGCCTTGCGTCGATAACCCCAAATAGGCCCGGTTAAAGGTGCTAAAACTTCTTCAGCTTCTACATGGCCCAGACGTTTTAGGTTATCGATTAATAATTGTTGTTTAACAACTAATTGTTTATCATGAGATAAATGTTGCAAACTACAACCACCGCAAATAGCAAAGAATTCACATTTTGGCTCTACTCTATCTGGAGAGGCCTGTAATACCTCCTCAACCACTCCTTCCATTACTTGTTTACGCTTACCTGTATAGGTAAAACGAACCGTTTCCCCCATTAAAGCACCGTCTATAAAAACGGTTTTATCATCTATATACGCAATGCCCTTACCATCGTGGCTAAAACCTGTAATCTTACATTCAACCGGTTCTGGAGGGAGTTTAATTCGTCTTCTTCTTGCCATAAGTTTTTTTAATTTCTACTATTAAAGGTTAAGGGTTAAAGGGTTATTTTTTCTTCCACTGCCCACCACTAAAATACATCCAGCCAGCTTGAATCTGGCTAATCCATGTTTTAGCAAAAGTGTTTTGAATATCTGCCTTCCATTCAGGATGGCCATTAGCTTTGGCAATCTCACTATATAAATTAGATAAGATTCCATTAGCCGTGTTGAGTAGTTTTTTCATAGTAGATTTTTGTTTAATATTTAAGCCATTGGTATTACGGGTTTTGATTAAACCATTATCCGCATAACCTATATTACCCTTATTAAAAAAAGCAACCAGGCGATTATGTTGTTGCTTTAATTGATTACGCAGGGAACGAATTTTTGGAGTATTAATAGACATATTTGCCCCTGCATGGGCCACAGGGAAAACAAAATCTAAAATATATATAAGCAGGGAGTTCTCACTCCCATGTGATAATCCTGGAAGCATAGAAGTATTCGGATTTGATTTTTCTTGTTGTTGTTGCTGTTGTTGCTGTTGTACACCTGGTTGGTTATTTTGTTTTAAAACTTCGTCCACAATTTCCTGAGCTGCTTGCTGAGCTGCTGCTGCCGGAAAATAAACATTAATTGTTACACAAGAAGCAAGCAACAATAAAACTAATGGGAATATAGTATATTTAGTATTTTTCATTTTTTGTCCTCTTTGTATTTATGTTATACACTTAAGCTGAATTATTTGACTATTATTTGACTAT
>JASFYQ010000044.1:0-7411 GCA_045047105.1 Pseudomonadota bacterium | reverse complement strand
CCAGCACCAACAACACCGAGTTCATCTCTTGTTGTCGGTGGGTATTGTGGTCAGAACCAGATATACGATTGTGCATATAATTGCGTAAATAAATATATTGCAAACAACCACATCGGCAATAACTCATGTGACAATGGCAGCAATGGGTACACGCTAACCTGTTCCATATTTAATAATGATGGAGGTGATTGCTCATCATCAACACCTGCACCTACATCTACATCCACCCCGCCTCCTCCCCCTTATGCCCCTACTGTAAAACTATCTGCAAATGGAACAAAAATAACAGCATCATGGAATTCAGTACCTGATGCAAATAGCTATACTCTATTTTATGCCCCTTATCCCGCTGCCTCTCCTGTTAGCAGCCTAAAAATGGGAACTAAAACTTCATATTCTACAGATCTTACTCAAGGAGGTTCATTTTATGTTGCCACCAGAGCCTACAACAATTATGGAAGCAGTGCTTACTCAAATATTGAGCACTTTATTATTAATAAACCCGAAGTTACCCAGCAACCAGATCTTAAAGCAAATGACTGGAGTGTATCATACGCGAATAATGGAGATGCAGCCCTAGCTTTTGAAATTGAAAATATTGGCAAGACGGAGATTGAAAATACCTGGTATGGTGCCTTTATATTAAGTAAAGACAAAGTTATTAATACCGGTGATTATGTTGTCTATTCATTTTATTCTTCCGGTAAGATAGCCCCACAGGGAAAAGTTGGTATGAGCGCAGATAACCCCGCATTATTTAATATTTTCACTGATGAATACACTCAATTAAAAATTCCAAATGGGAGTTACTATGTAATATTCTGGATTGATTATTCTAATGAAATTATTGAAAGCAGTGAAACAAATAATAAATTGATTAGTAATGGAAAATTAACTAAAGAGTAAAGTAAAAGGGAAGTAAAAATTCTTAAAATGAAGAAATATATCTGCCTTTATATATTTCTTTTTTATAGCCTGTTATCTTCTGCAAGCCATGCAGAGATAGCAACACCCAGATTAACTATAAGTGCGCAATGTCAAGAGGTAGAAGCATCCTGGGATAGTATTGAAGGTGCAACAGGCTATCAGCTCTGGTATAAATCTTTTAATAAAAATAGCTTCTGGGAGCAGATTAATTTTGATTCCAGTGTAAATACATTCTCAGCCTCATTGCCTGATGATGCAAAATATTATGTTTCTATTCTTGCTATGAATGGACAACAACGCAGCCAGTTTGCATCTACCAAAATTGTACGCTCAGGCAACTTTTTATTACCCCCAAATCAAAAATTAACAATCAATAATTCTACAGCAAGCATCAACTGGAACCGTATTGAAGATGCTAAAGCATATCAATTATGGTATTCCCTGGATTCTATGAATAGCTGGCAACAACTAGAGCTAGATAATACCACCCATAGTATTTCAGCTGATTTAAACGATCGAGCTAATATTATAACCACTATGCGGAGCATTGATTCCAGTGGTCATGCCAGCAGGTTTTCCAATACCATAAGCATTGTTATTGGCGAGCAGCCCCAACTATTGTCCGACTACAAGAACACCCTTTATCCAGAGGATTTTAGCGATGTTTTTCCTGCTTCAAACAATAGCCAATATGCTTCTGTATTAAAAGAATGTGTTTATTCTAAAAGCTCAACTCAATCCTGTAAATTAAGTAAATTACCACTTTTAGGTCAGCAATTTTTTGATCCTGATATAGACGATATAATGGCTAGAACTCTGGTTTCCCATCCATGGATGGCTGAGCGATTTAAACAATTTTTACAATTATTACCCACTTCATCATTAAAATTATTCAGAGCGGTTACAGCCATCGTAATTTCAGGGGATATAAGGCCAGCACATTATAAAGCCAGTACAGGTGCTATATATATTGACCCCAGTTATCTTTTTATTAATACCGATAGCACGGCTATTATAAATACCGTAGACCAGACTCCAGATTTTAGAGCCAGTTGTGGCAATGCGCTAAAATATACTCGACTTTATAGATATCTTAAAGATGGCAATTATGCATACCATTCACAGATAAGTGATCGCACCATTAATGATGTATTATATCTGGCAGCTAGATTATTTTTCCATGAATTATCCCATGCAAATGATTATTTTCCACCTGCTTTATTAGCGCATTTAAACCTGGATATTTCGGTACATGAAGCAGCAGATGTGAATATAAAAAATAGAATCTCCTATCAATTAGAACAACAATTTCCCCTATCCTCAGATATTTTAAAATATCAGGCAGATGTTATGTTTGCTTGCACTAATGCAACCTGTGAACAAACTGCCTATTCCGCAGAAACAATAGCTGAACAATTTGCTAATGACATTAGCAATGATATCTATAGTTATAGTACTGTTTTTGAAGATTTAGCCATGCTTAGTGAAGAAGCCCTGATGCATTATTTCCTGGGAGTAGAAAGAGATATTGCTATTACCAATGTGCCAACTTCAAGCAGCCCAACAGGAAATGATTTTATTGTTCAATGGGGACAAAGAAATAGACTGGCCGAACCCAAAATTATAAATAAATTAAAGTTTATAATGCAACAATTAATTCCAGAGGCTGACTTTTCAAATTACCTGGATAATTTGGCAGCACCAATAGCTATGATTAAAGACAAAAGCTGGAATAATAATCTATTTCCAGATAGCAAACTGCGAGCTAAAAAGCCCCTCAATTTCACCTCACAAGCAGCTGAAACAACAATTAATTACAACTAATAAATATTATACGTCTTCTTGATTATAACTATGTTAGACTCAATTAATATTAAGATTTTCTAAATAACAAATGATTAGCTTAAAGGACGCATAATGCTAAGGCTTACTATTTTTTTGCTCTCTTTTCTAATCGTAGCCCCAAGCATAGCTGAGCAGAAACCAGCCTCTTTGGTAGAAACAGCTCCAGTAAGCACTGGTTCTCTGGTTTCTTATCAAACCTTTATTGGCACCTTATTTTATAGTGAAACCTCGGTAGTTGCTTCTCAAGTGGCTGGTCTGGCTCTTAAAGTTAATTTTGAGACTACCGATCAGGTTAAAAAAGGCCAAATTCTGGTTGAGCTGGATCATGAAATTTTAGATTCTAAAATACATGCTAATAAAGCATATCTTAAAGAAATTCGCCTGCAACTTGAAAAAGTGAATAAAGATCTAAAACGCTATACCAAGCTACTCAGACAAAAAAATGTTTCTCAGCAACAATACGATGAAGTGTATTACAATAAAATAACCCTGGAGCAAAAACATATTGCCTTAAACGCTCAATTAGATATTTTAAATATTGAGCGTAAACAAAATATAATTCGAGCGCCTTATAGTGGGCTCATTTCCACAAAAAATATCAGCAGAGGTGAGTGGGTTAATAAGGGTGGGGAAGTGGGAACACTCATTAACCCTGATAATATTTATGTCCTATTTGATATACCAGCTACTTTTGCAACCAAACTGAGTCATAATCAAAATATTAAAATAGAGATAAACCAGAAAAAATACCTTGGCAATGTTAAAGGTTTAATTGTTCAGGGAGATGCAAAAACACGCACTCTGCCACTTAAAATAAAACTTAACTCTGTAGACAGCTCACTATTTGGCGGCTTAGAAGCGCAAATAAAGCTAGCCAGAAACAATCCTAAAAGCAATGTTTTAGTTCCCAGGGATGCCGTAATAAAACGTTTTGGTCAAGATGTGGTTTTTGTTATTAAAGACAATAAAGCACAAATGATTCCCGTACAAGCACAGCTCTATAATGGCTCTCAGGTTGCAGTTAAAGCACCGGGCCTAAGCAATGGTATGCGGGTAATTGTTAAGGGCAATGAGCGTATATTCCCCGATCAAGACGTTATAGAAAAATAACACCGTAGAAATTAATTGATTGTATTAAATCATGAACATTATCCAATTTTCACTCCATAAGCCCGTATCTGTTACTGTAGCAGTTATTATGCTATTGATGTTTGGTTTACTGGCCTTACAAAATCTGCCACAACAATTAACTCCCAATGTAGTAGAAGCTAAAATTTCCGTAGTTACCGTCTGGCCAGGAGCTTCTCCCAGAGAGATAGAAGAGGAGATTATTAACGAACAAGAACTGGTACTTAAAAATACCCCGGGGATAATTTCCTATGAATCTAAATCCCAAGATAATAAGGGTACTATTACCCTTACCTTTAAAATTGGTGCAAATATCAACAAGGGACTGTTAGATGTGAGCAATAAGCTCACCGAAGTAAATAGCTACCCTGAAAATGTGCTTAAGCCAGTTATTAAGGCAACAGGCGAAAGCTCTTCTCCTGTTATCTGGACCATGCTTAGAACATTAAAGGAAAACCCTCGCAATATTGATACTTATAAAACCTATCTTAAAAATGAAATTCGGGAACATTATGAGCGTATTCCAGGAGTTGCAGAGCTATTTTTGCTCAGTGGCACCGAGCAGCAAATGCAAATTATTGTTGATTTTAAATCGCTGGCTAAATATAGCCTGAGCATTGATGATGTTATTCAAAAAATTCAGCGTCATAATAATGATATTTCAGCAGGTTCTGTAGATATAGATAGACGCAATTATCGCATTCGCACCACCTCTCAGTTTCGCTCCCCCGAAGCCATTCGTGAACTAGTGGTTTTATCCAATCAGGACAAAGAAGTACGTATTAAAGATATTGCCATGGTGGCATATGGTTATGCTGTTCCACGTGCAATCTCAATGGTAGATAATGTTAAAGGTTTAATTATTGGGGTAAAACCAGAAAATGGTACCAATATTGTTAGCCTGACAAATAATGTAGAGGCCATGGTCAAAGGGCTTAATGCAGCTAAGTTAAAAAAAGATGGTTTACATATTCAATGGTTACACGATAAACGTGCATATATCCAGGGCTCCATTGATCTGGTACAGCAAAATATTTTAATTGGGGGCATACTGGCAATTATTGTTTTATTACTGTTTTTACGCTCCTTGTCTGCTACAACCGTTGTTGCTTTAGCGATACCTATTTCAATTATTTCTACCTTTATAATTCTTGATTATATGCAGCGCTCATTAAATACCATTTCACTTGCAGGTATTTCTTTTTCAGTAGGCATGTTAGTCGACTCTGCTATTGTGGTATTAGAAAATATTGATCGCCACAAAAAAATGGGCAAGCCCTATCTGGTTGCGGCCTATGATGGAACCAATGAAGTTTGGGGAGCATTAATAGCCTCTGCATTAACAACGGTAGCAGTGTTTTTACCTATTATTTTTCTCCAGAATGAGGCAGGACAATTATTTAAAGATATCGCCATTGCCGTTACCGTAGCGGTTAGTTTTTCATTATTTGTATCCATATCGGTAATCCCTATGTTGTGGCACCAGCTAATGCGCTTCCACCCACATGATAAGCATCAGGATAAACAGCATAAAAGTTTACTGCTTCGCTTTGGTGAAATAATCAGCAATAGTATTATGTCTCTTTTAGACAATATTTTAAAATCTCCCGGCAAACGTATTTTAACCGTGCTAATTTTATCCATGGCATCCATTGCCAGTATTTATAGTTTATTCCCTAAAATGGAATACTTACCACAGGGAAATCGTAATCTAATTTTTAATATATTAATCCCACCTCCTGGTTTATCTTATGCCGAGAAAAAACATATTGGTGAAACCATATTTAAACGCTTGAAACCCCATTTAGGAGTAGCAAAAGATGGTTATCCCGCTATAGCTCGTGCATTTTACGTTGCGGGTGGCGACTTTATTATTTTTGGTGTAATCAGTGCCGATGATCGTCGAGTTGAAATACTTAAAGATCTATTACAGCCTATTGCTAATGGCTTTCCCGGGATTTTTGGTATCACCAAACAAGCGGGTGTTTTTGAGCAAGGTCTTGGCAAAGGCAGAACCATTGATGTGGACATCAGTGGCGAAAATATTGAAAAGCTTGTTGAGGTAGGCGGAGCACTTTTTGGTATCTTATCTAAAGAAATAAAGG
Organism: Pseudomonadota bacterium; assembly: GCA_045047105.1. GTDB lineage: Bacteria > Pseudomonadota > Gammaproteobacteria > GRL18 > GRL18 > JADGAU01. The sequence continues at coordinate 1,406 of JASFYQ010000044.1, read as the reverse complement.
GGGCACAGATCCGCCCGGTACCCTCTATTGAGCTATTATTTCCCGAAATTCGTTTTATTCCCAATGATGCCATGTTAAAACGCCAGGGCATGGACGCCTATTCTTTAGGAATTATTGCCGATGTTTTAATGCAGGGACGAAAAATCAGCGAATATAAAATTGATGGGGTAAATAAAATTAATCTAATTCTTAAATCACAGGATAGCGATGCCCAAACCCCAGAAGCAATATACCATTCACTGGTTGCAACACCGGGAGGAAAACTGGTAAGTTTTGATAACTTAGCTCAGCTACAACGCTCTAATGGCATTAGTGAAATAAGGCATTTACAAGGCAAGCGCACTATCACTTTGGAAGTAACACCACCCAAACAATTTACGATTCAGGAAGGTATTGAATTATTGCAAAATAAACTTATTCCTGATCTTAAAAAACAAGGAAAGCTAGATGGAGTAAATATAACTCTGAGCGGCACATCGGATAAATTAGTAGAAACTATTGAATCAATGAAAATTAATTTACTGCTAGCCGTTATTATTACCTACCTCTTAATGGCCGCATTATTTGGCAACTTTATTTATCCATTAATAATTCTATTTACCCTGCCTCTAGCTGCCGCAGGAGGATTTATTGGTCTGGCTATGACTAACCAACTTTTATCTTACCAACCCTTAGATGTACTTACTATGTTAGGTTTTGTAATTCTGGTGGGTATTGTCGTAAATAATGCCATATTAATCGTTCACCAAACCTTAAATCTTATTCGTAATGAAAAAATGGCTTCCAGAGAAGCAATCTATGAAGCCACCAAAAGTCGCTTGCGTCCGATATTTATGAGCTCCCTTACCTCATTATTTGGCATGCTGCCCTTAATTATTGTACCTGGACCAGGCTCTGAGTTTTATCGTGGTTTAGGCAGTGTAATTACTGGCGGCCTGGCTTTTTCTACTATTTTTACTCTATTTGTTATTCCATCCTTATTAATGTTTGTGATTGCTAGCGAAGAAAAGAAGTAATCCCTTTTTTTTCTTAAGTTGTCATCTGCTTGTCATATTGTTTCTATAAACTATGCGAGTAATTTTAATTGCTCGTAGATTTAAAGGAACAAATAATGGGACTAAGTAAAATACTATCACAATTAAAAAGCCTCTTTGAAGAAAAAAATCACTCCAAAATAAATAAATCAATCCCTGCTTTATTAAAAAAATTAAAATCTAAACAACACAAACTAGAACGCCAACTTTTAGACGAAGCCGATAAGGAAAAACAAAAAGAAATAACACATTATCTGAAGGTTATTCGTGCTCAGCAAAAAAAGGGTAAAAAGATTATAGAGGGTTTAAAAAGCTGCTAGCTATTGTTATAAAAGAACCTTAATTCTTAGAGCAAGTCAAAAAGTTTTCACC
>JASFYQ010000043.1:0-9441 GCA_045047105.1 Pseudomonadota bacterium | reverse complement strand
GATAATTTAATCTTGGCCCTGATGGCTATGCTTTAAACATTGTGAGTTGAAATTTCGTATCCTCTGTCTTTGTAGAAGCGGAAACGTATCCGCGCTGCTTGCTTTGATTGCTCATTTTTACTTACAATTTCAACCAGGCGTTGGAATGAGCTAAAAAAATCGTTTGTTTTATCGCTTAAATTTATCAATAATTCGGCTTTATTTTCGGGATTATATTCACCAGTGGCTAATGCTTCTTTAGCTAAGAATTCGGCTGTGTTAATTAAAATAGGATAGGCAAAATTATCTATTTGTTGCTCGGTTAGTCCAGAAGTCTGGTTGACCATATTTTTATGCGGTATAAAGCTATTTGCTTTAAATTTCCATAAAAGTTCGTCAAGATTATTAGCCTGTTCAACTGACTGAGTTTGGATATAAATAAAATTATTTTGTTTATAGGCTTTTTCAGTCAATTGACAAGTTAATTGTTCGACACTGCGATGACTATCCTGTGCCAGGATATAAAAATCAATTTTTGTCATAAATTCTTAGGTTTTAAATGCTGAGATTTAATTTTTAATTGGATTTAACTCGGTTAATTAAGTATTGACATAATAATGATACCGGACGGCCCGTTGCACCTTTATTTTTTCCACTCTCCCAGGCAACACCTGCGATGTCTAAATGAGCCCAATGATATTTAGTCGTAAACTTAGATAAGAAACAGGCCGCTGTTATAGAGCCTGCATCACGACCACCAATATTAGCGACATCGGCGAAGTTACTTTTCAGTTGCTCATGATACTCATCCCAGATGGGCAATTCCCAGATTCTGTCATCGGTCTGTTTGGATGCATTTTCTAAATCATGTGTTAGTGGACTATGGTTACTGAATATTGCTGTTGCTTGTCTACCCAGAGCTACAATACATGCACCTGTAAGAGTAGCTACATCTATTACCACTTCAGGGTTAAATTGCTCACAATAGGTTAGGGCATCACATAAAATTAATCGTCCTTCTGCATCGGTATTTAGGATTTCAATAGTTTTTCCTGACATACTGGTTACTATATCGCCTGGTTTAGTTGCTATACCGTCGGGCATATTTTCTGTAGCAGGAACAATTGCTACCACATTAATTGCAAGTTCCATAGCTGCAATGGCGTTAATAGTACCTATTACACTGGCTGCTCCGCACATGTCGTATTTCATTTCATCCATTGCTGCACCTGGTTTAAGTGAAATACCTCCAGAATCAAAGGTAACCCCTTTACCGACTAAAACAACGGGTTTAACAGATTTTTCACCACCAGAGTATTCCATCACAATCAGTTTGGCTGGTTCACGGCTGCCCATGCTAACAGAAAGAAATGCTCCCATTTTAAGTGCATATATTTGCTCTTCATCAAGAATTTGGACTTCTAATTTGGAGTAAGTAGAGGCAAGACCCTGAGCCGTCTCTGCTAAATAGCTGGGGGTGCAATAGTTGCCAGGCATATTGCCCAGATCCTTAGCTAAATGAATACCTTCAGCAATACCAATTGATTCGCGAAGAGACCGTTCTCTTTTTAATAGTTCTCTTCTGCTACTGACCATAATAGTTATTTTTCGTAATGGTCTGCGTGTACTGTCTTTTTTGGATTTAAACTCATTATATTGGTAGAGAGTTTGGGTGGTAGATAAAACCAGGTGTTGGATCTTCTGGCTTATTTCACAGCCTTTGAGTGGCAGCTCCGTAAGATAAAAAACAGCTTCCATTGAACCTGTTTCATTCAGTGTTTGAACTGCTTTAGAAACTACTTTTTTATATTGTTTGCTATTAAATTCGCGTTCTTTTCCACAACCAATAAGTAGAATTCGGTCACAAAGTGTATTTTCAACATTATGTAATAATAATGTTTGCCCTGTTTTTCCTTCCATATCCCCTCTGCGAACCAGACTGGAAATATATCCATTGGAAGACTCATCTAGATGTTGTGCAGAGGAGCTTAATTTTCTGGGTTCAAACACACCTACAACAACGCAGGCTGTTCTTTGTTTTTCTGGGCTTCCACTTTTAACACTAAACTCCATAATTTCTCCCAATCTATATGGTTTTAAGAATAATTGTTATTAAGAATAGATCAATAATAATATACTGCAAGCTTAAATGGTTAATTAGTTGATAATTATTAACTGATAATTGATAATTAGGCAATTGACCACCCAAAGTGGTTACTTTCTTGAACAAATTCAATTCATCTTGATAATTTGTAATTGATTTAATGCTACGTATGGAAAATTGCTTTGATTATTAGATGGTACCTGATTAGAGAAGTTTTAAAAACTTTTTTGGCTGTTTTTATTGTGGTTTTTTTGATTTTACTCAGTACTCAGGTATTAAGAGTATTATCTGCAGTTAGTGATGGTAAAATTACTCTGGATCTTTTATTTGTTTTATTAGGTTTAACCAATATTAAGAGCCTGGCTCTAATATTTCCTCTGACGCTATTTTTGTCCATTATTCTGGCTTTAAGTCGTTTTTATAAAGATAGCGAAATTATTGCCATGTGGTCTTGTGGTATCAGTCCTAAAACTATTTTATCCAGTCTATTACCGATTATTTTTATATTTGTGTTCATTGAACTCATATTTGCACTACATGTTAGCCCCTGGGCTAATGGGAAAATAACTTTATTAAAAAAACATGTTGAATCAAATGCGGATGTTGATGTCCTGGACAGAGGTCGATTTAATCAATTTGCTAATGGTAACCGAGTTATATATATTGAAGATGTCAGTTCTGAAGGAGTATTAAAGCGGGTTTTTTTAAGACTTCGTAATGGCGATAATAATAGTGTTGTTTATGCTGATACAGCATATATTAAAAAGGATCAGCTCACCGGGGCACGTTATCTTGTTTTTAATCAGGGCTATCGTTATGATGGGCAGCCAGGCAGTGGTGATTATCGGGTTATTAAATTTAAAGAATATGGGGTTATAGTTGAAAATAAAATTATAGCTGCAATAAGCTATGACAAAGACGAGCAAAGTTTTGAACTATTATTAGAGCAACAGAATAACCAGGCAGTTGCTGAAGTACAATGGCGTATTTCTCTTATTATAAGTACTTTTGTCTTAGCCTTATTAGCTATCCCGCTGAGTAAATCAAGTCCTCGAAAAGGCCGATATGCTAAAGTTTTACCTGCTATTCTGGTTTATTTTTTATATAGTAACTTATTAGGTATTGCCCAGAATTTTGTTAAAAAGGGTAATATTCCACCTGAAATTGGCATGTGGTGGGTGCATATTTTATTTGTATTATTGTTTATATATTTATTTGGCCAACAGATGGGCTGGCGATTATTTAAAAAGCAATATAAAGAACTAAAAAATTAAAATTTAAGAGGTGATAAAGATGTATCGTTCTAGAATAATTCTGATTATATTATTGGTGTTTTTTTCATTCCCCATTTTTGCAAGCAACCAATGTGCTGATTTAATAGAAGCTAAAAAGTACTATAAAGCACTGGATATTTGTAAACAAATGGCCAAACAAGGTCACCCCTCAGCGCAGTTTAATTTAGGTATCTTATACTATCAGGGGCTGGGTGTAATGAGTGATAAACGCATTGCTAATAAATGGATCGCAAAAGCAGCCATGAATAACTTTGCTAAAGCTCAGTATAATCTTGGCATTATGACTGCTAATGGCATCGGTGCTGATGCCGATTTAAGTAATGCTTATGCCTGGTTAATTTTAGCAAAAAAAAATGGGTATGAAGACGCCGCTTTAGCAATAGAAAAAATGGGCGAAGAATTAAGCAAAAAAGAAAAAAAACAGGCTGATAAAGTTGTGCAAGATTTAATTGAGCAGCAAAAGATTAAACAGCAAGAGCTTGAACAACAAAAACTTAAGCAGCAGAAAGCTAAAAAATAAGAGCTCCTAAGTTCCTTTTTTCATTAATACTATTCGTGTTTCAGAAAAACGGTCGTGTAAACTTAAACCTTCTTTATCAACCAATGACCAGGCTACACTGGAAAATCCGAGTAGTAAAATCCAGTATTTATAGGGAGCATCAATCAGCTCTGTTTTGCCGGCTAGATGATAAAGAAAAAGTGCAAAAAACCACGGAGCCTGAGCACTAAAAAATCGTAATAGAGCTTGCCAGAGTGACATTAGATTACCATCAATACTTTCTATTCTTAGTTTCCATACCCTTAAACCCAGGGTTTGTCCTGCTTTAGTCCAGAACCAGGCAAAAAATGCAAACCAGATAATAAAAATCCAGGTCTTGTATACTGGTGATTGAAAGGCAGTGGTACTCAGATTTCTAGTTTGGCTGCTATCAATGTCGGTATTCAGCGCGATAGGAATAATATAAATAATAGAGGCTACAAATAGAACCGCCATAACCAATAGGCAATCATATAAGAGAGTGGCTAAATAAAGACCTAAAGAGGCTGGTTTAGCCTGATTTTTCTTAGTGTTATCGGTTGTATCTGAAGGCATAAATGTATTGATATATTTTATATATTGCTAAGGTTTTATAAAAAAACAGCTCTTTATTAGAAGCCCGAGGTATCGGTAAATAATCCTACTTTTAAATCTTTGGCAGTATAGATCACTTTACCATCAACAGTCATGGTTCCATCTGCAACCCCCATAACTAAGCGACGGGTTATTACCCGTTTTAAGTTAATGTTGTAGGTTACTTTTGTAGCATCAGGTAATACCTGCCCTGTAAATTTAACCTCTCCTACTCCCAATGCGCGCCCATGTCCAGGGTTTCCTAACCAGGCTAGATAAAAACCAATAAGTTGCCATAATGCATCCAGGCCAAGACATCCAGGCATTACTGGATCTCCAGGAAAGTGACACTCAAAAAACCATTGCTCGGGTTTGATATCTAATTCAGCAATAATTTTACCCTTTCCATGTGAGCCTGCTGAATCTGAAATTTTAGTAATTCGGTCAATCATTAGCATATTAGGAGCAGGTAACTGGGCGTTACCCGGGCCAAACAATTCTCCCTGGCCACATTGTAATAATTCATCTCTATTGTAGGAGCTTTGTTGTATAAATGCTGTATTTGTCATGTTATTTAGCCAATTGTAGGTGAGGTAAAAAATCAGTACAGTCTAACAGAATGGTAAATTTTTTGAAGTGTTTCTGGGCTAATTTAGATATAAAATGAGTCTCAACTTTTAGTTTAAAGAGACGCTAATACTTTATATTCTTTTATTTAGGATCGCTTTTTAATAACTAAGATTGCTTTTTAATAACTATGATTTCTTCTATTAACAATTTTTCAGAGAATAGTCGCTATCCAAATGCTGTCGAGCAGTCGATTGAAACATCGCGATTGCCCCTGCGTGGTGATGAGGATCTCTCTTTACAAAAAGTTAAAAAGACTGAGCAGTCTAAAGATGATAGCAATTTAGAGCAATCCTCCTCAAATCCTTTTTCCTCTGGCAAGGATGGTCTTACAGAAGAAGAGCTGCGTAAAGTTGAAGAGTTAAAAAAAACGGATGCAGAGGTACTTACCCATGAGCAGGCCCATCAGTCAGCAGCTGGTTCCTTAAGTAATGGAGGAGCTTCGTTTGAATATGAAACGGGGCCAGATGGTAAACGTTATGCTGTAGGTGGCGAAGTTTCTATTGATGTTTCTAAAGTAGAAGGTGATCCACAGGCCACTATTGCTAAAGCCAGACAAATCCACCAGGCCGCACTAGCTCCAGCTGATCCTTCAGGTCAGGATAGAAAAGTTGCTGCTCAAGCCGCGCAGATGGAAATTGAGGCTACTAAGGAACTTGCTGCATCAAAAAATGATGCCAGCTCATCTGAATTATCCCCCGCGTTATTAAATAAAACTAAATCAGATAACAACTCAGGCAGTAAAGTTGATTTTTATCAGCATATCCAAGCTGTTTCCAGTTCTTCGTATAGTGGTATTTCTATGCTTGACTACTATGTTTAGTCCCTAGCTATTCGGCAACGTTTAGTCCCTAGCTATTCGGCAATTTCTGATTAATATAAATATCAAAGCGCTGTTTTTTACTGGCTAGTTGCAATATGGGTTTTTGCCCATCAAGAAGTGGCGCTCTAATAGGGCGTTTTACTACTACACGATATTTAGCCTGTTGAATAGCACAGCTTAATAATTGTGATGAATCCATGTCTTTGCCCACCAGTTGCTGTAGGTATTGCATTTCTTTTTTTACCAGAGCCGAGCCTTTTTTATCCGGGAACATGGGGTCTAGATAAATAATATCGGGCTGACTACATTGCTCAGTTTGTTGTTCATTATTTGTTTTATCTTTTGCTTTATCTGCGCATAAAAATTGTACACTATCCGCATGAATTAATTGCATGGATGCAATTATGGATTTTATTTCTTCACTTTGCTGCCCACGATATAAGGCATCAGCTAACATAGCGGCAAGTACGGGTGAGCGTTCTAACAAGGTCACTTTACAACCCAGGCAGGCCAACACAAAACTATCCCCACCCAAGCCTGCTGTGGCATCCAGTATATGGGCTTTAAAACCTTTGTTAAGCCCAACGGCTTTAGCTAATAGTTGTGATTTTCCTCCACCATATAATCTTCGGTGATCGGTTTTTCCAGAAACAAAGCTAATTAATAAGGGATTATATGCGCTATTTTGCAGATCTATTAATTGTAAATGCTGCTCGGTTAATTGCAAGTGAAAGTGATTTTCTGTTGCTGTATCTATACAATCCAGATAATTAAACTGATACTTTTGGGCAATTTTTTTTGTTTCTAATTGAAGGGAAGGGGTGGATGGGCTGATGGATATTGTCATCAATAAAGAATATAACGTTAAACAATTTGAGTCAATTTTATAGCACTAAGTTGATAGCTTTATTCCATATTGACTGGCTATTTTTAGCTAAAATTTGTTCCACCCAGTATAAAATAAAGGTGATTTTAGCCGTGTATCTGTGTATAATTTATACACTAAATATTGAATATTAAAAATTATAATTAAACACTTATTTTATGAATCCTAATTACCTTGATTTTGAACAACCGATTGCCGAACTTGAAGCTAAAATTGAAGAGTTGCGTTATATGGGCAACGATACCAACCTGAATATATCCGAAGAGATTGATAAATTACAGGAAAAAAGTGAGTCCTTAATTGATTCAATTTTTAAGTCATTATCTCCCTGGCAAGTCTCACAATTAGCTCGCCATCCATTAAGACCCTATACTCTGGATTATATCAAACACATCTTCACTGATTTTGTAGAATTACATGGTGATAGAGCCTATGCTGACGACCATCCTATTGTTGGTGGTTTGGCTCGCCTGGATAATCAGGCAGTAATGATTATTGGTCATCAAAAAGGCCGTAATACCAATGAAAAAATTAAGCGTAACTTTGGTATGCCAAGACCGGAAGGTTATCGCAAAGCCTTGCGTTTAATGAAATTAGCCGAACGTTTTAAACTTCCCGTTTTAACTTTTATTGACACCCCAGGAGCCTATCCTGGATTGGGTGCAGAAGAACGTGGTCAGAGTGAGGCAATTGCTAGAAACCTGATCGAGATGGCTGAGCTTAAAGTTCCTATTATTTGTACTGTTATAGGTGAAGGTGGTTCAGGTGGTGCGCTGGCTATTGGAGTAGGTGATAGAGTTAATATGATGCAATATAGTACCTATTCAGTTATCTCCCCAGAAGGTTGTGCAACCATTTTGTGGAAAAGTGCAGATAATGCTGCCGACGCTGCGGAAGCAATGGGACTTACATCGAGCAGATTAAAAGAATTAGGTTTAATTGATCAAATTATTGAAGAGCCCAGAGGTGGTGCTCATAGAGATCATCAACAAACGGCAAAGAATCTAAAACAGACACTAACCGAAACTCTCGAATTATTAAAAGAAATGCCACTGGATTTGTTATTAGAAAGTCGTTATGAAAAACTGCTTTCATATGGCAATTTTGATGAAGAATAAATTTACCCCTTGCTTAATCAAGAGAATTTTTTAAACTCTTTACTCTCTAGCTCTTGCTTTCAACAAGTCGCTGAGGCAGATATAAGCTCAGCTATAGCTGCAAATGTTTTCCCACAGAATATTTTCCCAGATAAATTTAATCGCTATGTAGTCTCATGCAGTGGTGGCCTGGATTCTATGGTTTTACTGCACTTAATGGCATCAATGCAACAAATTTTGTTTGATCAAGGGATTAAACTTGCCGCTATTTATGTTAATCATAACTTAAGCCCCCATGCACAAGAGTGGGCAGAATTTTGCCAGGTGGAATGTCTAAAATACCAAATTCCCTTGTCTGTTTTATCCGTGAATGCAAAACCTGCACCACGGCAAAGCCCAGAAGCAGCAGCACGAGATGCTCGATATGGAGCGATTAAAAAAATCTTAAAAAGAGGTGATGCTTTACTAACGGGACATCACCAGAACGATCAAGTAGAAACTTTATTGTTACAATTACTACGCGGCTCTGGGCCAAAGGGTTTAGCGGCAATGCCTGTGTGCAGAGACTTTGCAGATTTTCACCTGCTCAGACCATTATTAAACTTCTCTCGTGAAGGCATAAAAAACTACGCTATACAATACCAGTTAAAATGGGTTGAGGATGAAAGCAACCAACAGCAGAAATTTAAGCGTAACTTTTTACGCCATAGTATCTTGCCAAAATTACAACAACAATGGCCTGGGTTTGCAAGTAGTCTATCCCGAGTGAGTCTATTACAAAGTGAAGCGGTGGAAATTTTAGAAGAAGTTGCTAGCGAAGATTTAAAAAATTGCACTATTGAACTTAATGTTCAACAAAAAGACATGCTCAGTTTTAATCCTGCTATTTTAAAGCAAGCACTATTAGATACAGCCAGACTACAAAAACTCTCCTCTGGAAGAATTAAAAACGGTATTCAATTTTGGCTTAGGAGTAATCAGGTAGCCGTTTTAAATGCTAAATTATTACAGCAATTTTTAGATATTTTTATTAATAAAGCCACCACAGCAAATAGTTTGCTCAATTGGAAGTTTGAGCAGCAACATTACCAAATACGATATTATCAAAATAGATTGTATTTACTGAATATAAAATCCAATCCAACTGAACCTGAGCAAACTAGAGCAGATGTTTTATGGAACTTTAAAAAACACTCAAAAATTACTTTTGGCAAGTTTACTATGGAGATAAAAGAGCCTGATCAACTTGCCAAAGAACTCTTAAGCGATACGCTTAAATTGTGTTTTAGAAAAGGTGGAGAACGTTTTAAAAAGAACCATAGCTCCCGCCATTTTTTATTAAAAAAATGGTTTCAGGAGCAGTCAATTCCACCCTGGTTACGTAGCCAAATTCCCCTGTTTTATAATAACGAGCAGTTGATTCAAGTGGGTAATATTGTAGTTAATCGGGATTATAAAGCTAAAAGCAATGAAGCTGCTATTGCAATAATTGTGAGACTTGAATAAAGCAAGAGATTTT
>JASFYQ010000042.1:0-11946 GCA_045047105.1 Pseudomonadota bacterium | reverse complement strand
AAAATATCGACAATGACTATGGCGATATCAAATAACACAAAGTATGAGGCGGCGTGGCAATTGCTGGGATAACGCGCCAATGGAGCGTTTTTTTAGAAGCTTTAAAACAGAATGGATGCCCAAAGAATACTATCGATCCTATGATGAAGCAGAGATAGATGTACTCAAATACATCATTCTGCATTACAACGCCGCTAGAGGTCATAGTTACAATAACTATTTGTCGCCTAATGCGGCAGAAAAATTAATTTGTTCCCATTAATGTGTACAGATTTATTTGACCACTACACAACAGGGTCTTAATAGGAAAGAGGGTGATGCCCTTAGGGGAAAACCATGCAAAATACGGAAGGGTGAGTGTAAATGATTCTCATTAGTTACCGACCCCTTTCGTTCATAATCGATGATTATTTTTGTCGTCATAAAAGTAAAAAGTATGATATTGTCCTATGAAATAATAGTTTTGATTGGCTGGTAGGCTCAAAGAGGTTTCTTGGTTTTTTCTACAGCTTCGTTAGCGTTCAAGGAATACAATTAGTTTATGAACAATAATGATAGATTGGTAAATTTTATTATTTGTGGAGTACAGAAAGGTGGTACATCTGTTCTAGATATATACCTGAGAGAGCACCCAGAAGTTTGTATGGCAGAAAGAAAAGAAGTGCATTTCTTTGATACTGAACATCTTTTCAATAATATCATGCCTAATTATTCACAATATCACGCTTGCTTCAAGCCTCAATCTGCGCACCGCTTGATCGGAGAGGCAACACCTATATATATGTACTGGCATGATGCACCCAGGCGGATGTGGGAATACAACTCTAATATGAAGTTAATCGTTATCTTAAGAAACCCTATTGATAGAGCGTATTCCCATTGGAATATGGAAAAATCAAGAAATTCAGAAGATTTATCTTTCTGGGACGCAATACAAAATGAGCAACAAAGATGCAGAGAAGCTTTACCTCACCAACACCGAGTTTATTCATATATTGATAGAGGCTTCTATTTGGAACAACTAAGACGGCTATGGTTCTACTTCTCCAAAGACAATGTATTAATTCTTAAGAACGAACATTTAAGAAATTTACCAAACGAAACTCTTAAAAAAGTATGTGGCTTTCTCGGTGTTAATAATTTCGAGAATATAAACGCTAGAGAAGTACATTCTCTTCGCTACTCATCAAATATGAGTAACACAGAAAAAGAATATCTTAGACAGATTTACAAATATGAAATAAAGAGCATAGAACGCGTACTTAGCTGGGATTGTAGTGATTGGCTTGCTTAATGGGGCATAAAATCATATGCGAACCACTGTCGCATCTAAGATGAGCTTACCTTTATGGCGGTCTTTTCTCCCTACCGAACCACCTGTTCCTAAGTCACCATCTGAATCATCTGCAGATTTTTTGGCTTGCTTTTCACTCAGTATATCGAATCCTGGTAAGTCCAGTGTGCTTTTTTTGTGCGCTTATTATTATGCATGGCACATCCTACCTTATTGTTTTTATTGTGGAATTTTATTTCTGAAGTAACTCTATATCATTTTGTCTGGGTAATAAAATATCGCTATTAGGCGGAGATGTGTTCTTAGAAGCTGGTTATTTTTTTAATATTTTTACGCTAAAAAAACTTCGTCTAAATAAATTACTAATAATTAGTATTAGTAATGATAAGTAGGAAAGTGAGCCAGAACCAGAACTTGAAGAAGAATTTGTCTTAACAAAGCTGAGTCCAGCTTTGTTATTGAGGATAATACCGTTTGCTAGCAGATCATCATCCCCCCTTTGTCCATCAATATAGCTTACAGTGATAAAGTTTCTTTTTAGCCCGCTACCTGAAGGTGATTGTAGTGAGACATCACCGATAAATTGCGCGCCCGTTAGCGATGCAGCATCGTATGAGAAATCATACCAGTGCGGGCTAGTGTTATCTTTGGTAGGGCCAAATTTATAAAACTTCTCTGGCTGCTCGCCAGCTGGTAGTAATATTCCTATATTCATACCGTCACCGACCACACCTTGAGGTAAAATTATAGAGTAACTATAAAGACCATAATTGAAGTTTGCATCTGTAGGCTGGCCGTCTGCTGGAGCAGTATTTAATAGCCTGACATCAACAAACGAGGTGGCTTTTTTTACTAGAATAGTTTTATCTGTAATAAAGGTTATATACTTCGAATTAGCTGCAAGCAAAGTGGCAACATTATCTTGAGTGTTATCAGGAATAGCATCATTATTTCCATCACCAGAATTTGGTGATGCTGCTTCAATATCCCCTGGCACACCATCTAAGTCAGTATCACCAAAGCCAGTAAGTGTTACATTGATAGACGGAGTTGTTGGATCATTTGATTCTATTGTCATAGAAACTATTTTTTGACCGAACGAATCCGCATTAAAGGTAATAAAAATACTGCATGTTGCATTTGCTGCAGTTCGGTTCTTACTGTCCGAACAAGTATTTGTCTGGCTAAACCCTGTATTATTTAAACCAAGAATATTAGTAATCAGAAGCGGGGTGCTACCATTATTGGTTACCTTTAGTTCCTTAGTGGAAGTTGTGCCATTGACTTGTGATGTGCCGACATCAAATGTAGTGTTTACAGAAATTGTAGCTTGTCCGAGCACACCTGCTAACGCTACATTAATAGACGGTGTGTCTGGGTCAGTTGACTCTATTGTCAAAATGGCATTGAGTGCGCCATTGGTAACAGGGGAAAATTTAATCAGAATATTACATGTTCCTCCAGGTGTTAGAGGGCTGTCCGCAATGGGTGAATTGTTAGTGCCCGGGCAATTGTTTGTCTGAGAAAAAAGTGTCGCACCAGAGCCGCTGATAACTATATTGTTGATGTTCAGGGTCTCTGTTCCAGTATTAGTCACCGGCAGGAATTTTGTTGCGGAGTCACCTACCTGTGCCGTTATAGTGAAGGGCGTATCGACTGATATTATTGGTATCGTCGAAAGCCCCGATAATGTTATATCAGTATTACCCCCATCACTTTGTATTGATAATGCAGCCGTTCTGGTTCCTGCTACTGTCGGGTTGAATGTAATATTGATAGTACATGTTTGAGAAATTGTGAGAGGGACAATACAGGTATTATTTGTAATTATAAAATCACTGCTATTGATGCCAGTAGTGCTAATCGAGTTGAAATTTAGCAGACTGCCACCTTTGTTTTGAATGGTTACTGTTGATTCAATACTGGTACTATTCCTTGAAGTGTCACCAAATACAATAGCAGGGGGTGACACATTGAGAACGGACGGTTGTGGAACACCTTCTCCCGTTATGCTTAAAGTGGTTGAATATGACTTACTTGCGCTTACATTGGTATAAGCTACCGTGATTTTACCAGCATGTGTCCCTATGGTTGTTGGTGTATATACAATAATTATTGTACAGGTTGAAGAAGGGTTCGTTGCAATAGGATCGAGTGTGATTTTGCTTGAGCAATCTTCAGAAATGAGAGTAAAAGGTGGTAACAGATTTGCAATATCAACAGAGCTTATTTTTAGTGCCTCATTGCCCGTGTTTTTTACGGTAATGGTTGTTTGCGGGTTACTGCCATCATTAATAACATCTAAGCCAAAGTTTGCATTTTCTGGCGTGAAACGAAGTACTGGACGAATAATACCTGCAGTTATGCTGGTAATCATCACAAGGTTATCCTGTAGCACAGCGGGGAGTGCTGCTGTGTCATAATTGACAACGGGTAAGTTTGTGAAGGCAGGACCAAGCACAAGGCCAGCGAAGGGGCGATCAGGAAAGGTTGAAATTTCATCCGCAATTAAAATGCCACTATCAATAATACGACCAAATACAGTAAAACCACCATTTGAACTATCTAAAAATGTATTGTCACTTAGGTTAATAAACCATTCTTTTGTTGCGGAATCCGGCCCAGTACCAGCCGCCAGTGTACAACCAGGACCAACCGCTACACAACTTCCTCCCTCCACAAATTGTGCCCCCACCTTTGCCATGGCGATAGTGCCACGCGTATTAGACAGGTTGAATTCATTGACGACAGGTGACAATGGTCCATCAACGACCGGACTTAAACCAACGGAACCTACTACAGTAGGGCTAATGAGTGCGTCAACTAAAGGATTGGGTGGTCTAAAAGTGAATCCACCCATTTGTAGGACAAAGTTTGGGATGTTTCGGTTAACAAAAGTGCCATCGAATTTTGGTATTCCACTGGTGTCTAGAGTTGTTACATAATCTAAATAATTGGCAACTGTTAATGGAGTTGTGTCATCAAATAATTCGATATCCATTAAGTGATCAACACCGTTATAATGAAACTTAACTTCAACGATAGGATGCGGCAGACTTTGGGCGCTACGACTAAAAAATAGCAGTATGCAGAGTAGGCTGTACGGGATAATTTTCGAGACTTTAATCTGTGGCATTGTAAAGGCTTAACATAGGAAGTGAATATAGCAGTATAGTATACTTTATGGTAAGGCTTTTGCCATGCCGTTTATCGCTTATTGTACATACGAAAGGCGTTCAATGCAGAAGGGCTTTTAGTCTTTCTTAAAGGTAACCTATGGACTTACAGGCTATAGGTGTTGAGTTTTTTGCTGTTTTATTTATCTTAAATCATGATGAGTTTGTTGAGTTGAAATTAATTCTCCCTAAAAATAAGCAAATTGTCGTTCCCTTACTTGGGATGCATCGTTCAGGAACATCAATGTTCATGCGTATGCTTTCATTATTAGGAGTAGATGTAGGTAAAAATACTCTGCCTGCGAATCCTGATAATAAAGCGGGTTACTGGGAAGATACAGCATTTCTTGAACTTAATGTTAATCTTGTGCAGGCCGTAGGTTGCGACTGGCGGGGGTTTGCGACTAGGCAATTGTTACTGCAAGCTGCTGAAGCATTAAAAACGATCGATATCCAGCCTGCACTAGCATCAAAAATTTCTATCTATTTGAGCGATCAGTTTCAATCGAGTCATTGGGGGTGGAAGGATCCACGTACCATGCTTACGTTCCCCTTTTGGCGTCGTTATCTGAGCTTTGATGGCTATACCAAAATACGCCCGATTATTCTTGTGCGTCACCCAATCTCCAGTGCGCGTTCATTAGAGAAGGTTTATCCAGCGGAGTGTGGGCAGCAAAAATGCCTGTTAGCCACTGGAATGGAATTGTGGCATGACTATTATAAAATCCTCATGTCCTATATTGAGGATGATTGGCAAATCGTGATGCAGCATGATTTGCTAGATGAGCAAATGGTCATATCAGTATTAAGACGGTGCTGTGAATATATCGAGCTTACTCCGAAATCTGTAGAGCTTGCATTTAAATCGATTAATCGCAATTTAATTTCATATCAAAGCCCAGCAGATGAGGTGTTTGAGGATTCAAGAGTTGAGAAAATGTATACATACTTTTCCAATCGTGCGCGACAGCAGCAGCAGGAGTTTGACGAAAGAAATTGAAATATAAGATGGGTTTCTGTAGTAGATACCGTTTAACTTAAAACAAGAGGTGGCGATTTGTTTTTATTATCTGCTGGATGTAACTGCGATATTTAATCACTGTGGATGTAATTCTCCGTCCACTTGCGGCGGTGGTTCCTTTAAAGCGATATTTTTTTATCGTTTGTAATTGATGCTGTCAACTGTATTTTCTTCAATATCATAATAATGGGTAAAAGCACTACGTTAAGGTGAAGCGCTTGTGGAGTGGTTACACTATATGCCACGAGAAAATCGATATTTTTACTGGTATCTACTTGCTTACAGGGGAGCTGAATATTCGGCTTTCTTACGGTGGTCAAATTGTTATGCTATTTTTCAGTGTGGACGAATTATATACTGCGATATCTACAAACTTTCATATCTACTAAGTTCAGAGAGTAATTTATTAATATAAGGCTTATAGTTTTTCCAACGGCTGATAGACTTAGTGTAGATGGGTTTATTTACTTGTTGTTGACTTGCAGTTAAAACGTGGCGGTTGTTACTTGTGTGTTGTAAGCAGCTTTCTTGCCAGTTTAAATCAAGATGTTTTAATATTTTGGATATTTCTATTTTTGTATTTTTAATCAATTCTTCATATTGTATTTCGATAATTGCATTAGGGTATACTTTATTCCAGTAATTTAATAATTTATTATAATAAGAAAAATGGTGTGCAATATTTGATAGGTTTGTCGCATAATTATGCGTATCATTGAAATATTGAAAATATATTGATAAACAATTGTCGATTGAATTTCTTTTTATATGGATGATTTTAGCATGAGGGAAAAGTTGTTTTATAACGCCTACGTGTAGATAGTTATGAGGCATTTTATCGATACTGTATTTTATGTTATTTTTTTGTGACTTTTTTATGTAGTAACTTGCTGCTGTATTTAGAGTTTTTTGCTCTAAAAAACGCATTCTTTCTGGATATTGTCCAATACATATCTTGGTTATCGTATCCTGCAGTGTATAAAGCTCACCTGCGCCATAAATATCAGTGTGGCAAGAGAGTATTTGCTCTAGCAGGGTGGATCCTGATCTTGGCATTCCGATAATAAAAACTGGTGTATTGATGTTTTTCGATGTTAATGCATTTAGAATAAATTTTTCGTTATAAGTTGTTTGTATACTTGCTATTAGGCTTTCGAACTGTTCTGGATGGTATTTATCTTGGGTTAATTCATTTGCTTGTTTATGTGCGTTGAAGGCTGATTCGAAGTCGGAGATTCCATCATATAACTTACCAAGTGTATGTAATAAATTCTTATTTGCATTAATGGGTATATTGGTTTTTGTGTTAAGGGTTTCCTTAATTTTATCTATCGCTTCAGAATGTTTTTTAGTTTCTATACACGTATTAGCAAATGAAATAGCGATAGATGGGGGCAGTATAGATAAATCTTTAGATTCTTCTATTAGGTAATTATATGACTGCTCTGGTTTGTCAAGTAAACGTAATGTCGTAGCTATGCCAGCAATGGATTTGAGTCTAAATTTGCCAATACGTTTAGCTTCAGTATAAGTAGTTAGAGCTTTTTTTAATTGGGAAGTTTGTATGTAGAGTTTGGCTAAAAGCAATATGGCATCAGTAGCTTTTTTGTCCAAAGTTATGCACTTTTTTAAAGATACGATTGCCTTTCTATATTCTCCAGTCGCGATAGAACTCATTGCATTTTTATATTGTAAGGATATATCGTCAATCAACAGCTAATTACCAATTTGTCCGTGACATTGTTTGTATCTTTTTTGCTGGTCAGAAATGCATTGAAATCAAACCAGCTTAACTGTTTAAATACTAACAAGAAACGAGTAATATAACTACTGCTATATGAAGAGAGCTTACACAAATTACATGTGTATAAGACAATGCAAGGCAATACCTTGGTCTGGATTGATAAGGGATAATTAGTTTGATAATTTTCTAAATAAAATTATTGTACAATCAAAGATTTTATCTTGATATCTGTATTTTGTTTAACAGTGATATAGAATTCAAATATTTAAATTTATTTAAGAAAGCTCAAGCTGATAGGAATATGAAAAAATCTAACGTGCCCCAGCATTTTTTTACAAATGATGAACGAATTGGAGGCATTTTAAATGCTGCTGCCCAACAAAATATACTAGATGCATTCAAAAAAGAAGGAGCTATACTGCTGGGTAACGTCCTTGATAAACAATTTGTAACTAAACTATATGACTATTACATGTTGAATTATCAGGATATAAATACATCACCTATTAATAGTTCTTATAAACTGGATCATGAGCGCTATTTTGTTGTTCCTCGGATTACTTCACTGTTTAATGACGAACGTTTTTATAATAATCCAATAATCACGCAACTATTAACATTAATTATTGGCTCTAGTTGGAAATATCAAAGTATAACATCTGTGTTGTCATATCCTGACTCAAAAGCTCAAGGTATTCATATTGATGCACCTCTCTTATTCCATTCAGAAAGTATTTCAAAAATACTACCAGTTTATGCGCTTACCGTTGTTATACCATTAGTTGATATAGACGATGAAAATGGTGGAACACGTGTCTGGCTTGGTTCACATATGGATCCTCATACGAAAAATGGTGAACTTCAAAAAGACGATATAAGGCTGAGTGAGTCTGTTGTTATGCAAGCTAAACGAGGCGATTGTTTTCTGATGGATTATAGGTTAACGCATGCTGGTGAACCTAATAATAGCCAGTCACCACGCCCAATTATAACAATGATCTGCGCACTGCCATGGTTCAATGATAATATCAATTACGAACATATCCCTGAAATCATCATGACTCCAGAAGATATTCAAATTATGCCTAAGGAATCCCAGAAACGATTTAATATGCCTAAATTTTTAAATTACTATACTGATATAGGTAATAAGATAAATTCTACAAGAACGGAAGATGATAACGAGAACGTTTCTCGAAATGATCCCTGTCCATGTGGTTCAGGACTTCGTTATAAAAAATGTCATGGTCATTTGTAGTTAATGTTGAAATATACATATTTCAGGTAATATTACTTATTTTCGGGGTAGGGTTTATTTTTCACTAATTTCTGAAAAATAACTTCCATTGCACGAATAGGCTCAAGATCATCAAACAAGATGTGGCGATTGGCTTTGACCATCTGCTGGATGTAACTACGATATTTAGTATCCTTAACCATCTTGATAATTAAAGTGATGTATTTTTTTTCATCGTCTGCAATTAACTCTGTTAATTGCATTCTCTTTAATATACCGCTCGCTAGTCTTCCACGCATAAATTCGCCTTCCCGGGTAACGATAGGCAGGCCACATTCGATAGCCTGCATTGCTGTATTAAAACCGGAAAAACCGATGGTATCCATGAATAAGGTTGATTGTTTCATCAATCCAAAAAAATCAGGTTTTTTCTGCCAGGGTATAAATTTTACATAGTCTTCAAAATTAAGTTTCGCCTGAGTGAAAACTGATTGCAGGCGTTTACGAAATTTTCCAGGCAAATTGCCGAGGCTGTGATGTTGAAAAAAAACAAACTGACAGTCACCTAGCTCACGGGCAATTTCCACAAAGACCCAATCATGTTCTGGTGCATATTTAAATGGCATGCCTGGGCAAAGAAGTAGAGGGGAGTCCTGATTGATATCCAGATTTGTCCAGTCCGGTTCTTTTGCGCTAACGGATAATGGATGGTAATAACAACCTAGATGCGGTAGAGAGATAAGTTGTTCAGTATAGTAATCCTGCGCATTAGGCGGCTCAAAATCCTCGGCACTTAAATAGTAGTCCATCGTTGGAAGACCTGTTGTCTCAGGATGGCCCCAGCAGGCAATCTGAACGGGTGCGAGTCGCAGGCTTGCTAATTTTATTGTGGTTGGATCCATCCCAACTTCAGGATAGAGTAATATATCTATCTGCTGATTTTGGATTAGTTCAACCCATTGATTTAAATTTTTATCCCCGTGTATATAAAAGTTAGAGCGTTCACGTACCAATGCTGTTTCAGCATCTTCAATATTACTGATATGAAAGGTGTGGCATTCAAATTGGTTCTTGTTCAGGTGCTGGAACCAGCCTTTAACAATTGCGTCCCAAACAGAATGCTCCAGAAGATGCGGGGAAATAATGCCGATTCGTAATAAGTTTTTTTTCGTTTTTACAGGGGCTGAAAAATGTTGTTCGGTAGACCACTCTGCCATTAGTTGTGATAATAATTTACCGTGGCGAGCAAGTAAATCATAATTATTTTTTTCCTGGTATGCGAGAAAGAATGGGTGATGATTGCCTATCGTTAGGTAATCATCACCATGACAGCTATTCGACTTAAACCAACTTTCAAGATGAGAAAGTTCATGCGAAAATGCAGATCTGCATGCATCAGGTGCATCAGTTGTCTCATAGATAGACGGTATTTGTAGTATGGCATACGCCCATCGTGCTTCGACCTGATTGGGATAGAGAGAAATGACTTTTTGTAAGCAGGTGAGGGATTGTTGATGTTCGCCCTGTAACATGAGGTCAACGGCTAATTTAATATACAGTTCAGCATCACCAGGCAACTGGTTAATTATTGGTTCAAGTAGTTTGAAGGCTTCAGTGTATTTAGACTGACTTATATAAATATCAGCAAGGCCTTTGCAGGCATCAGCAGAATCAGGCTGAATTTTTAGTGCATCTGCATAGCAGGTTTCCGCATCAGTGAGACGATTCTGGCTTCTATAGAGATGACCAAGGTTAAGATGGGCCGTTAGCAGCGTTGGTTGTAAACGAATGGCATGCTGGTAGTTTTTGATGGCTGGTTCGATATGACCAAGGCTTTGCAGTGTATTACCCAGGTCAAGATAAGCTTCAACATATTGAGGGTTCAATAGAGTGGCCTGCTTAAAACTGCTTAGACTTTTATCTAACTTATTTTGTTTTGCTAAGGCAATGGCAAGATTATAGTGAAGACCTGCATGATTCGGTTGTAGTTTTACTGCGCGTCTGCAACACCTTTCAGCTTCCTTAAAATCGCCTAGTTCACCGTTTATTGCTCCCAGGAGAAACCAGGCCTCAGTATCATTTTGATTTTGTTTGCAGACTTTTTTGCAGACGGATTTTGCTTCTCTAAATTGCTGAGTTTGCACTAACTGCATAACGCTTTGTTTATCTATCATTGGGATTCAGAATGTGCTTTTATGTGAGTATTCATCACACGCTGGACAAAATATGCTCTTTTTCATTATGTTTGTATCTTATAGTAAATTGCTTAGATACACGGGAGATGGGTGAGTGTTTTTTAGTATTATTTCTCATTAAGTATTATGAGGATAATACTTAATGAGATAACGATAACGTGGTTTAGTGCGTTTACAAATAATGTTTTCTCCTAGCAACACCAGCGAGTGAAAGAAGTCCTGTACCAAATAACCAGATAGCAGCAGGTATTGGTACGACAGAAACATTTGTAACGGCAAGAGATGTAAAATCAATATTTATGCTAGTTGCTAATGACGGGCCAGTGAGTACAGGTGAGCCGCCTATGCCATCATCTACACCAAGGCTTAAATCTGATATTGCAGTGCCCGTTAATTTCTGACCGACAACATTAAATGATGTCGTGGCAAGTGGGATAGAGCCAATGGGGTAGTTGCCGCTGCTTATGTTATTAGATGCAGGCGTTGCACATGGGAGTCCTAAATTCACACAAGTCGAGTGATTAAATATTGTACCAGTGGAAGGAAGATTGTTGCTTAATGCACCAAACAACCCAGAAGCATCCAACACAAGCTGTATATCAAAATTGTTGTTGTTCCAGGAGGCATTCATATTGCCAATAAGCAATGAGCCACCGATAGACTTAAGTTTAAAGTTAGAGGCAGAAAACCCTGGCGTACCATTAAAAAACTCGAATGGATTGATTGTGGCAGCGCCAATTCCGGTATTTGTATCGATTTGTATGGTGCCTGTCACCTGTGTACGCTGACCATTTCCCCAGGTTGGGTCGCCATAATAAGGAAAAGAAGTGTTTTGTATTGACGAGCCGGTTGGGTTAAGCATAGTAAACAACCCATTGTAATTCATATCAATAATTAAGGCATTGGCTGCGCTGGTTGCTAAAGACGAGGTGAGAGCTAAAACAAATGTTGATTTTTTCATTTTATGTTTATCCTTATATTAGTTTTTTCTATTAAGGAGCCTCTGATTAAGTCTGGATGCAGCAAATTGAGAATCAGAATTTTTTCAGGGCAAGGCGCTAAGTGGTTGTAATAGTTATTCTATTGCAACCACTTAGCAACGCAGCCATGAGAAATTCTGGGTTCAAGATGCACATTCACGACTTAATCAGAGCCTCCATAAGTAAAAATTAAGATATTAATAGAGACCTTTGCACGAAAGGATGACGAGATAAAAATGAGCGTAATTATTCAGGTTTTTCATAAAAATAAGGGTAATAGCACGGCTATTGCCCGCATT
>JASFYQ010000041.1:0-25287 GCA_045047105.1 Pseudomonadota bacterium | reverse complement strand
ATGCTTTTTGAACACCAGCCTTTTGCAAAAAGTGCCTGATTCCCATTAGTTCGTGCTGATTAGATACTTTTGTATGAGTATGTCTTGGCAAACTGGCTTCAATGCCATTGAGTTTAAGTGAACTTGCGCCACTATGTTTTAGCTCAATTTCAACTTCTAATGCTTCTAATAATTTAACCACATCCTGCCATTTTAAATCATGGGACATAGGATGTTGAAAAATTTTTGCTAAGGTTTTTTGATGCTTATGGTTCATGAGTAATAATTAACAGTTGATTAATTTAGAGTGATAATGAATAATTATTCATTTTTAATTATTAATAAATAAAATTATGATTATAGCTGTTTACCCTGGAACGTTTGATCCTGTGACTAATGGTCATATGGACATTATCTACCGATCAACCAAATTGTTCGACCACTTGATTGTAGCAGTTGCCTCTAGTAAAGGCAAAAAACCACTATTTAATGCGAATGAACGGATTAAAATGATTGAGGATGCAGTGCAGCAACATCCCTGTAAAAAGCAGATCAGCGTATTAGGTTTTAATTCATTATTAGTGGATTTTTGTGAACTCCATAAAGCGACGGTTATTCTAAGAGGCTTGCGTGCTGTTTCTGATTTTGAATATGAATTTCAACTATCAGGAATGAATAAAAAGCTGAATAAAAACATTGAAACCCTGTTTTTACCCACAACAGAACAGAATACTTATATTTCTTCCAGCATGATAAAAGAGGTAGCCCAATTGGGGGGGGAGGTTGACGCATTTATCCCCTCTAATGTTAGGGCTGAACTTTTGCTGAAAATGAGTTAGAATGAGCTTTTTTTATCTAGGGGAAGTTCCGCATGGCCTTAATAATTACCGATGAATGTATCAATTGTGATGTTTGTGAACCAGAGTGTCCAAATGAAGCTATTTTTATGGGTGAAGAAATTTATGAAATAGAATGGGAAAAATGTACAGAATGTGTAGGCCACTACGATGAGCCACAATGTGTTGAGGTTTGTCCTGTTGATTGTATTCCTAAAGATCCAGAGCATGAAGAAAGTGAAGATAAATTAATGCAAAAATACAAAGGATTAACTGGAGAATGAATAAAAAGTGCTGAAGAACTTTAAGAATTAGCAGCTCATAACTCCTTACTTTTTAAACTTATTTAAAATTGTTATGAAAAAACTGACTCAAATAATATTTGTTTTATTTTTTATAAACACCAGCACCTTTAGCTATGCTCAGCCTGACCACCCTAAGCAACAGGCTGTTGCAACAGCTCACCCCCTTGCTACACTAGCTGGTGAACGCATTCTTAAACAAGGGGGAAATGCCTTTGATGCAAGCATCGCAATTACTGCTGCACTAGCCGTTGTAGAACCGTATAGTTCTGGACTGGGTGGCGGTGGTTTTTGGATGCTGCACCAGGCTAGCAGTAATAAGACCATCTTTATTGATGGTCGTGAAAAAGCCCCCATGGCTGCAACAACAGATATGTATCTGGATAGCGAAGGGAACTATATTAAAAATTCCTCGGTAAATGGCGCCCTCGCAGCTGCAATTCCAGGCACAGTAGCAGCCCTTGAGCACTTATCCAAACACTATGGTAAACTCAGCTTACAACAATGCTTACAACCTGCCATTGATTTAGCCAAAAATGGCTTTAAGGTCACTAAACATTATCAGCAAATGGTTAGCTTTCGACTGGAGTTGTTAAATCAATATCCCGTATCCAGTAAAATTTTTCTTAGCAAGAATAAAGTTCCAAAAATTGGTGAACTCATTATTCAAACAGATTTGGCAAAAACCCTAGAAAAGATTGCCCTACAGGGAAAAAAAGGTTTTTATCAGGGTGAAATAGCACAATTATTAGTAGATGCGGTACAGCAGGCTGGAGGTATCTGGTCACTAAACGATTTGCTTAACTACCAGATTATTGAACGTCAACCGATTAAATTTAACTATAAAGGGATGACTATTTATTCTGCTCCCCCACCATCATCGGGAGGTATTGCTTTAAATACTATCTTAAATATTTTAAAAAACTACCCTCTACAACAACTCTCAGCCATACAACAAAAACACTTAATTGTTGAAGCTATGCGACGTGCCTATCATGATCGTGCACAGTATTTAGGTGATAGCGATTTTATCCAAGTTCCGACTAAAAAACTAAGCTCCATTTATTATGCAGCAGGTCTCGCAGCTTCTATTCACCCTAAAAAAGCCACTCCAAGTGAGTTATTATCTGATTATAAAATAGAAATTGAAGGCAATGATACCACACATTTTGTGGTACTGGATAAAGAGGGCAATTGTGTTTCATCCACCATGAGTATAAATTACCCTTTTGGCTCTGGTTTTACTGCTTCTGGGACAGGTATTTTACTCAATGATGAAATGGATGATTTTTCGGTTAAACCAGGGCAGGCCAATGTATATGGACTAGTAGGAGCTAAGGCAAATGAGATCATAGCACAAAAACGCCCTCTATCAAGTATGAGCCCAACATATATAGAATATAAAACCGATACAGAACAAGGCATTGCACTAATAGGAACACCAGGCGGTAGTCGTATTATAACTATGGTTTTATTAGGCTTGTTAGATATTTTTAAAGACAAAAATCCAGACTCCTGGGTTAACTTACCGCGTTTCCATCACCAATACCTACCTGATTTTATCTATTATGAAAATGATACATTTAATGCTATGGATATAAAGAAACTGGAACAAATGGGACATAGCTTAAAACTAAGTAAGCACCCCTATGGAAATATGCAAGCCTTGTGGTGGGATCAAAAAACAGGTGAGGTAAATGCGGCATCTGACCAAAGAGGAGAAGGAAAAGCAATTACTTTCCCACCGTCTCCATAGAACCAGTAACTATATCAAACACAAATGACTTTATTTATCTGGTTCCAAATTGTTTTCTAAAACTTAGCTGATAATCTGCATTATCACTGGTTTTAATTTGTATTTTAAAATTCACAATATCATTATGTTCAACAGCCACTTGAGCAATATAATAATAAGCCGTACCTTCGTGTATTTCTTGAAAGGATAACTTTACTTCTTGCCCCATTAGATTTTTTAATACACCATTAACAGTTGATGCAACGCCCTGAAACGGAATACTTGCAGCATTTTTAATGATAGAAACATTAATTAAAGCAATATTTTTACTGCGTTTTAAATGGTAGCGCTGAGTCATTTCAGGTGGCAGAGAATCAGAAGGAAATGCATTAAAATGTACAGTATGCAGCTTAAAAACTTTAGTGTTATCAGCCTGCACATTGAGAGACAAAAAAACCACTAAAAAGAAAATTATATAAACTTTAGCTAATAACTGATGCATTTTATTTGCTCCTTTTTATTAAAAATAATTAATTGCTATACTAAAGAAGAATAGAAGGTATTTATTAAATATACAAGTAAACTGTCTTTCTAATTAATAATATAGCATACCACTTCAGTGTAATTACACTAAAACCATGCATAACAACAGTCTATTAAACTTTAAATTTATTTACAATACTATCTAATTGTTCAGCTACATGTTGAATATTTTGGCCGGATTCATCTGTTCTATGAGCATTCTCCTGAGTTGATGATGCATGCCCTGTTAATTGCTCCATATTGCTATAAATAGCATCAACAATAATACTTTTCTCTTCGGTTGATTTAACTATTTTAATATTCATCTCACGAATGCTTTTTGTGGCATCGGTAATTTTATTTAATGCTTCTTCAGCACCCAGTCCTATTTTATTGGTTGCTTTTACGGCTTCATCACTTCTATTCATTTTATCTACTGCAATTACTGAGTTTTTTTCCAGTTTTTCAATAATAGACTGAATTTCAATAGTTGCATCCTGGGTTCTTTGAGCCAGAGTTCTTACTTCATCAGCAACAACAGCAAAGCCTCTTCCCTGTTCACCAGCACGGGCCGCTTCAATTGCTGCATTTAGAGCAAGCAGGTTGGTTTGCTCTGCAATTTCTTTAATCACCTGTAGCATTGTTGAAATGCTATTACTATCTTCAACCAATAACTTTAATGCTGCTGCTGCATCCCTAACACTCTCCGAAACACCCTCTAATTTTTCAGCTACCTGTTGGGTAATTTGGCTACCTTTTTGAGAATCCTGGTAAGCAAGATCGGCACTTGAGTCAGCATTTTTAGCACTTTTATAAACAGATTCTGATGCTGCAGATAAGTTTTCTAAAACTTCACCAATAATACTGATCTGTATATTTTGCGCATCTACATCGTGCAAAGTACCATGCGTAATTTCAGTTAATTGAGAGGATGAAATACCCAATTGCTGACTGGCATCTAAAACTGCTTTAATAATTTCCTGGAATTCATGTAGTAAGGAATTAAAAACTTCAGCGGTTTTACCCAGTTCATCATTACTATTAACATTAATTCGAGGAGTAAGATCTTTTTTCTCCTCAATAACATAGATGGTTTTACGAAATTCACTTAATGGATTAACAATAATATAACGTATTATGAGGTAAATGGTGATTAAGCCCAGAACAAAAATAACACCACTAATTAAAATACTGCTCCAAAATGTTTTAGATATTTTAGAATTTTCCTCTTCCATTGAGTAAGCTATGCGGATTGCGCCAATAACCGTACCTTCTGGAACTTGATGACACAGAATACAGTTTACCCCATTATAATCTTTGCTTGCTTTAAAGGGTTTTATTAGTAAAAACTGCGACTCACCATTGCTTTCTATCCATTCACTAACTGTATTGCCTAACATTGCATCGCGATCAAAATCATCTACTACTTTATGCTCAGGATCATCACTTTTTATTAAATGTCCTTTGCCATGTATAACCCGGACATCTTTAATATTAGGTAATTGTAATATTTTTTTTCTAATTAATTGCCTATTAGTAATGGTTCCTGTTAGCATCATAGTATTCAAACTATCAAAAAAGTTAGTTGCAATACCATCTACTTTTTCAACAATATTCTGCTTTGATTGCTGAGTCTGATGGCTAATAAAAAACCAACTGGAAGCAGCAATCGCCACAAAAAAAATAATTGAAACAGGAATAATTAACTTAGTTCCTAATGAAAATCTAATAGTGTTATTTTCCATAACTTTAACTCATATAAACGGATGGATAAAAGCATTAACGGCAAGGATTAATAAACCTTTAATAAACAGATTGATTAACTAAACGGGCCACCAGAAAAGCATCCCTGTATTGCAGCTTATGTTTTCCTCCAGAAGGAAATGACCGAGCTTGTTGAATTCCTCTTACATACCTGAGATCCTGACTATAAGAAGGAACATAAAAATCTTTATCTAATAACGAACCAAAACTACGAACCACTGAAATATAATTGATATCAGGATGTTTAAGGCGATTTAACCAAAATAAAAAAGAACCAGGCTCTTCCCTTTGTAACTGCTCCATTAGAATTTCAGAATCATTAATAATATCCCCACCGACAATGGGAGTTATAAGGCTAAGAGGAGTTTTTGCAAGTAATTCTGCTGCTTCTGCCATACCCGTTCCAAGGTGAGGACTGGCAATACTAATCAGTCGTTTAATAGGAAATTGTGGATATTGAAGTAATACATAACGAGCAACTATCCCGCCAACAGAATGGCCAATTAAGCTAAAACTTTGTTGGGGACTTTGTTGCTGTAAAAATTTTAAATACGAGGCTAAAAATTGCCCTTGCACCTGAATAGGTGCAGCTGAGGGCAAATCAACTGTTACCATTCTATATGGCTTAAGTTGTTTTGCTTGTAGATAAACCACCCCATCTCGAGGATGAGAGATTAAAGTGCCTGCATCTTGCCATCCCTGGCTACGCATATAAGAAAAAAACCCCGTATTACGCCACACATTTGCAGAACTATCAAAACCATGTACAAAGACCAGAATATCAGAGCGTACCCACGAACTTAGGAAAAACAGTACAAAAAACAAAGCTATTTTTTTCATTATAATTCTCCTATTATGCAGTTTAATCTATAAAATCTGTGTATAGCCTAAGGTTTATTAAAGCTAAATTGAATTAGCCTTTCACGACCTTTTTCCCATATATATATTTCATCTTTATTGCTTACTTTTAAAAATTTAGCCTGGTGCAGATTTCTAGCAATTTTTACCAGTTTATCATACTGATAAATCATTAAAACCCCCTTAAATCGTGACTGTTTAAGTACAATTATATCCCCATTTTTCAAGCATGCCAAAGGAGTATAATTTTGCTTTGCATATTTAGCAATAAAGCTATCTAAAATATTTGATTTAACTTTAACGCATCCAGCAAGTAAAGTTAATTTAGCCTTATCTTTTGATAATTGTTGTAACTCTACTTGTGCCAATAGCTCTCTGTCTTTGGAGCTTAATTGTTCAGTTATTATATTATATTTCCAAGCATTTTCTGTTACTACTGGAGAGAGAAAATAATCCACTAAAACCAGGCCAAGTGCTAAAATCAACATCCACAATACTGAAGCTATTTTATTATTTTTAAAAAACATTATTATACCTAACTTGAACAAGCCTGGGCTTGCTCAAACATTTCCGTAGCATGCAAGCGTGTAGTTTCAGTAATATCTGCACCAGCTAACATACGAGAAAATTCATCAACTCTTTGCTCGACTGTTAGCGCCTCAATAGTTGAAAGTGTTTGCTCTTCGTTGCTATTTTTTTCCACTCTATAATGCAAATCACCATGTGCGGCAACCTGAGCCTGATGAGTTACACATAATATCTGCGTTTGCAAACCCAACAAGTGTAATTTGGCTCCAATTTTTTCTGCAATTTTGCCACCCACTCCCACATCCACCTCATCAAAAATCAGCGTAGGTATTTCAGTATACTCAGCGGTAACCACCTGGATAGCCAAACTTATGCGAGAGAGTTCTCCTCCTGATGCAATTTTTGATAATAACCCAGCAGCCTGACCAGGATTGGTAGATACCATAAATTGAATTTGTTCCAAACCATCTTTAGCTGGGCTCTCTTGATTATCTAGAGGAGCCAGTATAATAGCAAATTTAGCTTGCTCCATACCCAGATCATAGATATGTTTTTCAACTAATTCTGCTAGTTGCGTTGCTGTATTTTGTCGTCCCCGGGTTAATTTTTTAGCCAATTTAAAATAGTTATTTTTTAAACTACTGATCTGTTCTTGCAAATCAATTAAATAACTATCGCTATGATTAAGCTGGGCAAGTTGCTGCTGTAATTTTTTTAATACTTCATATAAAACTTCTGGCTCACATTGATGCTTACGTGATAGTTCATAATACAGACCTATTCGCTCATTTAACTCAAGTAGTAACTTCGGATCGGCCTCGGTATTATCCAGATGTTGACGAATTTCTGCTGCTGCCTCATCTACCAGAATAGATGCCTGGGTGAGCATTTCCAGAATATCAGACAGACCTTTATCAAATCTCAGTATTGCTTCTAAAATCTTACTACTATCAGATAATATATGCTGCACACTATTACTATTATTGGCATAATTTTCATTATCATCTAATTGCTGAGAAATACTATTTAGCTTATCAATAATTTCACTGGCATGATTAAGTTTTTTAAAATCTTGTTCCAGTTTATTAATTTCACCTTCTAATGGTGCAAACTGTTCTAACTCATCTAACTGGTAAGTTAGTAATTCGATTTGTTGCTGCTGTTGGTGTTGTTGCTCACTCAGTTCAGAAAACTCAGTTGATTTTTTCTTCCATTGGCTGAAAATATCATTTAATTGCTGCTTTAGAGAAAGAAGTTTGCCGTGTCCATCTAATAAATTGCGCTGAGTTTGCTGGCCTAATAATAACTGATGACTATTTTGCCCATGAATATTAATCAGCTTTTCACCCAGCTCGCGTAATAATTGCAAAGGCACTGCCTGACCATTAATATATCCCTTTGATCTGCCATTACTATTAATAGAGCGACGTAGCATACAGTCACTCGGCTCATTCTCATCAAATAAATCATTTTCACTTAACCAGGCAACTATAGGTTGCTGCCTGGATAGTTCAAAACAGGCGGTAATATCTGCTCGCAAAGCCCCTGTTCGCACTAAAGAGGAATCTGCCCTATCTCCTAAGACCAGACTCAGGGCATCAATTAATATGGATTTTCCAGCACCAGTTTCTCCAGTTAAAACACTGAGGCCAGAATCAAATTCAAGCTCAAGTGAATCAACAATTGCCAGATTTTTAACAGTAATATGTGTCAGCATAGATAAAATTAATTACAAATTAGGATGGATAATAGGCAATTATCAATTATCAAAAGTCAATTATCAATTATTTTATACATTTTACCTTGAACAATTAAATTTAACCCTTACTTTATTTGTCATTATATTTAGAAAACAGATGTTAACCGATGGAAAAAAAGAACATGCCTGATGAAACTAACGAAATAGATGAAACAACACCTGAAGCAGCAGCAACTAAAGAAAAAGAAACTGATGAAAAAGTGACTAGTAACGAAGCTAAAAAAACAGCTTCTGAGGATACTAAAAAACAAAAAAATCAGGCAGAAGTTAATGATGAAGTGGCTGCCCTGAATGCCGAACAACTTATAGCTAAAGTAAAACAGGCCCAACAAAAAGCAGATGAAAACTGGGATCTGGCTCTACGCTCTAAAGCAGAAATGGACAATATTCGCAGGCGTACCGAAAAAGATATAGCCAATGCCAGAAAGTTTGGTATTGAAAAATTAGCCAATGAGTTATTACCCGTTAAAGATTCGATGGAATTAGGAATAAAAGCTGCATTGGATGTGAGCAGTGATGATCAAGCCGTAGCTAAAATTGAAGAAGGTATGGAAATGACCTTAAAAATGATGATCAGTGCAATGGAAAAAGTAGGCATAAAAGAAGTGGTAACTAACGAGGGAGATATCTTTAACCCAGAATTTCATCAGGCTATGACCATGCAAGAAATAGAAGGAAAGGCATCAAATACGATTGTTTCAGTATTTCAAAAAGCGTATACATTAAACGATCGCCTGCTACGACCTGCTATGGTAGTTGTTGCAAAATAAACCAAAAAAACTAAGCCCTTGAAAAAAAGAGGTCTACTCACAATATATCAGTCAATGACATTCTATTGGCTACTAAAAGCATAGGCTAAATAAAGCCAAGATACGAACTTAAAGGAATAAGGAAAGAAAATGGGAAAAATAATTGGAATTGATTTAGGAACAACTAACTCATGTGTTGCAGTAATGGACGGCAACAAACCAAAAGTAATTGAAAACGCAGAGGGAGATAGAACCACTCCTTCCATCGTAGCATATACCGATGATGAGATATTAGTAGGGCAGCCAGCTAAGCGTCAGGCAGTAACTAATCCAGCCAATACCTTATATGCAATTAAACGCCTGATTGGACGTACCTTTGCAGAGGATGCAGTGCAAAAAGACATCAAATTAGTCCCTTATAAAATTGTTAAAGCGGATAATGGTGATGCCTGGGTTGAAGGCAATGGTAAAAAAATGGCTCCACCTGAAGTATCTGCCAGTGTTTTAATGAAAATGAAAAAAACTGCTGAAGAATATTTGGGTGAAGAAGTTACCGAAGCAGTTATTACTGTTCCTGCTTATTTTAACGATTCACAACGCCAGGCAACTAAAGATGCTGGTAAAATTGCAGGCCTGGAAGTAAAACGTATTATTAATGAACCAACTGCAGCTGCTCTTGCTTATGGCATGGATAAAGCTCAGGGTGATTCCGTTGTAGCAGTATACGACCTGGGTGGTGGTACTTTTGATATTTCAATTATTGAAATTGCTGAAGTAGATGGCGAATATCAATTTGAAGTATTAGCGACCAATGGAGATACCTTCTTAGGTGGTGAAGATTTTGATATGCGTTTAATTGACTATCTTGCAGATGAGTTCAAGAAAGAGCAGGGCATGGACTTACGCGGCGACCCGCTAGCAATGCAACGTCTTAAAGAAGCAGCAGAGAAAGCAAAAATTGAACTTTCCACTACGCAACAAACCGATATTAACCTGCCTTATATAACAGCAGATGCGAGTGGACCTAAGCACTTAAACATTAAAATGACCAGAGCTAAGCTTGAATCATTAGTTGAGGATCTAGTTTCACGTACTATTGACCCATGCCGTACAGCACTGAACGATGCAGGCTTATCTGTAAAAGATATTCACGATGTAATTATTGTGGGTGGCCAAACACGTATGCCTAAGGTTCAAGAAGAAGTAAAATCATTTTTTGGCAAAGAGCCACGTAAAGATGTAAACCCGGACGAAGCAGTTGCAATGGGCGCTTCAATCCAGGGTGGTGTATTAGGTGGTGAAGTTAAAGATGTATTATTACTTGATGTAACACCTCTGTCTTTAGGTATTGAAACAGCTGGTGGAGTAATGACTAAACTGGTTGAGAAAAATACCACTATCCCAACTAAGGCAGCACAAACATTTACTACAGCAGATAATAACCAGACGGCAGTTACCGTTCATGTATTACAGGGCGAACGTGAAATTGCAACAGGAAATAAATCTCTAGGACGTTTTGATTTATCCGATATTCCACCCTCACCACGTGGCACACCACAAATCGAAGTTTCTTTTGATCTGGATGCAAATGGTATCCTGCACGTATCAGCTAAAGACAAAGCAACGGGTAAAGAACAATCTATTATCATTAAAGCATCCAGCGGTTTATCTGATGATGAAGTGGAACGCATGGTACAAGATGCAGAAGCGCATAAGGAAGAAGATAAAAAATTCCATGAGTTAGTTACTGTTAAAAATACTGCAGAAAACATGATTAATGCCACTACTAAGTCCATGGAAGAAATGGGTGATAAAGTAGATGCAGAAGATAAAACCAAAATTGAAGCCGCCATTAAAGACTTAGAAGAATCTATTAAAGGTGATGACAAGGATGATATCGAAGCAAAAACTAAAGCATTAACCGATGCCTCTGCTAAAATGGCTGAGAAAATGTATGCTCAAGGCGCAGCCGAAGGCGCAGCAGGGACCGAAGGAGCTGAAGCAACGGATGGAGCACAGGCAACTGCTGATGATGACATTGTTGATGCAGAATTTGAAGAAGTTGATGATGAGAAAAAATCTTAAATTATTAACCATCCATTAACATAGCAAAAGAAAACACAGTCTGAAAACTCAGCCTGTGTTTTTCTATTTAATAAGAAATAAAAAGTAAATCATGTCAAAACAAGATTATTACCAAAGTCTAGGCGTTGATAGAACAGCCAGTGATGCAGAAATAAAAAAATCCTATCGTCGCCTGGCTATGAAACACCACCCTGATCGTAATCCCGATGATGCACAATCAGAGGCTCGTTTTAAAGAAATCAAAGAAGCCTATGAAATTCTCTCCAATGCTCAAAAAAGAGCAGCCTATGATCAATTTGGTCATGCAGGAGTGAATGGTTCTGCTGGAGGCGGCTCTGATGGCGCAAACTTTAGCGACATCTTTGGCGATGTATTTGGCGATATTTTTGGTGGTCGTGGAGGCGGCGGTGGCGGTGGCGGTGGAGCACGCGAACGTGTTTTTCGTGGAGCCGATCTACGCTATAATCTGGAACTCACTCTGGAAGATGCTGTCCACGGTACTTCAGTTAAAATTCGTATTCCAACTCAAATTGAATGTAAAAAATGCCATGGCTCAGGTGCAAAAAAAGGCTCATCACCTATTACCTGCGAAACCTGTCATGGTGTTGGACAAGTACGTATGCAACAGGGTTTCTTTTCATTGCAACAAACCTGCCCAAGTTGCCACGGCTCTGGAAAAACTATCAGTAACCCCTGTGATGCCTGCCATGGTGAAGGACGCATTCAGGAACATAAATCACTTTCAGTTAAAATCCCGGAAGGGGTTGATACAGGGGATAGAATACGCTTAGCCAATGAAGGAGAAGCAGGCCAAAATGGCGGCCCTCCTGGTGATTTATATGTTCATATCCATGTCCAGGAACATGCTATTTTTGCCCGTGATGATAGCGACTTACACTGTGAAGTTCCCATTGACATAGCACTTGCTGCTCTGGGGGGAACACTTGATGTACCAACCCTGAATGGACGAGTTAATTTAAAAATCCCTTCTGGCACACAGGCTGGAAAAATGTTTCGTATCCGCGGCAAGGGAGTTAAATCCGTTCGTGGTGGCTTGCAGGGAGATCTTCTCTGTCGCATTAGCGTTGAAACCCCAGTTAATTTAACAACAAAACAAAAAGATCTGCTAAAAGAGTTTCAATCAACCCTGGAAACTGGAGGCAAAAAACATCATTGCCCAAAATCACATTCATGGCTGGACGGGGTGAAGAAATTTTTTGATGATGTAAAAGGATAGCTATTAATTGAGTTAAATAATTGCTAATGGCGGGTTAATAATTAAATCCCAAAGGAAAACAGATGAGTATTAAAAATTATTTTTTAAACTTATTTTCACAAGTAAGCTCTGATAACCCAGAGCGTAGAAATTTTTTTTATAAAATGCTTGCAGGTGGAGGTTTAGCTTTGGGACTGACTCAGTCAACTCAGGCACATAAAGTTGAAATTGAAGGCGAAAAAGAAGAACGCTTTCCTGGTGATCCACCAGAACATTTTATGCTTTATTCATTTAATCATGCTGAAAAACAATACCACCAACATGTCATTGGCTCAGTTGGAGCAATGATTGCAAAATACGAAGATAATATAGATATTGTGGTAGTCTGCTTTGCCCAGGGTATTCATGTGTTATTAAAAAAACCCATTCGCCCGGTAGAAAGCGAAATTACCGAAAGAATTAAAAGTCTGGCTGGCCAAGGGGTTAAATTTCACGCCTGTGGCAGAACATTAAGTTCCTTAAAATTAGGCAAAGAGGATGTTCTTCCTTTTGTTGATTTAGTAGAAGTAGGCGCTGCTGATATTATGGAATTACAGGAACAGAACTATGCCTATATGGTATGGTGAGCAAAGCAATTAATTAAAAAAAACGAGAAGTTTATGACTGATATTATTATTACCGGCGCTGCGGGTAGAATGGGGCGAAACCTTTTAGATGCCGTTAAAAATACAGCAAATGCAAATTTAGCCGCTGCGATTGAGCGCTCTGGAAGCCCATTTATTGGACTGGATGCAGGAGAAATGGCAGGTATTGGAGCAATGAATATTAATATTACTGCACCGCTAGCAAGCACAGCCAAAAAGGATCAGGTTTGGATTGATTTTACTCGTCCTCAAGTAACTATTGACAATATAAAAACCTGTATGGAAACTGGAACCAAAATGATTATTGGTACCACAGGTTTTAGTGATGAAGAAAAACTATTTATCCAGCAGGCAAGTAAAACTATACCCATTGTTTTTGCTCCTAACTTTAGTGTAGGCGTTAATCTAAGCTTTAAACTATTAGAAATTGCCTCTAAAGTACTGGGGGATGATGTAGACATTGAAATTATCGAAGCCCATCATCGCCACAAAGTGGATGCACCATCTGGTACAGCCCTGGCTATGGGCGAAGTCATTGCTGAAACCTTAGGCCGAGATTTAAACGAATGTGCAGTATATGGTCGTGAAGGCCACACAGGTGAGCGAGATCGTAAAACCATTGGTTTTGAAACCATACGCGCAGGAGATATTGTGGGTGAACATACCGCTCTATTTGCAGGAATTGGCGAGCGAATTGAAATCACTCATAAGGCTTCTAGCCGTATGACCTTTGCCAATGGAGCAATTAGAGCTGCATTATGGTTAGAACAGCAACAATCCGGGCTGTTCACTATGCGTGATGTTTTAGATTTATAAATTGTATTTCTCTGCCGACACAGCTATACTAGGCAACTTAAATTTTATGGCTACTTTATTGGTCCCCTCGCAACAATAAGTCGTAAACTCCGCCAGATCTGGAAGGAAGCAACGGTAGCGACTGATTTGTGTGCCGGGGTGTGGCTGGTAAAGTCGCCGCCCTCTTCTCTTTTTATTACTTTAGCGTGTTATTAAATGATCAAATTATTATTGGTCGATGATGACCTACTTATCCGCGAAGCAATTAAAGGACTATTGATAATACATCAAGAGTTTGATGTACTTGGATCGCTAAGCAGTGGCGAAGAAGCACTTAGCTTCCTTGAAAACAACCCCATTGATATCATTCTCTTAGATCTCAACATGCCTGGCCTAGGTGGTTTTGAAAGCACTAAAAAAATACACCATAAATACCCAAAAGTTAAAATCATTATTATTACGGTTAATAAATCAGAATCTTTGCCCCGGCATTTATTAAAAGCAGGTGCCAGTGCCTATCTTACTAAAGGATGTGAAGTAGAAGAGCTGATGCTGGCAATTAAAAGAGTCTATGCAGGGAAAAACTACATCAGTCGAGAGTTATCCCAGCAGATTGCAATTAATATTCTACAATATGATAAAAGTCCTTTTGAGCTACTGGGTGCTCGTGAGATGCAAGTTATAATAATGATACTACAGGGTATGAAATCATTAGAAATTGCAGAGCAATTGAATTTAAGCCCTAAAACTATTAGCACGCATAAATCCAGAGCCATGGAAAAACTGAATATAGAGACCGATATTGAACTCGTTCACCTTGCTATCCAATACAATATTATTGATCCTGCTTAAGCATAAAAAATAGTGGCATTTGATAGTAAAGAGTTTCTGCAAAACCTAACCTCAAGAGCAGGGGTTTATCGCATGTATGACCAACAATCAGTGGTTATGTATGTTGGTAAAGCTAAAAATCTTAAAAGCCGTGTTTCCAGCTATTTTTTAAGCTCTGGACTTACTCCTAAAACGCAGGTA
The DNA here is from genome assembly GCA_045047105.1 of Pseudomonadota bacterium. Lineage (GTDB taxonomy): Bacteria > Pseudomonadota > Gammaproteobacteria > GRL18 > GRL18 > JADGAU01. Next base: position 10,483 of record JASFYQ010000041.1, on the reverse strand, counting down.
ATGGTAAAACAGATAGAATACATTGAAGTTACTATCACCCATACCGAAAGTGAAGCACTATTATTAGAAAACAATCTGATAAAAACCCTAAAACCTCGCTATAATATTCTTTTACGCGATGATAAATCTTACCCATATATTTATTTATCCAGCAAGGACAAATTTCCCCGATTAAGTAAACACCGCGGAGCAAGAACACTTCCAGGAAAATTTTACGGCCCCTACCCTAATGCTAAAGCAGTAAAAGAAAGCCTGTCTTTTTTACAAAAAATATTTTCTATTAGACAATGTGAAGACAGTTTTTTTAAAAATCGCTCTCGTGCCTGCTTACAATACCAAATAAAACGATGCACAGCTCCCTGTGTTAATCTCATTAATCAAGCAGACTATCACATTGATGTTAAGCATACCCAACTTTTTCTAGAAGGCAAAAGTGCTAGACTGATCGATATTCTGGTAGAGAAAATGGAATTGGCCTCATCACAACAAGAATATGAGTCAGCCAGTATTTTTCGCGATCAAATTATTAGTCTACGTCGCATCCAGGAAAAGCAGTATATCAATACTGAAAAAGGTGATATCGATGTTATTGCTATTGCATACGCATCAGGCATTGCCTGCATTCAGGTATTTTTTATTCGAGATGGAATTAATTTGGGCAATAAGAGTTTTTTTCCAAAAAACATAAAAAATGAACAGACAGAAGACATTTTAAATGCATTTTTAGGGCAATATTATTTAAATAGTATTAATACCCATCGCCCAATTCCTGCAACAATACTAATTAATTTACCCATTGCCGATCAAGAAGTTTTACAGAATATTTTTAAACAACATTGCAAGCATAAAGTCAGTATCCATGCCAATACTCGTGGAAACAGGCGTCGTTGGATTGATCTGGCTGTCACCAATGCAAAAAATACTCTGCAAAATCGCTGGTCACAAAAAACCCGCTTTATTGAGCAATTTGAGCAACTACAGACCATTTTACAATTAAATAAAATTCCTCAACGCATCGAATGTTTTGATATCAGTCATAGCTCAGGAGAGGCAACGGTAGCATCCTGTGTAGTTTTTAACCATGAAGGCCCACTTAAATCAGATTACCGCCGCTTTAATATTACCAATATCACCCCGGGTGACGATTATGCAGCCATGCAACAAGCCTTAATAAGACGTTATAAAAAGCTACAAAAAGATAACCTGTCTATAAAAACTTCAAATATTCCAGAACAAGATAAAATTTTTCCTGATATATTATTAATTGATGGAGGTAAGGGTCAGGTCAAGCAAGCAGTAGAAGTATTAGAGCAATTACAAATTGGCGCAATTTTAATTATTGGAATCACCAAAGGTGAAGGTCGTAAAGCCAATTTAGATACTTTATTTGTTGCCCAACCTATTGTAAGCAAGCAAGAGAATAAAATCACAAAAAAATGTGGCAATATATCGGCACAACTATTGTCACCACTTAGCGGTAAAGTTATACTTCCTGCTAATTCACCTGCACTGCATTTAACCCAGCAATTAAGGGATGAGGCGCATCGATTTGCAATTACTTCACACCGCCAAAGACGAGATAAAAAACGTCACCAGTCCGAACTGGAAAATATTACAGGACTGGGTGTAAAGAGGCGCCAATTACTACTAAAACAGTTTGGTGGTATAGCAGAAATTAAACGCAGTGGGATAGAAGACTTATCTCGAATTAAAGGCATTAGTAAAGCCTTAGCAACAAATATTTATAATTATTTCCGCGCTAATTAAAAGCATAAAATACATCACAAAGATAAAATGATACTGAATATCCCCAATAGCTTAACTCTTCTTAGAGTAATTTTAATCCCTATTTTTGTTGTTTTTTTCTATCTGGAAACCAGTTGGGCTCATATTGCAGCAACATTTATTTTTTGGCTCGCAGCCCTTACCGATTTTTTAGATGGCTACCTAGCTAGGAAACTCAATCAATCGTCTGCTTTTGGTGCATTTTTAGACCCTGTAGCAGATAAATTAATAGTTGCAGTGGCATTAATTATATTGGTTGATAAAAATCCTACTCCATACGATGGATTTTGGATGAGTCTGGCAGCTATGATCATAATTGGTAGAGAGATCACTATTTCTGCTTTAAGGGAATGGATGGCTGAAATGGGGGCAAGAAATAGTATTGCAGTATCAATTATTGGCAAAGTAAAAACCACTGCTCAAATGATGGCTATTTTATTTTTGATCTATGCGGATTCATTTTTTGGACTTGCTTCTGCCCAAATTGGATTTATATTGCTTTATCTCTCCGTTTTATTAACACTTTGGTCAATGATTGACTACTTATTAGCTGCTTGGCCAAAATTAATGCACGAAGATGAAAAATAAGATTGACTTTATTGTTATTCCAAGTAAAATACAGCCATTAATTTTTGCGGGAATAGCTCAGTTGGTAGAGCACGACCTTGCCAAGGTCGGGGTCGCGAGTTCGAATCTCGTTTCCCGCTCCAATTATTAATTTATTTATGGTTTTACTAAAACATAAATAAAGAAGGCTGGATAGCAGAGTGGTTATGCTGCGGATTGCAAATCCGCCGACCTCGGTTCGATTCCGGGTCCAGCCTCCATTTATAGTTTGCAATACTTATAGTAATAAAAGCGAAGCGGGAATAGCTCAGTTGGTAGAGCACGACCTTGCCAAGGTCGGGGTCGCGAGTTCGAATCTCGTTTCCCGCTCCAAGTTATAAGCAGCAACTATAAAGTCATCTGCCCAGGTGGCGAAATCAGGTAGACGCAAGGGACTTAAAATCCCTCGGAGGCAACTCCGTGCCGGTTCGATTCCGGCCCTGGGCACCACTTCTTTTTTAAAGATTTTCATACTGGAAATCCAATCCATAAGAATTACATAAACACAGAGATAACTTTATCCTGGTTTTAAAAGATATTAAAGAGCATATTATGCAAGCCCCTTCATTAAAAAATAAAAGTAAACGCGTTCAAAAAAAATTATTCCTAGGTGACTATGCAATATATGGTTTTGAAGTTTCCGCAAAATTTAATTCAGAAAAAGAATCCGATAGTGAAGCTTTTTTTAATAGTTTTGTAGAATTAATTGAAGCTAAAAACTTTTACTTTGTTGGTGGTTATACCACTGAAGAATTTGATGGTTTTATAACCGCATTGGATCTTCACCAATCAAACACTGAAGAAGATCGCCAATACGTAAATGAATGGTTAAAGGCTCAAACTATTCTAGCTAATTTTGAAGTTGGTAGCCTGGTTGATGCCAATTATGCAAGTTAATCCATAAAACGACTCTGTCAATGAAAAATGAGTTTAAAATATTAGAATCACTACAAAATGATTGTAATAAATATATTTCCGATACCCCGAACCAGGCTTTAATAGAAACCGTATCTAAAAATGGTCATCACCTGCTAAATATAGGTGAGCATGTTGAAGCCTGGTTATTAGATAAATATTGTCTCATATTTGAAGACGGAGAAATGATAGCCGGTTTTGTTCATCATGATGCCAGAGATGAGCAACTAATAGAACAGTGCAAGCACGTATATCATGTTGTTTTAGCTGAAATGAAGTTAACCCATTAATAACAAGGCTTAGCAGCGCCTCCCATATTAAGACAGCTACACATTTAATTAGAACTAAATCATCTGGATGAGTATTAGAGAAAGGTTCAAAGATACTTAACAGGGTATAAAAAAATACTAACTTATTTGAGCATTTGCCGCTTTATTTCTGCTTATAAAAACCCAGAATTTTCCTGCAAAATACCAGTGTACAAAATAAGCCTCGCTCAGACAGTTTAATAAGCTCTTTACTGAAATTTTAAATTGTTGTTCGGCTGCAATAGGGTAAATATTTAATTTTAAACCTGCAGCCAGACTACTTATCCGATATAAATGGTAGCGATTGGATATTATTAATGATGAAGAATCACCAATTAATTTTCTGGCATTAATTAGATTTTCTAAGCTATGTCTTGAGCAACCTTCAATAAGAATATATTTTTTCTCTACATTTTTAGCATGTAAAAAATCTGCCCCAACTTCAGCCTCGCTTATGGTATTATTATTGGTAACCCCTCCTAAAATCAAAAGCTGCTGTGGGTTATTATTAAATAAAACTAAGGCACGTTTAAGCCTTAATATAAAATCACTACCGGGTTTATTATTTTCTAGTTTTATTCCTGCAACTAAAATAAATTTAAAATCCGTACTTCTCGGCTCGATTGTTGATAATTTAGCCATTAAAAGAACTTTTATCAGACTCCATAACAAAGAAATTCCCAAACTGAATAAAATTACCAGATTAGAAAAAATAAAGGTGATCACTCCATTCCACCCAATTGCCTTACTCTGTTCTTTTGTTTTTAATGAAAACATAAAAAATATTTAAGCTGATCCATAACAGGGGTATAATAATATACTATATAGTATTTACTGACTAAAATAAAAAAGGAAGAGCATTGGAATTATCAGAATTAGAATACCAGATCGGGGAATTAATAGTAGAAACTTTAAATCTGGATATTGAAGTTACGGAAATTGATCCAAAGGATTATTTATTTGGTGAAGGCTTAGGCCTGGATTCTATTGATGCTCTTGAGTTAGCTATGGCAATAAGCAATAAATACAGTTTTCAACTGCGTTCAGATGATGCCAATAATCGTAAAATATTTCGCTCCTTAAATTCACTGGCGGACTATATTAAATCACAAACAGCAACAACTTAGCTGGGGATAATATAATACCGTTTTTAAAGCGTCTACAATTTTTTTTCTACCCCTTTTTAGTCCATATTAGTATTTACTTAGAACTAACCCATTGGGTCAGTTGCGTACTGCCCATTTTATTTTATTTATTATTTTTTCCCTTAAGCAGTAACCATAAAAAAAAACAATCATGGTTTAACGCCAAACTTTTAGTTTTTATTGGGCTAATTATTTTAGCCATAACCTCCGTTTTTGTAAAAAACTATAGTCTGTTATACCTTCCTCCTATACTCATTACTTTAGTTATTCTCTACCCTTTTGCTCTCTCAATAAGTACAGGTTATATTCCCCTTATTACCCAATTTTATTACCTTACCGAGGAGCAAATAAAACAACCAGCACATTACGATCCTCGGAGAATTAGCTATACTCATATATTAACCTGGGTTTGGGTTCTATTACTGAGTTTAATGTTAGTTGAAATCCTATTACTGAGTTTTTATGCACCACTAGAAATTTGGTCATTATTTACAAATTTTATTAATTACCTTATTTTATTGGTATTTATGTCTCTTGAATGGTTGTTTCGCAGTTGTTATTTTAAGCAATGGAATTCTCCACTCATTTTTATTAAGCAACTAATTCTTATTGACCACCAACAATTATTAAAAAAAGAAAAATAATTTCACCATGAGTTTTAAATTACAAACCATATTAGCTTATAAATCACTTCAGGGTATTGTTGTTTATCAGCAAAATAGAGCGATTACCTTACAACAAATTATAAGCGATGTGATATATCTTGATAACAATCTTCCCCAACATAAATACCTGCTTAACCTTTATGAAAATAGATATTATTTTTTACTGGGTTTATTAGTTGCAATAAAACGTAATTCTATACACCTATTCCCCTCCAATATTGCTTCTTATACCCTGGATTATTTAGAACAAAAATATCAGGATATTCTTTTATTAAATGATTCAAAAGCAGATAAGAGCCATAGTAATAAAAGTAATTTTATTGATATAAAAATTCTCTTAAAAGAAAAAAACCAGAAAAATAATAAACCCGAAACAGCCAAACAACTGGAGCAATTTCTTAATAGTTCTTGTATTGATAAGGGGCGGATTATTATTTTTACTTCTGGAAGCACAGGAGAGCCTAAACCCTTTATAAAAAAATGGAGCGATTTTATAGCAGTTGCCAGGCAAATGGTAAAGCTGATAGATATACAAAATAATCCCATGGTTTTAGCCACTGTGCCAGCACAGCATATGTATGGGCTGGAAACTTCAATAATAATGCCTCTGGTTAATGGCCTGGGTCTTTATGAGCAGCGTCCTTTTTATCCTGCGGATATAGAAAGTATTCTAAGCCAGCAGACTAAACCAAGCCTATTAATTACCACACCTATCCACCTTCGTGCCTGTTTAAAAACACAGCAAAAATTACCTTTTTTACAGACTACAATATCTGCTACTGCCCCACTTGATTGTAAAACAGCAAAAGAATTTGAAACAACACAACAAACCAGCCTTGCAGAAGTATATGGCTGTACCGAGGTGGGAATTATCGCCATGCGTCAGCCAGCACACTCTCAACAGTGGCTATGTCTTGCTGATATTAAAATAAAACAGGCAGTCAATAAGCAATATTATATTCAGACCAAACGCTCCATACAGAGCTTTATACTCAACGATTATATTAGTGATGTTAAAGATAATAAATTTCTGCTAAATGGAAGAAAAGCAGATATTATTAATCTGGCAGGAAAAAGAACCTCTCTTGCTTATTTAAATCACCACTTATTAAGCTCCGATCTGCTAATGGACGGCTGCTTTTATCAACCAGAGGCCAGTGATGATCCACATCAGCGATTAGTTATTTTTATTGTTTTAGATCATACTCAAGTAGACAGTCAGGTAACTATTAAAGAATTAAAAAAATATTTACAAAACAGAATGGATAGCGTTTTTCTACCTCGGCATTATTATTGTATTAAACAATTACCGAGAAATAAAACGGGAAAGATGATGTACAAAGATATTAAAAATCTCTATTATAAACTCAAGAAATAAATCACTGAATATCCTGTTCCTATTCACAATACCTAAACAAAGTTGAGTTTTTAAGCAAGCGCATCAAGTACCATGAGAATATACCATGCAAGAGCTTCAATATCATTTTAATATAGAACATTCCCATCCCTGTTTTGCTGGGCATTTTGATGGAAACCCTGTAGTTCCGGGCGCAATAATTCTTGAACAGGTAATATTGCAATGGAAAAAATTTAATAAAACAACTATCCAGGGCTTTGATTATTCAAAATTTACACATAAATTGTTAGCTGATGTAAAATGTAATATCCAATTTACTCAGCTTAAACCACCCACCAAAAGTTATCCCCCTAAAACAACTACACAGCAAATTAATAATAATTTAAGCAAAGTTGAATTTATTATTAGCACACTATCTGGCCAAATTATATGCAAAGGGCGTTTATTCCATGGCTAAAGACTCATCCTCACAAACATGGAAAAAAACACCCGATCGTGGCAGTTTATGGTTAATTGAATTAATTACCTGGATTATTTTACACCTTGGTCGAACCATCGGACGTTTGTTTCTATATCCCATTGTCAGTTATTTTATTCTGTTTTCTTCTACTACCCGTTTTTCAAAAAAATATCTAAGCCGCAGTTTAGCCAGAAAACCTGGTTTGCTGGATATTTTCCTGCATTATTATAGTTTTGCAAATATGTTGCTGGATAGAGTTTATTTGCTCAGTGGAAAAACCCAGTCATTTGATGTGCGATTACATGGAGATGAAATTTTAGAGCAACTGATTAAAAAAAATAAAGGCATTATTTTATTAGGCTCTCATCTGGGAAACTTTGATTTATTACGCATTTTTTCATCCAAATATTCTGATATTAAAATTAAAGCCGTTATGAATAACCATAATCAGCAAAAAATAAATCAGGTTTTTGAAAAACTTAATCCCTCATTAAAAGACGAAGTAATTAATATTGGCAGTCCTGAGTCCATGTTATATCTTAAAGAATTTGTGCAACAAGGAAATTTAGCAGGCATTCTTGCCGATCGGGTTGAAGCCGATGGGCGAATAGTACAGTGTAATTTTTTTAATCAAGCTACCAACTTCCCCAGTGGCCCATTAGTTGTAGCCAGCCTGATAAAAGCACCCGTTATTCTCTGTTTTGCTATACATACAAAAAACAATAAATACGATGTTTATTTCCATCATTTTAGTGACCGCATTGAGTTACCCAGAGACTCCAGGCAAGCAAGCTTAACTGCGTATATGCAAAAGTATGCCTCTATTCTTGAACAACATTGTAAGGACAGTCCCTATAACTGGTATAATTTTTATGACTTCTGGAAGGATGATGTTGAAACACAATAGAATACTCTTACTACTTTTATACTTTCCTATCAGCCTAAATCCATTAATCTGTTCAGCAAATACTGAACTGGAAAAATTGCTTTTTCCCTTTACTAAAATTTCATCTATTCACTTTAGTTACACAGAAATAAGAACTTCTTTTTTCTTTAAAAAAGCACAAATTTCAAGCGGTGAAATTCAATTTATACAACCTGATATTATAATTAAACAGGTGCTTAATCCTGAAAATATTCGCTATGAAATAAATAATAATAGCCTAACTATTTACCAAACAAAAAATAGCTCCAATAGCAAAACTGGCACACAACTTAATATTGAAGATTATCCTCAATTAAAACAGTTTATTGATTTACTTAAAGCATTATTAAGTGGCGATGCTCAGTTTTTAAGGGAAAATTATAAAATTACCATTGCACATAAAGAGTCTAGCAATCAAGCGAAGGGGGACTGGGAGTTAAAACTGGTACCCATAAATCTTAATAAGAACATAGAGCTTGAACAAAAGCACTTACAATCCATATCTATTCGTACGCTAGAGCAGCACATTAAAAGTATAAAAATGCTGGGCTATGGGGGTGAAATATCAGAGTTAAAAATTGAACAGATATTAAACCTAAAAAGCAATTAAGAACTTAGCCCAGCAATGATATTTATCAGCCCTTAAACTGCTGAACCAGACTTGCAAAATATTTTTTCACTGGCTCAATTAAAAGTTGTTCAGGTTTATTCGTTGATGAATTAATTGACCACTCACTACTGAGTTTAAAAGTTTTAGTTGTTAAAGTTTTCCCCGTTTTTACATGGATAATTCGAAGTTTAATAGTTATTTTATCTGGCTTTCCCGACCAGAAGGTATTCCTGTCTTCCCAGTGCAATATTTCTGGAATAACTAACACCGTTGACTGCTGCTTCCTTGCTGCAAGCACATTACTACGTTTAGATTTTGGTTTTTGAGAGAGTTTTACGGTTTGAAAATAGGAAGAGAGTATTTTAGATAAAACCTTTATGGTTTTTTTACCCGAACCAGGATTTCTCTTGCCATTAAACTTTCCGTCTGCGGGCATTGCAATAGTAACCGCTCGGGTTTTAAGCCTTATAGAGATATTATTTTCTGTTTCCTGCGAGCTACTCTGTTGTTCTAAATCCGTTAGCATTGCCTGTGCAGTTTTTGACTCGGGCTTAATTTTTAATGCCCGATTTAAATAGCGTTTAGCCTTATTAAAATTCTCTTTATCAATGGAAGTTTTACTCCATGAAATATATTTATTAAAAATACTATCAATGCCCTGTAATGCTTCTGGATGATTTGCAGATAAGGCTAAAACCTGAGAATAATAATGCATAGCACTGGAGTTTTTAGGACTGGTCAAACGCAGCGATTTTTCACTTTGGTGCGCTTTGTTAATTAATTGGCTCAGCTCATATTGCAGTTCTGCATCAGTCTCTTGTGGCTTATCTATTATTTTATCAGCTATTGAAGTGGCTGTTGTAATTGGAGTAGTCGTGATCAGAGCAGTTTTAACGGGAACAATGCTAGTAGATTTTATCTGTTCAGGTTCTGCTGCTAGCTTCGGCTTACTATCCGTAAAAGCAGATAATTGTCTGATTTTAATCAAAGCCAGACTTTTATAATGGCCTTTCGGATATTGTTCTAAATAAATGTTATAGGCATCTATAGAGGGATTTTTATCCACACTGCTCCAAAAAATATTTTCCTGACTGCCCATAAAATTAGCGACCTGATTTATCTCTTGAAGTTTTGCTGCAGGAGCAATGGTATTATTAAAAACATTTCCATTAAAATAAAAATTACCCAGGATTACGCCTTCTGACCATGGTACCTGTTTTTTTTCAGATGCTTTACTTACTTCGATTGCTGTCTGCTTAAACATCTCTTCTACGTTCAGACCTTTAGTATCCATACTGGCCAGTAATTTTTCAGTAAATAAACCATTCCGTCCACTACCATCTGCTGCTACATTGCCAGGTTCAGTGGCATATAAAATCAACGAACCGCTGGCAGGACGCATAAAGGTCAGCCCTCTTGAACTACTGCGAAAACCACGGGAGAAAGGATTATTACGACAGGCATCAAGGATCATTAAGTTCAGACCATTATCAGCCAGAGACATTTTACTCAATACACGACTCGCATTAATTGCTTCAAACTCAACATCGGCTTCATCTTCTATTTCAGCACCAATAGGCAATAAATAGTTACTATTATTAATCTGTAAACCATGTCCTGCAAAAAAGAATAATCCCACCGAATTTTTATTATTTAACTCTTTTCCAAAGCGACGAATTGCCTGTTTCATTTTTTTGTGATTAGCAT